>JBLNDT010000035.1:0-33187 GCA_050261915.1 Solirubrobacterales bacterium
AAAACTATCAGCGCGCTGATAGTTTAAAAAATAACAATTATTCTTTTTCATTCAAAAGACAGGTTAAGGTTAACAAACTGTCACTTAAATGTGCGTTTTCTACCTTGATTCCATCTGGTACCACTAAATCAACGGATGCAAAATTCCATATAGCCTTTACACCGTTTCTTGTTAAAATATCTGATATCCCCTGTGCAAACTTACTTGGAACACATATTATACCAATATGAATGTCATCGTTTTCAAGGAAGCTTTCCATAGTATCTATGTCTCTGATTTCTATATCCCTTATTTTAATTCCTATAAGTTTTGGATTAATGTCAAATATTGCTTGAACTGAAAATCCAAGCCTGTCAAATTTAGAATAGTTAGCCAAGGCCTGGCCTATATTTCCTGCTCCAATTATAATTACCTTGTACTCCCTGGTAAGCCCCAAAATGCCGCTTATCTGATTATACAAGTCTGTAACATTATATCCATAGCCCTGTTGTCCAAAATCACCAAAGCAATTTAAATCCTGTCGTATTTGGGATGCAGTAAAACCAATTTTTTCGCTTAACTCTTTTGAGGATATTCTATCTACATCATTTTTCATCAAATCCTCCAAATACCTGTGATACTTAGGAAGTCTCTTTATAACAGCCATAGATATAGCTCTTTTCTTATCCACCATTTTGCACCTCTTATATTATTAATGAAATAATTTATTAAATAAGTTTGTTTATATTTTATCATATAACTTATATATTAAAAATACAAATTTTAAAAAATTTACTACAAAAATATAAATTTACATAGTAAAATAGTAATGTTAAGGATGGTGATATTATGATTATATTAAGCTGTAAAGATATAATCAAAAGTTTCGGAATTGAAGTGCTTTTGAACAAAATTACTTTTAATATAAATGAAGGTGAAAAAATAGGTTTAATAGGTCCTAATGGAGCTGGGAAGTCAACACTTTTTAAAATACTAACAAGTGAAGTTGAGTTTGACAGCGGTGACCTTTTTATAGATAAAAATAAAACAACAGGTTATCTTTCTCAGCATCTTTCTTTAGAGATGAGCAACACAATTTACAGTGAGCTTGAAATGGTTTATGATGACCTTATCAGACTTGAAAATAAAATTTCAGATATGGAAAGTGAACTCAATAAACCCTATGACCACGAAAAAGAAGATTACCACAACAAGCTTATTAAAGACTATACTACAGCTACTGAAACCTATATACATAGAGGTGGTTATACCTTTAGAGGGGAAATAAGCCGTGTGCTAAAAGGTCTTGGTTTTACCGAGAGTGATTTCAATACATCTATAGAAGTTTTAAGCGGCGGTCAGAAAACAAGGGTGGCCTTGTGTAAACTATTGCTAATAAAACCAGACATACTGCTCCTGGACGAACCTACTAACCATCTTGACCTGGAGGCAATTGAATGGCTGGAGGATTATCTTAAAAGTTACAAGGGAACTATAGTACTTATATCCCATGATAGATTTTTTCTGGACTCAATAACCAATAGAACCTTTGAATTAAGTTTCGGAAAGGTAAATACATATAATGGTAACTATTCTGAATATGTGGAACTGAAAAAAAAGGAGTACGAAATACAACTAAAAGCCTATAATGTTCAAAAATCTGAAATTAAAAGACAAGAAGAAATTATAGAACGATACAGGTCCTTTAACAGGGAAAAAAGTATTAAAGCAGCAGAAAGCAGACAAAAGGCATTAGATAAGGTTGAAAGAATAACAGCCCCGGACAGACCACAGGAGGCTGCAAGAATAGGTTTTGAAACAAAGATCAAAAGCGGAAATGACGTTCTACATATAGAAAATTTGTGCAAAAGCTTTACTGATAAAGAATTGTTTTCAAATGTAAACCTTGATGTAAAAAAAGGGGATAAGAGTGCCTTAATCGGGGAAAACGGAATAGGTAAAACTACACTGCTGAAAATAATAATGGGGAAAGAGACATTTACCTCAGGAACCTGTGTACTAGGCAAAAATGTATTTATAGGATACTACGATCAGGAACAGTCTAATCTTAATTTAAATAAGACAATTATTGATGAGGTTTGGGATGATTACCCTGAACTTACCACCACACAGATTAGAAGCGCCCTGGCAGCATTCCTTTTCAAGGGTGACGATGTTTTTAAGGAAATAAACCTTCTTAGCGGAGGAGAAAAATGCAGAATCAATCTCCTTAAGCTAATGCTTTCAAAATCTAATTTCCTCCTTCTAGATGAGCCTACAAACCACCTTGACATAATGTCAAGAGAAGCTCTAGAGGATGCTGTGTTAAGCTACGATGGAACAATACTTCTTATATCCCACGACAGGTATTTTTTAAATAAGGTTATAAATAAAATTATGGAGCTTACAAAAACAGGTTTAAATGAGTATCTAGGAAACTACAGTTATTACATGGAAAAAAAGAGTAACCCATTAAGATTTCAAGAGCTGGAAGATTCAGCAGGAATGTCAAAAACACAAATCCAAAATGCTAAGAAGAAAAAGAAAGAAATTGAAAAGGCTGAAAAAGATAAGAAGCAGTATATAAAAGAAATTGAAAAGAAAATTTCAGATTATGAATCATCTATAGTAGAATTAAATGAAAAATTATGTTTAGAAGGAATATATTCCAATCCAGTTGAAAGCTCAAAAATAAGCAGTGAGATCAATTCAATTAAAGAAGCTTTAAATGAATTATATACTGAATGGGAAGAATTGATATAAGGCCGTCCCGCTAAATAATTAGTGCGCAGCCTTTCTAATTTTCGGAGTATTCAGATGGAATAAAAACGGGCTATGTATTAGCAGTTAAAACTGCTAATACATAGCCTCTTTTTATCTATATAAGTATTTTATGATATAGCAGCAGCTATTATTATACCAAGAGCTACAAAAAAACCCGCTATTACAACACCAACTGCAACGTTACCTTTTAAAAGTTCTGCATTAAAGTCGATTTTGGTCCATATCTTATCATAAATAACGTATCCTCCTAATAGAAGTACCATTGCCAAAGCCCACCAAATTAAAGTGGACCCCATGCCGTTAAAAATTGCTGTGTTCATGTTATTTCCTCCTCTAATATTTAGATTTAATTTATTTTTATTTTAAGAAAGTAGCAACATATGAAGCTCTTTCATTTGTAACAAAATCTCCCATTCGAGTATAAATCCCGGAAGGCTTGTCTCCCGTAATATATACTCCTAACACAGGGAATAAGAATCTATTTTCCGAAGCTACTGTTTTATGTTTCATCATTTCAAAAGGCTTTGTATTTATTCTCTCTTGGAGTATCACATCTTTAATATTCCTATCAATACCCTCATAACTCATAACAATCCCCTTCCCTTCTCTGGACAAACAAGGTTTAGCCATACAATCAACAGGAAGGTTTTCATCAGGTTCGAAACAAGAATATGGAATGTATTTACGAATAAAATCTTCTTCACCTTTTAAGAAGAATCCTTTTCCCAACAACTCATATATCACACAATATATTGCCTTTGACTGCGTAATAATCGTATGTGTTGGATTAATACTAAAAGTCTTTTTATTTAATGCTTCGAATACATCTTTCAGCTCAATATCTGTAGCTAACCAATCTAGGGGGAAATATCTATATACAGCATCAAGCTCATTTCCATATAGATGCAGCTTATTATCTTTAACTTTTATGTCATATACATTCCCCAAGAACAAGTTGTATTTTCCTGATTCATTGATAATTTTCATTAGCATTTCAGTATTATACCAATCCTCAAAGTAACTCGTACAAACAAAACCAATATTTTTCATTTGCCCTTTTTTTGAAAAATCATCCAGTATTTTCTCAAATGATTTTTTAATATTTTCTTTTAAATTCTCATTAATATTTATATAAGGGATACTTAAATCCTCGTGAATAATGTTCTGTATTCCAACACTTTCAACTAATCCTGCAGGTGTTTCAGAATTAATTTCCAGAATTTTTAACTTACCTTCATTATCCATAACAAAGTCTATCCTGCCCACAGCACAGAAAGCATCTGTATATGAATTTAAAATTAAATTTTTTAGAGCAGCAGGAATACCTAAAAGTTCAGAAAAACTATCAAAATTATTCTTTATTAGTTCTGACGTTTTTCTAAGTATGGTGCAATACTTAATACTAGCATCATTAATTTCATTGAAAATTGTTTTATCCAAAACCATTGAGTTCAAAGAAATGTACTCATCAGTATTTGAGTATTGTCCGGTAAAGTTATAATCAAATATGGCTTTTTCGGTTATTTTATCCCACTTTTGTTTTCTATCCGTATATTCATATTTTAGAAGATTTAATCCATAATCCTTTTTTCCTATAGGAGCCATCCATGTAGTGCTATTATCTGTCAAAAAGTTAGTACTCCACCGTACACAAATGCCTTCTACTTTATCACCAAGTAGGAAAGTTCCAAAGTTGCCATATGCTATGCACGGAACATTCATTAAATTTTTATCTATACAATATGTATATTCCTTTTTGATATCAATAACATTTTGTATAATATGAATTTTCTTATTTTCAATTACTTTACCAATCTGATCTTTCCATGCTATATCAGAAAATAATCTTCCTATATAAACCTCACCGCTATATCTACCCAAAGATGCTTTAACCACATAATTGTCTTTATTTTTCAAAACAATATCAGTTTTATTTTTATCAAATATACAGGTGTAAGGTATACATTTTTTTATTACATCTGACCATTCTCTTGTGAGCTCAACAGAGTCACTTTCAACCAACTCCCACAAATATGCAAACAAACTCTTAGCTTGAATAGCTAGAATACGAGGGTCATTTAGAATCAACACGTTACTTTTTTCAAAGCAATCAAATATTTCTCCTATATCATTTACCTCATATAAAAATTCAGTTGGAAACAGTCTTAAAATTACATCTACTTTATTTCTTTCAAAAGCATATACATAACTGTCTTTAACTGACAGATTTTGAGGACCTACTTGTAAAATATTAAGTCTCGTGTCTTGGCACAGTGCTTTTAAATAATATGCTACATGAAGTTCTTCATAATGGCACGGGTCTATCAAAAAAGCAATATTAATTTTTTCATCTAAACCTTTGCCTTCAGTATTGTGTTTTCCTTTACAGTACTCAACACAAACATTTTTTAGGCTTTTAACCATTTTTTCTTCGAATTCTCCATTAACATTACCTTCAAAATCCATTGACCCCGCCAGTCCAATTTCCTTTTGCGCACATGGCTTATCATAATTTATTTCTGCAAATTTTATATGTCCCTTTGAGTCCCTAAAAGTATCAAATCTTGTCCAAAGCAAAGGTGAGAAATCACATTTAAGGTTAAAAATCCTTTCTTTTAATGGAAAATCATCAATATAAGATATTAGTCTTTTATGCTTTGTATTAAGATTTTGCATTATATCCAAACAGACATTGTTTATTATCTCTGAATAATAAACCATATTATCATAAGTATTAGAATCTAAATAAAATGGAATTTGAGAATGTATTGAATTCTCATCTATATTGCTCGGCATATAATATTTAAACAAAACGTCTTCAGTAAACCGTTTTTGATTAATCATTTATAAACCCCCTTAACTATCAACTTCCAGACTAACTGGATGTGCTACCTCCGTGAGCGGCAGAGTACCCACTTGATGTTGAAGCAGAACCCCATGAAGAGCCAGTGCTTTTAGACGACCCGCTACTAATTGAACTTGATGAACTTGGTGTGCTATGGCTTCCAAAGAAAAACCATCCGCCATGCGAGCCTGAACTTGAACTACTACCTACTTGGTTACTTGTGGTATTATTCAATTCATCTTGCGCACTACAACCCCCTAGCGCAACAGGTCCAGCTATTACCATTGCAGCAGTAACCGCCAAAGATAGCGCCTTTTTCTTACCAATCATTAATATACACTTCCTTTTTTGCTTAGTTTTCACATGTTATAGTTTCAGTTTCAATGCCCGCCTCTTTTAGATAATTCAAATAACTCTGGATATCCTGCTTTATGGTGCTTTTAGTAAAAAGAATTACTTTGGTATACCCTAAAGACTGAAGCGTTTCAGCAAACGGAATATCCGCATCACAAATTTCATATTGGTTATTCAATTTCCTTTTATATTCGCTTTTATCAAAATCCTGGTATCTATTGTAATCAAACATAAAGACATATTTTGTTGGTGTGATGTTTTTTAATTGGATTCCGTAGTTTATTAGAGATTCAATATAATCCTTAGTCCCAATCATTCCATTCTCATGAAAGAGCATATTAAAACAAAGAACAGGCTTAATTGAGTAGACATTATTCAATATAGCTCCTACTCTAACATCTCTATCAAGTTCCAAATCACAAATTATAAAAACATCCTGGTCAAATTTTACAATAGTATTAATAATTTTGCTGTCAGAAGGAGATGTCCCACTATTAAAAACGCCAAGCTGAAAATCCTTATAAGTTTGAAGTGACACAAACGGCCCGCTTTTTACAAAACACTCAAATTCATTAGTATTAGCTTTCCAGTTTCTATATACCTGTCTTATATCAACATCTTTAAGATTCATTTTATCATCCACCTTAACCCTTACCTTTCATATGAACAGGAGAATATTCTATTTTTAGATATATAATGTTTATACTTTTCAGCAATTACAGTAATATATTGAGGGGTACATTCCTCCTCCAATAAAGCTCCTTGAAATGAAAATTTAGGATTACATTCACTCCATGATTTTAAATCAAAATATAAATTTATTTCTCTGTCATAAGTACTCATTCTACATTCACAGGTAATAGCAAATATCTTATCGAAAGATAAAAACTGTCTATATGCCTTACCATCCTCATGAGTTTCTATAACCATTGATTTATTTACTATCTTTATTTCCCCATTTAGAGTCTCCTGAGGATTACCTTCATTCCAGCTATCTTCATTTAAATAAATATTAATTTCCATTAAATTCACCCTAACTTACAATTTTTTACTAAAACAATTGTAACACAAACGAGAATATTGTAGTTAAAATTTTCTAAATTTAATAATAAATCTTTTTATTTTTTTAAATTAAGTTTATATGGTGAAATAAAGCAATTTTTAACTTAACTCGTCTTTTCAAAAAAATAGTAATTTACTTAAAGATATCTTAGAAATTCCTTCAAATGGAATAAAAAAAGGGCTGCGGCATTAGCAGTTTTTAACAGCTAATACCACAGCCCCTTAATTTTTTATAGGTATGCAACTTCTCCGTGAAGTTCTTCATCAAGACCTTTAATTTCTGCTTGTTCATCAACCCTTACAGGTGTGAATATATTGATTACCTTAAGTAACCCCATAGTTACAACAAATGCATATATTCCTGTAACTGCAACTCCAAAAAGCTGAACCATTAACTGATGGGTGTCTCCATATACTAATCCGCTTATACCATTTACAGCACTGTTTGCAAATACTCCAACTAATATTGAGCCAAGTAAACCGCCAACTCCATGAACTCCCCAAACATCAAGAGCATCATCAAGTTTATGGAATGTTCTCATCTGAACAGCAATGTAACATACAACTGCTGAAAGCACTCCGATTATTACTGCAGCCCAAGGCTTTACGTAACCAGCAGCAGGTGTTATTGTTGCAAGTCCTGCAACAGCACCAGTTAATGCACCAACTAAACTTGGTCTTTTCTCATGAACCCATGATATTATAAGCCATACGATCATGGCAATGGAACCAGCTATATCTGTATTAGCCCATGCTATTGCAGCAACTCCGTTAGCTGCAAGTGCACTTCCGCCGTTAAATCCGAACCATCCAAACCACAATAAGCCTGTACCAAGTGCAACGAAGGCTATATTGTGCGGTGCTGTACTTTCACCTGGAAGTATCTTTCTTTTACCAACAAATATTACTGATGCAAGAGCAGCGACTCCTGCGGTAACATGTACTACAATACCTCCTGCAAAGTCAACAAGTCCCATCTTTGCAAGGAAACCGCCTCCCCATACCCAGTGACAAACTGGGATGTATATTAATAAGCTCCAGAATACAAGAAATATCATATAGCTTTTAAATGTTACTCTGTCTGCAAATGCACCAGTTATTAGGGCTGGTGTTATAACAGCAAACATTTCCTGGTAAATAAAAAATACTATGAACGGTATTGTTGGACCATATGTTGGGTTAGGTGCAAAACCTACTCCCTGAAGTCCAAAATACTGAAGATTACCTATTACGCCTCCAATATCTTTTCCAAATGCTAAACTAAATCCTCCAAATACCCATATAAAAGTAACTATACCCATTGATATAAAGCTCTGCATCATTATAGTCAAAACATTTTTCTTTCTAACTAGTCCCCCATAGAAAAATGCAAGCCCAGGTGTCATTAGGCATACAAGCGCCGCACAAATCAAAACCAACGCCGTATCTCCTGAATTAATGTTACCCATATAAATAGTCCTCCTTAAAAAAATTGTAATTATTACTCCACATTATCTAATAAGCAATTTTGATGCCAAATGAATACGATTTCCAAACCATTAATTTATCATAATTTTTTTAAAGGATTAAGGGCATTTATGTCACAATGTGACATAAATGCCCTTTAGTCTTCAATGTTGTATTTTAAAATTTTTCTATGAAGAGATCTTCTGCTGATTCCTAAAACTTCTGATGTTTTTGTTCTATTGCCGTCACATTCCTTCAAGGCTTTAATTATCATGTTCTTTTCTGCGCTATCCACAGCCTTGTTCAATTCACCTGGATTTTCGGAGACCTCCAATTCATCATAAGAAATTATGTACTCTGGCAGATCCTCTGTATTTATTTTTCTTCCTGGTGTTATAACAACACATCTTTCAATTACATTTTCAAGTTCCCTAATGTTTCCCGGCCAGTTATATCCTTTCAAAAGAAGCAGCGCTTCCTCTGATATTTCTTTTGCACTACTGTTTGAAATACTTGAAGATTTTTTCAAGAAATATTGTATCAGTTGATTAATATCTTCTTTTCTTTCCCTTAGTGCAGGCAACGTAATTGGAACTACATTTAATCTATAAAACAAATCCTGCCTAAAGGAGCCGTTCTTTACAAGCTCCTCAAGACTTTTATTAGTTGCAGCAATAATCCTTACATCCACCTTTATTGTCCTTATGCCCCCAAGCCTTTCAAATTCCCTTTCCTGTATTGCCCGAAGCAGCTTAACCTGCATAAGGGGGGTTATATCCCCGATTTCATCAAGAAATATTGTTCCTCCATCAGCTAATTCAAATCTTCCTGGCTTTGATCCATTGGCTCCTGTAAAGGCACCTCTTTCATATCCAAACAATTCACTTTCAAGAAGATTTTCTGGAATTGCCGCACAATTTACTTTAATAAACGGTTTATCCCTTCTTGGGCTTAAATTATGGAGAACCTGGGCAGCAAGTTCTTTACCTGTTCCTGTTTCACCATAAATCATAACTGTGGTTTTGCTCCCTGCCACCTGTTTCATGAGTTCAATGGCACTTTGCATTTTAGGACTTCCAGTTAAAAAATAATTTTCCATGGAACTGCTTTTTTCTTTAACAGTTTCAACCACATCATCCATGCTATTTACAATTTTTTCCACCGATTCAAGTACATCATTTAAATCAAAGGGCTTTGTAATATAATCCACTGCACCCATTTTCAAAGCTTCTAAAGCTGTTTCCAAGGTTGCAAATGCTGTTATTAATATAACTTTAATTGAAGAATCTATGTCCCTTATTTTGCTGAAAAGTTCAATCCCTGTTATTCCAGGCATTTTAATGTCCGTGATTACAATATCAACCTGATGGCTGTTTATTAATTCCAAAGCTTCCTCACCACAGGATGCTGTAATGGTATTATACCCTTCTTTTTTTAAAAATTTATCCAAAAGCTTTGTTACATTATTTTCATCATCCACAATCAATATGGAACATTTTCTCATAATTATTCTCCTATCATTCTTCCACTACAGGGAGTTTAATAATAAATTCTGTGCCAGACCCATAAACACTTTTAACTTCCATAAATCCTTTGTGATTTTCAATAATTCTTGAACATATGGCAAGGCCTAACCCTGTACCCTTATCCTTTGTAGTATAAAATGGTTCAAAAATATTGTCCAAATCCTCACTTTTTATCCCTGTACCTGTATCTTTAACACTTATTGATACAATATCCATCACTTTGTCATACTCTGTGCTTATTTTGATTTCTCCCCCGTTTTTCATTGCTTGAATTGAGTTCAAAACCAAATTTATAATAACTTGTTCCATTTCATCAAAATCCAGCAGTACATCCGGTGTATCCTTTGTATTTAAAACAAGTTTGATTTTGTTTTTCTCTATTTCAGGTTCTAGCGCCTTTGCAGCCTCTTTTATAACCGAAGTAACTTTAGACTTTTTAAGCTTAAGTTCCTTTGGACGGGCAAAACTGAGGAATCTATCCACTATTCTGTTTAGTCTTTCTACTTCATCTATAATAATATCCACATCAGAAATTATTGTATTGTTTTCTGTAAGTTCAAGCTTTATGAGCTGGGCATAACCTTTTATTGAGGTTAAAGGATTCTTTATTTCATGGGCAATACCAGCGGACATTGCAGCCAAGCCCTCAAGATGTTTTGCCCTCATTACACTTTTCTCCAGCTCTCCAGCAATTTTAATAACCTTCTGCTCCATCAAATTAAATGGTGTAGATATAACTTTGGAACTATACACAAGCAGGATAAGTATGGCAATAAATGAAACCGCAACAACCACAACAGTGTAGGTTCCGAGATTGTTACTTATTTCAAAAGCTTCACTTTGAGATTGTTCCACGAATACATACCAGTTTACACTTTGGCTTTTATAATTTGACAATTTATAATATGCTGAAATATACTTTTTCCCATTAGATTGATAATATAAGATATCAATATCCTTCAGATTAGTATTTTCTATTGGGTTGTTAATATTGGGATTTGCAATTAAATAATCTCCTTTATTTGATGCGAAGTAAGCATATCCAGTTTCGCCAAACTTTACATTTTCAACAATCTGCTTTATTGCATCGCAATTAACCCTTTCAAATACAGCCCCGATAATTTTCCCATTCGAATCTTTTAATGGAGCCTCAAGGTATATAACGTATACCTTTTCATTTGGCAGATAGATAAAATCAGATACATAGGTTTCACCGGTAGATACATTTCCAATCCAATCCTTATAATTTATATCCCCAACACCTTTTCCAAAATAAGAATCTATTACACCAAAGCTGTCAACGGTGGCAATATAGTCATAAGTTTTATATGCTTTCACAACACTTTGAAGATATTCAACTTTAAGTTTGCTTTCTATATCACTTTTTGTTAAAATTGGTGATTCTGATAAAACCTGAATATCTCCATACCTTTCTGATAAAAAACGTTCAATTTTATTGCTTGTTTCCTGGGATAGGGTTTCAAGTTCCTTTTCCTTTGAATACACTACAGCAATTTTTACACTTCTATAAAAAACCAATCCTACTGCTAAAAATAAAATTATTGAAACAGTAAGGAACAAAACATTTAATTTTACCCTTATTATATTATTTTTCATCTATAGCCCCAACAATTCTTTCAATTTTTTTACATTATTCCTGCTGATAGGCACTTCGGAATTCTCCATATCATTCATTACAAGCTTATATGTGCCGTTAAACCATGAAAATAATTCCTTTACGTTGTCAAGATTAACAAGATAACTTCTGTGCGCCCTGAAGAAATTTGATTTTTTTTCTATTTGATTCAAGTTATATCCTGTTAAATAACATTCTTTTTTCGTTTTTACATAGGTTTTTTCTCCTTCAATAAAGCAAAAATAAATATCCTTAAGATCAATGAGCAAAATCTTGCCTCTTAATTCACAAGGCATTTTCCTGCATACGCATTCCTGGTTTTCAAGCTTGCTGATAATTTGAGAAATCATCCTTGGCAGTTCTGATTCGGATTTTGTGGATGCTTCACGCCTTTTAAGTATTCTGTTTAAGGTTATATCTAGCCTTAAATCATCCACCGGCTTTAAAATATAGTCTAAAACATTTAATTCAAAGGCTTCTAATGCATGTGAATCATAGGCTGTAACAAACACTATATCAATGGAACTATCTGCCTTATTGATTTTTTTTGCCAATTCCACTCCACTTTGCATGGGCATATTTATATCCAAAAAAACCACATGTGGTTTTGTTTCCATAACTATATCATACCCACTTTCCCCGTTAAATGCCATGTTTTCTACAACAAAATTGTTATATTTAGTTATAAGATATTTCAACTCTTCAGCTGCAGGAATTTCATCTTCAATTATTACACATTTTACCAGTTCCATGATCTACATAACCTCCTTTGGTATCCTGAAGCTCACTTTAGTTCCTAAGCCAAGTGTTGTACTAATGTTTAAAGCAGAATCTTGTCCATATAGAAGTTTAAGCCTTTGATTTACATTATTAAGGCCGAGCCCCGGCCAATTTAAGCAAACTTCCTCCAGTCTTTCATCAGTCATTCCAACCCCTGAATCCAAAATAGAAATTTCGACCAAACCACCAAGCTCAATTATATTTAAGTTTACAATACCCCCGTTTTCCTTGGGAAGTATACCATGCTTAATTGAATTTTCAATTATTGGCTGAAGGATAAATACTGGCATTTTTATTTCCATAAGTTCTCGAGGAACTTCTATATTAACTAGCAGCCTATCCCCAAATCTGGCTCTTTCTATACAAAGATAGGATTCTACAAAATCCAATTCCTCACTTAAAGGAACAAAATCTTCCTGGCGTTTTAATGTTTGTCTAAAGTAATTTGACAAATCTACAATGAGTTCCCTGGCTTTAAATGGATTTGTTCTGCAAAAGGAGGAAATTGTATTAAGTGCATTGAAAAGAAAATGAGGCTCTATCTGGGCCCTGAGAGCTTTATTTTCTGCAACCGCAGCTTCATGAGCAATTTTATTAAGCTTATGTATTTCAATCTGATTTGAAAGCAAATCACTTAGTTCTCTTGCAAAATCCTCAAAATATCCATTAATATCCCTTTCAGATTTTGCCTGAAGTCCAATTACGCCCTCAAAGTCATTTTCAAGGCTATAAAGTGGTGTAAAATAAAAAAACTTTTGTTTTCCTTTGCTCATAAATGACACAATGCGAAAATCCGGATCCTCATAGTAGTTATTAATGCTTTTAATTAGAAGACCTTCTTCTATTTCATCTCCGCAATAACTAAGCAGTTCTTTTTTATCTGCCACAAAAACTCCTTTAAGATTACCTATTTCATATATTATTTCAGCAATATTTTTTGCTGTAGTCTTGTCCAAACCTTTTCTAATATGATTTATTGTCCTCTTTGCAATATTAAGAACCTTTTGTGATTCAACAGCCCCTAATCTTGTGTATTCCTCTCTTGCATTTTTTATTATATTTATAAATACTACCACACCTATGGAATTTATTATAATCATAGGATATGCCACAGTTTTTACCAAAGCAATACTATCATCCAATGGTCTAGAAAAGGCTATTATTATCAGCATCTGAAGCATTTCAGCTACGGCAGCTCCCCAAAAACCTGCTTTTGCACTAAAGTTCCCATCTTTAGAATATTTTCTTGCAAGAGCACCCATTAACCCTTCAACTACGGTGGATAATCCGCAGGCAAAGGCAGTATATCCACCAAGCATAAACCTGTGAGTCCCAGCAATAAGCCCAACAATTCCACCTATTACAGGCCCACCTACATATCCTGCCATAAATGCACCAATTGGCCTTGTATTTGCTATAGCATAAGGCTCCAGATTAATTCCGGTGTAAGTTCCCATTATTGACAAACCACTGAAAAATATAACCATACTTATCTTATCCCCAAGGGTTAGTTCATCCTTTATGAGGTTTTTGAATATATGGGATTGATTATAAATATAGGCCGCCAACGCTACCAAAGCCATTCTTTCCAGCAACTGAATATATATCAACACAAGAACCCCTTTCACCTTTGTATAATTTCATTATATATCAAAAACCCCATATTGAAACATAAAATAATGCCAAACAAGCATCATTTTTTGCTTTTCACTGTTCAATTTCATCTATTCACCTCGAATTTGTTCATAAACTGTTAATATTGTCATAAAATTTATGTAAACATTTCAATATTAGGTATTTATATTATTTTAAGGAGGTTTTTATATGAATTCTATCGTACTAGTTATCATCGGGGCTTTAGTCCTGGTACTTGGCTACAGAGTTTATGGTGCTTTTATTGCAGCCAAGGTTCTTGTACTCGACGACACAAGAGAAGTTCCATCTAAACGCTTTGAAGATGGACATGACTTTGTTCCAACTAATAAACTTGTGCTTATGGGTCATCATTTTGCGGCAATAGCAGGTGCGGGACCACTAATAGGGCCAGTACTTGCAGCACAGTATGGTTATCTTCCTGGAACACTATGGATCCTAATTGGTGGTGTCCTGGCAGGTGCTGTACATGATATGGTTATACTATTTGCATCTGTAAGACATGATGGAGAATCTCTAGTAGAAATTGCTAAAAGTCATCTTGGTCCAACCATGGGATTTGTAACAGCAATTGCAGTATTATTTATTCTTATTATAGCTATGGCGGGGCTTGGACTCCCAATAGTAAACTCGTTGAATAACAGCCCGTGGGGTACTTTTACTGTTGGATTTACTATTCCTGTGGCTATGTTTATCGGTATTTATTTGAAGTTTATAAGACCTGGTAAAATAGGGGAAGGTACTGTTATTGGTATGGCTCTTATTATTCTTGGAGTTATACTTGGACCATACATTCAGCATACAGCATTAGCACCTTACCTTACATTTAATCTTAAACAAATGTCTCTTATACTTGCATTTTATGGTTTCTGTGCAGCTGCAATTCCTGTTTGGCTGTTGCTGCTTCCTAGAGACTATCTAAGCACATATATGAAGCTTGGTGTTGTATTCCTTCTTGCAATTGGTATTTTAATAGTTAGACCTGATATAAAAATGCCTGCTATTACTCCTTTTGTTAACGGTGGTGGTCCAATTGTTCCTGGTAAAGTATTCCCTTATATATTTATAACAATAGCTTGTGGAGCATTATCAGGATTCCATTCACTTATCAGTTCTGGTACAACCCCAAAACTGATATCCTATGAAAGAGATATACTTCCAATTGGATTTGGCGCAATGCTCCTTGAATCCTTTGTAGCATTAATGGCTTTAATTGCAGCTACATGTCTTCCTACAGCAGATTACTTTGCTATTAACTCAACTGCAGCAGTTTTTGCCAAGCTTCATATGACTCCTGTGGAGCTGCCTATGTTAAATCAGCTTGTAGGTGAAAGTCTTGCAGGAAGAACCGGAGGCGGGGTTTCCCTGGCAGTTGGTATGGCTTACGTATTCTACAAGATTCCTGGCATGGCTCATCTGCTAGGATACTGGTATCACTTCATAATTATGTTTGAAGCACTGTTTATTCTAACCACAATTGATGCTGGTACAAGGATAGGCAGATACCTTCTTCAAGACTTTGCGGCTAGATTCCATAAACCATTTGGAAATAAAAATTCCTGGCCTAATATTATAGTATTTAGTGGTCTTGTATCCTTTGCATGGGGTTACTTGCTTTATACAGGAAACGTTTCAATAATATGGCCGATGTTTGGTACAGCGAATCAGATGCTGGCGGTTATTGCTTTAGCAGTGGGAACCTCTGTTATACTTAAAACAAGTAAAAATGTTGCATATGCATGTATTACCGGAATACCGACTGTAATTATGGCTTTTATTACTGGAGATGCAGCTATACTAAATATAACCGGCAATTACCTTCCAAAAGGATTAATGCTTATGACAGTTATATCAGGCTTGCTATTGGTATTAATGGTAATTATAGTAGTAGAGAGTTTTAGAGTATGGAAAAAAGATATTGCAGAAATTAAAAACTCAGATGTAGCTAAAGAAGCTTAAACTAAAGAACCCTGCAGATTTAATCTGCAGGGTTTTAATTATTCAAATACGTTTATAATGCTTCCAAACATATCTTTATTTGTTTTGATTTTTTCTTCACTTCCGAATACACAAATATAATTTTGTTTCATTATATCTTCAATCATATCTCCGTATTTTCTTATGTCTTCCACCTTTGTTTCAAGTACTTCGAGCCTCTCTCTTTGTATATCCTCATAACTTACATTTCTAAAGTAATAATCAACAGCTCTTTCACCCTTCATTGCAGGAGATAGCGGAAAATCCAGGTCAGATATAGTACCTATTATATACTTAGTCATTTGTCTACTGTTTGTGTTGAAGTTCTTAAAGTAACTTCCCGCTTCATCGTATACCTTAATTGTTTCCTTAAGGTTAGGGTCTCTATATGAGGTATAGAACATATTTCCGTTTCTCTGGAAGGATGAGAAACCACCATAGGCTCCACCCTGTACTCTTACACGATTCCACAAATAATCGTAGTTGTTTATAGTTTTAAGTACCAGCATGCTTCCTGAATATTCATATCCAAGCTTAATATAATTATATGCCTTAGCTACATATTGAACCTTTCCCGAGGTCATAAAACCTTCATTATCTTTTGTAAGTTCAAATTTATACTTTTCCTTTGAAACCTCTTCCCTGCTCAGCTTTTCAAATAAAGTTCCAAAATTACCCTTAAAGACCTCATACTCAGCATCTTCTGAAGTCACACCCACTATAATATTTCCCTTGTTGAAAATTTTCCTGGAAATTTCTTTTAATGTATCAGATATTTCTTTCCACTTAGCTTCAAAATCCTTTTCAAGTTCAACTATAAACTTGTAAAAGCATATTCCTGAAGTAAGTTCTTCATATTTTCCCTGGGTTGAGAAATATGAAACAATGTGGTTTGCAACAACTATATGCCCCCGGTCAAACATCATCATTTCCATTCTTGACTTTGTTTCCTGGATTATTTCCTTCAATCTCTTTTTATCTTCGAAGTTAGTTGATGTTAATATTTCCTTTAATAGTTCAAAGAGCTTAGTAATGTTACTGCTTAAAACCTTTGACTTAACAGAAAATTTTGGGTTAAACTCATCGGAAGAACCGTTTATTCCGTAAGTTGCAGGGGTATACCTTACACCACCAGTATATATGTTTAATTCCTTTACCAAATCTTCATAATCATACTTTTCAGTATTAAGCTTTCCAAGAGCTGAAGAAAGTATTGTCAGGTATGGTATTTGATCCATTGGAATAACATCTGCATCAAAATACAAGTTTACATAAGCAATCTTATTGGTGTTTACAGGACAGTGGAGAACTTTTACTCCTTGAACTTCTTTCTCTAAAAGTTCAATTTTTTCTGAGTTTCTATCAATATCCTCAATTGAAAGAAGCGGAATCTTTTCCAGATCTTCAGCCGAATCCTCTGCAAGCTGTCTTTCCTTTAACCTTGCAGTTTGATCTACTATTTTCATGATTTCATCTTCAGTTAGTCCTGCTTTGTAGTCAGCTAAAGTTTTTCTTAAATCTTCTGCTTTTTTCTCTGCAAGACCTTTTTCAGGCTTAACAATAAGCATTGAGCCATGAGGATTGTCTATAATATATTCTTTTATAATCTTTTCAAAGTAATCAGACACAAGTGCTGTTTTTATTTTGGTCAGTGTATTTTCATAACTTAGGTGAACAAAGGGACTAACATCATAAAGCCAGCTGTCCATGCACTTCATGCTGTATATCAGGCCTTTTGGATAACCTTGATAGTCTGCTTCCCTTAACTGGAACTCTTTAATATTGATTGAAGCCTCTATCATTTTTTTATCAATGCCCTTTGTTACAAGACCATTTAACGTATCATACACAACCTTTTTAAACTGTTCTTTTTTATCTACATTTGAATTCTTAACCACTATGCTGAATATTGGCTGTAGTATGCTTCCTTCATATACTCCAAAAACATCTTTTCCTATTTCAGAGTCTATAAGTGCTTTTTTAAGAGGTGAACCTGGTGTCTCTAAAAGCATGTGCTCCAATATTTCAAAAGCAAGATACAACTCAGGGTTCGTAGATTTCCCTACAGCAAAATTGAGACTTAGGAAGGTTTTATCCTCTTCCTTTTCAGTTATTGAGATAGGATAGTTTATTGTGCTTTCTTTTATTTCACTATAGGATTTTTGAATTTCAATTGCTGAATCTACACTTATTTTTTCATAGGAGCTTAAATAGCTTTCATCAATGAACTTCAGTTTCTCTACTATATCCATATCGCCGTATAAATAAAGATAACTGTTTGACGGATGATAATATTTTTTATGAAATTCTGTAAACTGTTCTTGTGTAAGCATTGGAATTACATCAGGATCTCCACCGCTTTCAACTCCATAAGCAGTATCCGGGAAAAGAGATTCTGATATTTTCCTAAATAGTATGGATTCTGGTGAAGAAAAGGCGCCCTTCATTTCATTGTAAACTACTCCCTTGTACGTAAGTTCATCATCCTTACTTTCAAGTTCATAATGCCAGCCTTCCTGCATCATTATTTCATTGTATCTGTATATATTAGGATTAAACACAGCATCAAGATAAACATCCATAATGTTGTTAAAATCCTTATGATTTCTGCTTGCTACAGGATACATTGTTTTGTCAGGAAATGTAAATGCATTTAAGAAGGTATTCAGTGAGCCCTTAGCCAATTCCACAAAAGGTTCTTTTGTAGGGAATTTTTTTGATCCGCATAGCACTGAATGTTCCAATATATGCGCTACCCCTGTGCTGTCCTTAGGTGGTGTTCGGAAGCTTATTGTAAACACCTTGTTGTCATCACTGTTTTTCACATATAATAGTTTTGCTCCTGTTTTTTCATGGGTAAAAATTATACCCTCTGAATCGATATCATTTAAAGGTTTTGTTTCTTCAACCACAAAACCATTATATTTTTCTCCTGCTTTAAATATCATAAAATCTCTCCCCTCTATATTGTTATATTTTGTATTAACCCTATATTTTATTCTATATTTTATCAGCAAGTTTAATTATAAAACTTACTGTGAGCATTACTGCATAATATAGCGCATTGTCGCTTCCGGTAAAATTCACTGAATGCAGCACTTCGTTGCCAAGTTCATTTTCAGCTATGCCCAGCCTGAAATGAACTGAAGGAACTTTCTCAGCAAAAAATGAAAAGTCCTCTGCAGCAAAACTCTTTGTTAATGGAAGTACATTTTTTTCTCCTAATATTCCCTTTGCATGTTCTATAAAGTTATCAGTTAACTCTTTATCATTAATTAAAGGAGGATACCCATCTTCATAGTTAACCTTTACAGTGCAATTATACTTTTCAGCGCAAATTTCCGAGGATTTTATCAAGTCTTCCTTCAGCTTTTTCCTAAGCTCATGCTCAAAGGTCCTCACTGTTCCTAAAACCTTTGCCTTGTCAGATATTACATTGCAGGCATTTCCAGCATTAATAGAAGCAAAGGTTACCACAAATGGATTTAATGGGTCATTTTCTGTAAGCACCTTGGTATTAAAGGATTGAATAAGTTCTATAGCAGGATAAATTGGGTTTTTGCATAAATAAGGCATTGCTGCATGACCCCCTTTTCCTGTGAATTCAATATTAAAATCATCTACTGAACCCATGGAGGCTCCGCTTACAGCTTCAATTTGTCCTACAGGAAGCCCTGGCCATACATGAAATCCAATGATATATTTTACATCAGGACTTTCCAACACACCCTCATTTATCATTGGGAGTGCTCCTCCGGTATTTTCTTCCCCAGGCTGGAATATAAACTTTACATTTTTGCTAAAGCCCAATTCTTTCAGAACTATGGCTGTGCCAATTGCTGCTGCCATATGAAAATCATGACCGCAGGCATGGGATACACCATTTACAGGTAATGCATCCATATCAGCCCTTAATCCAATACAGCTTTCATCCTTGTTCAAAATCCCTATAACCCCTGTATTAAAACATGACTTTGTTTCAATACCATACTCATTAAGGTACTTTTTAATTATATCACTGGTTTTATATTCCTTAAAAGACAATTCTGCATTTTCATTTAATTCTTTTCTAATTGATGTTATAAGCTCAAACTTTGACTTAACCACCTTTTCAATATTCAATTTTGTACACCCCTTTCATATGCAATATAAACCCTATCTCTCCTTAGAGATAGGGTTTATAATAATTACTTAAGTTTTACAAGCAACTGCCCTGCTTTTACCTGTTTGCCTTCTTTTGCAGCAACGGTTTCAACTACGCCGTCTGCACTGGCAACTACATTTGTCTCCATTTTCATTGCCTCTATAACCACAAGGCTTTGACCTTCTTTTACAGTTTCTCCTTCTTTTACAAGCACCTTAAGAATTGTACCTGGTATGCTTGCGCCTATTTCCATTTTATCAGAAGGGTCTACCATTGCAATTTCTTCAACAAAGCTGCCGATTCTATCGCTGCTTACTTTGTCTTTTATTTTTATTTCTCTTCTATTTCCGTTAACTTCAAATATCAAAGTTCTTAGGCCATGGTTATCAAGCTTTCCTATTTCAAGGAGCTGTACTATTAAGGTTTTTCCTTCTGCTATTTCTATTTCAGAAGTTTCCCCTTCATAAAGACCATGGAAGAATACATCACTGCCCATACGGCTTAAGTCACCGTATTCCTGAACGTATTTTATGAATCCTTCAAATACATCTGGATATAATGCATAACTTACTGCATCCTTATCTGTAGGTTCGAACTTGTATTTTTCCTTAAGCATCTGCTTAATCTTTTCAAAGTCTTCAGGAGGAAGGAGTTCACCTGGTCTGCAGGTAATAGGTTCTTCGCCCTTTAGAACAATCTTTTGAAGTTCCTTGTTAAAGCCTCCCTTTGGCTGACCCATCATTCCTTTGTAGAAGGATACTACTGAATCTGGGAATGCCATGTTCTTAGCTTTTTCATATATATTTTCTGGTGTAAGGTCATTTTGAACCATGAATATAGCTAAGTCTCCAACCATCTTTGAGGATGGTGTAACCTTTATTATATCCCCTGAAAGCTCATTAACCTTTTTGTACATGTCTTTAATATCATCAAATCTGTGGCCTAAACCAAAGCTTTCAACTTGTGGCTTAAGATTTGAATACTGGCCTCCAGGAATTTCATATTTGTATATTTCAGCACTTCCTGATTTAAGGTCTGATTCAAACTGAATGTAAACTGGCCTTACTGCACTCCAGTAATCTGAAAGCTTTTGAATATCTGTAAGGTTTATTCCTGTATCTCTTTCTGTATTTTCAAGTGCAGCAACTACTGAGTTTAGAGCAGGCTGACTTGTAAGTCCAGACATACTGTTAAAGGCTGTATCAACTATATCAACTCCAGCCTGGGCTGCCATAAGCACTGTAGCAACTCCGTTGCCTGTAGTGTCATGAGTGTGCAGGTGGATTGGAATTGAAATTTCATTTTTAAGAGCTTTAATAAGTTTAACTGCAGCATATGGCTTAAGTAGTGCAGACATGTCTTTTATTCCAAGTATGTGAGCTCCTGTTTTTTCTATTTCCTTAGCAAACTTCACATAGTAATCCAAGGAATACTTATCCCTGGATTCATCAAGAATGTCTCCAGTGTAGCATACACATGCTTCTGCAACCTTATTCTGCTTTAATACTTCTTCTATGGCAAGCTCCATTCCCTTTAACCAGTTAAGGGAATCAAATATTCTAAATACGTCTATTCCGCTCTTAGCTGACTGTCTTATGCTTTCTTTTATTACATTGTCTGGATAGTTTTTGTATCCAACAGCGTTTGCTCCTCTAAGAAGCATCTGGAATAAAACATTTGGTATCCTTTTTCTAAGTTCTTCAAGTCTATCCCATGGTGATTCCTTAAGGAATCTGTATGCAACATCGAAGGTTGCTCCTCCCCACATCTCCAAGGAGAAGAGGTCTTTTCCAAGGATTGCCTGGTCATTAGCTATTTTAATCATATCCCTTGTTCTCATTCTTGTAGCCATAAGGGATTGCTGTGCATCTCTCATTGTAGTATCTGTAAGCAATAGCTTTGTTTGTGAGTTAATCCATTTAACAAGAGCTTCTGGACCACCCGCGTCAAGTATTTGCTTTGTTCCAGAAAGAGTGCCTTCAAAGTTTGCTTTTGGAATTACTGGAACATCAAAATCCTTTTTGTCTCCGTGAGTTTCATTTACTACTTTTTCTCCAATATACTTAAGAACTCTTAATTCTTCGTCGGCTCTTGGTGATATATCGAATAATTCAGGATTTTCAGCAATGAAGTTTGTATCGCATTCACCTAGTTTAAAGGTTTCATGGTTCAATACGTTTATAAGGAAGTCAACATTTGTCTTAACTCCTGTTATTGTAAGTTCCTTAACTGAACGTATGGACTTTCTTATTGCATCCTGGAAGGTTCTTGACCATGCAGTAGTCTTTACAAGAAGACTGTCGTAGTAAGGGCTTATAACAGCACCTGAAAAACCATTTCCTCCATCAAGTCTTATACCAAATCCTGATCCTGTTCTGTATACGTCTATTTTACCAGTATCAGGAGCAAAGTTGTTTGAAGGATCTTCTGTGGTTATTCTGCATTGTATAGCAAATCCTCTTGGCTCTATTGATTCCTGGGAAGGTATTCCAACTTCCTTTGAAGAAAGATCATAGCCTTCTGCAATCAATATCTGGCTTTGAACAATATCTATTCCTGTAACCATTTCTGTTACAGTATGTTCAACCTGGATTCTTGGGTTCATTTCAATAAAGTAATGGTTATTATCTTTATCTAGAAGGAATTCAAGAGTTCCTGCACTTCTATATTTAACTGATTTTGCAATCTTTAAAGCGTCGTTGCATATCGCTTCTCTCTTTTCCTGAGTCATTGAAACTGCAGGTGTAAATTCTATAACCTTTTGATGTCTTCTTTGAATTGAGCAGTCTCTTTCAAAAAGATGTACTATGTTACCGTTTTTATCTCCAAGAACCTGAACTTCAATATGTTTAGGTTTTTCAAGATATTTTTCTATAAACACATCATCTATTCCAAAAGCCTTTTTTGCTTCATTCTTTGCACTTCTATATGAGGAAATGAGTTCGCTTTCGCTTCTAACTATTCTCATACCTCTTCCGCCGCCTCCAAAGGCAGCTTTAAGCATTACAGGATATCCGCAGAAATTTGCAAAATCCAATGCTTCCTGTTCATTTTCTATAGGTTTTGTAACTCCTGGTATTGTAGGAACTCCAGCAGCTTCTGCAACGATTTTTGATTTAATCTTGTCACCAAGTTTATCCATCATTTCGTCTGTAGGTCCTATAAATTCTATTCCTGCCTCTTGGCACTTTCTTGCAAATTCAGGGTTTTCAGCAAGGAATCCATATCCTGGATGGATTGCATCTACTCCCTTTTTAAGCGCAAGGCTGATTATTTCGTCAATATTTAAGTAAGCTTCTACTGGTCCTTTGTTTTTCCCTATTAAATAAGCTTCATCAGCTTTTGTTCTAAACAAGGAACGTTTATCTTCATCTGAGTAAATAGCAACTGTCCTAATACCAAGCTCATGACAAGCTCTGAAAATTCTTATGGCAATTTCACCACGGTTAGCCACAAGGACTCTTTTAAATTTTTTAACCATGTAACCCATCCCCTTCACTAATAAATTTCTGTATATTTATGAATTTCATCTCATAAATATCAGTGGAAAGCATAGTATATATATTATATATAAATATCAAAAGTATTTCAATTGAATAATGATAATATTTATTCCTGCATTTTTGACATAAATACATAATTAATAATCTCACCGTTTTATTATATACCTTGTTTGTCATACTTTCAACAAAAACATAAATGCAACTTTTGTGTTGCTTAAAAATCTTATTTTATTTTTATTATTTTAAATGCATGATGTATACGTCACCTTTCTCCAAGCTTCAGATTTGGAACAGCATTTAAATTTAAACTAGAACTTTTTCCATTTATATATTCAAAATAAGCTGCGCTTCCAATCATTGCAGCATTATCTGTACACAATACCGGCTGCGGAAATAATATTTCTATCCCAGCCTTAGCGCCTTTTTCAAGAAAGGTTTTTCTCAAACATGAATTAGAAGCAACTCCACCTGCAACAGCCATCCTCTTAACATTTTTTATCTTACATGCCTTAAGTGAATTATCAACAAGAAAATCCACTACCGCTTTTTGAAAGGATGCAGCTATATCAGCCTTGTTTACTTCAATATTTTTCATTTCCATCTGATTTAAGTAGTTAAGCACTGCAGATTTAACGCCACTGAAGGAAAAGTCAAGGGATTTGTCATCGTGAAAATTTGCCCTTGGAAATTTAACAGCCTCTGGGTTTCCTTCCTTCGCAAGCTTATCTATTTTAGGTCCTCCTGGATATCCGAGACCTATGGCACGTGCCACCTTGTCATAAGCTTCTCCGGCAGCATCATCTCTTGTCTGGCCCATAATTTCAAACATTCCATAGTCCTTCATATAGACTATATAGGTGTGACCTCCAGATACTATTAAACACACAAAAGGTGGGTTTAGTTCCTGATGCTGTATGAAATTCGCGCTTATATGTCCTTCAATATGATTAACTCCTATAAGTGGTTTTCCTGTAGCATAGGCAAGGCCTTTAGCATACTGAAGACCAACCAGCAAAGCTCCAACCAATCCAGGACCATAGGTAACCCCTATTGCATCAATATCTTTCAATTCAAGTCCCGCTTTGTTCAATGCTTCTGCTACCACATTTCCTATAACCTCAACATGGGCTCTGGATGCAACCTCAGGCACAACGCCTCCAAACTTTGTATGAATATCTATCTGAGATGATATTATATTTGATAAAACACGCCTGCCATTTTGAACTACAGCTGCAGAGGTTTCGTCACAGCTGCTTTCTATGGCAAGAATATTTATATTTTCTTTCATAAAATACCTCACAAAAAAATAAAATTGATAAACAAATTAAATTATACTTAATAAAAACATATTATTCAACAGTATATTCTACTATAAATTAAAAAGAATTTGGTTTATTATATAAATATAATATTTACACAGGAGTAATACTATGAAGCCATATGCAAAAGTTGTTATACAAGGTTCACCAATAACAAAATCCAATTTTAAACTTTCAAATTTAAAGGGAAGAGCCATTCTTCCATATAATTCAGGTAAATATCATGACAGATATGCCATTTATGAAGAGGAAATTGCATATCAGGCTAGAATGCAAAATCCCGGGGTTGTGCTTCAAGAATCCCTTATAGCTGTATTAAAGGTGTTTTATAAGAGCAGCAAACGCCACCCGGATACCACAAACATTACAAAAAGTATTTTTGACGGCATAGAAAAAAGCGGGCTGATTATAAATGATGCACAGGTAAGGAGACTTATAATAGAAGAATATTATGATGTAGTCACCCCAAGATTTGAACTTGAGCTTTTTGGAGAAAGCAGTTTTTCAATGTTTTATACTATAAACGAAAATGCTGATGCTAAAAGCCCTGTTAATTACAATCCTCCACCAAATAAAAAGAAGCTTGGTAATATTATGCCTAAAGATCCAGTAAAAGATTCAAAGAGATGTGAAATATGCAACAAGTTAGTATCTGAAAAAGAAAAAATCTCTGCAAACAATGGTAAAACAATAATCTGCAGAGACTGTCTTAAAAAGCTTTTTTAGAAAAAAACTCATCTATTATTTTTTCCGCCATGCGCTTTTGCATGGCTGATTTAATTATAAGCTCCAGTACTGTTGAAAGCATTTCGTAATATTTTCTACCTTCTAAATCTGTCCCTTGAAAAAAAGAGTAACCCACATCATACTTTTCTTTAAATTCAATATGCTCTTTCTTTTCTATCTCTATAAAGGTATTATATAACTCTTCAAGTTCATGACTGTAGTCTTTCCCGTTTTTCATTATTTTTACCATAGGGGAAAGAAGTGCCTCAATGTCATTAATAGACAGCACCTGCTTTAAATAATATGTTAATACTATCAGCACCATATTGTCCCTGGAATACTTCTTTTTGTTTGGAGGAATCAAAATACCAGCCTTGGTATAGTTATTAATCATTGTTTTAGTTAATACATCTTCCTCATCGCTTCGTTTTAAATAACCAAGTTTTTCTTCAATAAAGGTGGTTACCTGATCCATGTATAAATCTATATCAGGAATTTTTTCGTAGGTTAGCTGATCAAATTCAGTTACTTTTTCAAGAATTTCTCTTAATTCCTCTTCCATAAAGTATTTTCTCCATTAAATATCAGTTTTTTCTGTTATGTATCTAAAGGCAGCTAGACCTGCTTCCCTTCCTTCAATAACAATACCGTCTGCATGTTCATGAATATGATTGGCATCTCCACATACAAAAATTCCATCTATATCCACAAACAAGCCATTGCTGTCCATTTCAATTCCTGCATTTTCTAAAAGCTCTACATGTGGAACAAGGTCAACCGAAAGAATTACAGTGTCACATGGTATATTCCTTTCAGTACCGCTCACGGGGAATCCAGCTTCATCAATCTTTGCAACATTTATTTCTTCAACTCTTGCTTTGCCTTTAACATCAATAACATCATAATTAAGTAAAAGAGGAATATTAAAGTCTTTAATGCAATCCTCCACACTTTTTATACTGCCCTTTGGTGCACCTGACTTTTCTATTACAGCCTTAACCTTAGCACCTTCAATAATCATGCTTCTCGCCATTATCAAACCAAAATCATGGCTACCTATAACAACAGCTTCTTTTCCCGGAAGATAACCTTCAATATTTATCATTCTCTGGACAGTTCCCGCAGTGTAAACACCTGCCATCTTACTTCCAGCTATTTTCAAGGCATTTTTTGTACTTTCTATACATCCTGCAGCAAACACCAATGCCTTCCATTTAACTTGAAATACTCCCTGATCAGAGTTTACAGCTGTTAATGTTTTATTCTTATTTATCTCTATAACAGTAGTATTGAGCCGGTATTCTATCTGAAGTTCAATAACCTTGTCAATTAATCTTTGGCAGAACTCAGTGCCGGTTAAATTGTCATCAAAAATTTCAAAACCAAAACCACTATGAATGCATTGGTTTAAATTCCCCCCCAATTCATTTTCACTTTCAAGTATTACTATACTATCAATTCCGCTTTCTTTTGCCTTAATTGCAGCAGAAATACCTGCAACTCCGCCCCCAACAATTGCCAAATCATAAAATTGCATTTTATCCCTCCAAAGTTAAACACAATTTGGTTTTATATATTTATAATACATTTCAAACAGAAAAAAAGCAATTGCTTTAAAAGCCTTGCTTCTTTTGTGTTTCCCTCTTTATAAAATATAAAAATGGCAGATAGATAATTAATGTAATAATTTGTCCAAATAAAACTTGATGGAAATCCATAACAACATTAACAGGGATGCTTCCTCCAATACAGACTAAACAATTATTAAGATAATGAAATATTGCAATTATCCATACATTTCTTGTCTTCATAAAGACATACCCAAAGAAAATACTTAAGCTTACACAGTAAAACAAATGCCCCATTACTGACAGCCATGGTGTGGCAGGGCTGTAAAGGGTGAAATCCAAGGGGAGATGCCAAATTCCCCAAATTAAACCTAAAATTATTATTCCTTTTATGGCACCAAACCTTTTTTGTAATGCCCCCTGAAGAAAATATCGCCATCCATATTCCTCACCAAAAAAGATTATTAACACAAAAATGTTGGGAATTAACATCTGTAAAAAATACATTAGATCTATTCCAGAAGAAGAGCCTTGATCTATTCCAAATAAAGGTGAAAGAATGGCTAAAGCTGCTATTCTTAAAAAATACAACACCACAAATAAGATTATATAAAACATTGCCTTAGGAAACCTGGTGTTAAATATAAGGCCGGAATATCCATATTCATCATGTTTGTCATGATTTCCAATAAAACACATGAAAATAAGAATCATTGATACTATAATAATAAGAATTGATAATACCACTGCTATATCTTTTCCAAATATAATTAAAGAAAAAATTAAAGAACAAGAATATGCAGCTGCAAAAAATAAATATAATTTATAAAAACCTGCTGCTACCAAAGCAGCTTTCTCTCTATTACTTAAAAATGCAACCATTGCAGCTGCTGCAGGCAGCAACATCTGAATATTTGCCAAACTTGAAACATTATGATTTTTGCTCTTTAAATAAAACATCATTATACCAAGGATTATTAGTACACCAAAGTTAACAATAAAAAATATTCTAAGCTCCTTATTGCTAATATTACTGTTAGCCTGTTCTGTCATATGGTACCCCCAAATTCAATTCCTTTTTTTATATTATATTCCTAATGTTTGGATTTGGTAAATTGAACCACAAACATCATGTTAGATTAAAAATGCTTTAAATTACATACAAATTCGCAATAAAAAAAACATGGGAAATCATGTTCTTTTTATTAGACACTATTAATTTAAACATAATTCCACTCTTCTCCAATATCACAATCACCCCAAGGGTCTACCCCATTGTAAGCACCTACATATACTACTTTATCTCCTCTAATTATCCATTGTAGTCCATGCTCTTCTTCCCAGGTACAATTAAGTTCTAAATTAACAACTGGCTCACTCCCGTTTTGGGGAATTGGAACAGACATGGAACTTGGAGTTATCAATGTAAGAACATCTGTTACTTTATCAAACTTTAATGTATCTTCACCTATGTCATCTAAGAAATTATTACAGTACCTAATAGAAGCCAAACATAAACTATTTATTATGTCTTCATTAACACTGTTTAGACGTATAGCACACTGTTCTGCATAATTTAAATTTGAATCTTCCTCAATAAATACTTGGATGTCTTTACAAAATAGGTCAAAATAAACTTGTCCCTCTAATTCAAAAAGCTCACTTTTATTAATATTCTTTATAAACATTAAAACCTTACCTCCTTAATAAAGCTATCCATTGCAAAAATATAAACAGCCTTGCACTTGTTTCCATTATTTTCATTATATCGCTAATATTTGTATTTGACAAATCGTACCTCAATTTTTTTGGTATAATAAAAAATGCTCTCCAACACAGGAAAGCATTTTCAGTAACTCCTATTGATAAATAAATCCCTAATTCTTTTGTAAGTATACGGGGTCTCTTTCAACAGGGAAAGCCTTAATTCCAATTCTTTTATGCTCAGTTTTATCATATTGTTCTTCAATAATTTTTTGAGCCCTTTCATTTGTGCTTCCGTTTAAGATATACTCATCTATTTCCTTATATAAAACCTTCATTTCCTCCTCATCTGTCTGACCTTCCCATAATCCTGCGGAGGGTGCCTTTTCGATTATCTCTTCTGGAACTCCAAGCTCCCTTGCCAAAATCCTAACCTCGCTTTTGCAGAGATTTCTGATTGGATTTATATCATGAGCCCCATCCCCCCACTTGGTGAAATATCCCATAGTAGCTTCACTAAGGTTTCCTGTTCCAACCACAATATATCCTCTATTTTGAGCAATTGCATAAAGGGAGGCCATCCTTAACCTTGGTTTCAAATTGGATGAAGATAAACTACTTAGGTCTTCGCCTATGGCACTTTTCATTGCCTCAAAGGGTTGCATTAAATCAACAAATATTGTTTCAATATCAAACTTTTCTGCAGTGATTCTAGCATACCTTTCATCTTCTGATATATTGCCGCAAGGCATAATTACCCCAATTGTATTTTTAGACGCTAGTTTGCATAGTGCCAGTACCACAGCACTGTCAATCCCACCTGAATTTCCTGTAATAAATCCTTTTGACCCGGAAGATTCCAATTGTTCCTTAAGCCATATAACTATTTCATTTACCATTTCAAATCACCCCTTTATTTATATAAATTGTTTTCTATTATATAATTGTAAACTGCTTCAGGCACCATCCACTTAAAACTTTTATTTTTATTTATACATTCCCTTACAATTGTAGAGCTGGAGCTTGAAATAACTTGATTTTTTAATATCACAAAATTTTCTTTGTATTTGTTAAGCATATCGTTATTTTCTATAATTTCAATTGATTGTTTTTCTCCTCTTTCAAATATTACAAACTTAAAACTTTTTATTAGAGCTTCAAACTCTGCCCAGTTTGGAAGATCCCTTAAATTATCAGTACCCATTAAAAAATATATTTCATATTCCTTATACATATCTTTTAATATTCTAAGAGAATCAATAGTACTTAGGAGCTTATCAGAATTACATTCCAAATCACTTACTCCAAACCTAGGGTTATCCCTGCATGCAAGTTCCAGCATTTTAATTCTATGAATACATTGTATTAGTCCCTTTTTTATATATCTATCCCCTACTGGGAGGAAAATAATTTTTTCCATTCCTGCTATACTAAATAAAACACTTTCAGCAAGTTCAAGATGTGCAGAGGTACATGGATTAAATGCCCCTCCCATAATTCCTATTCCCTTCATTTAAATCTCATCTCCAGTTCTATACTTGTTGATCATCTCATACTTAAGCTTCCATAGTTCTTTTGATAAATCTACATAGTATTTATGAGGATTTTCAAATCTTAAAATCTCATCCCACAAGGTTTCAATTTCACTTAGACAATATTCCCTAATATCTTTTAATGAAGGACTTTCGTATACACATACTCCTTTTTTAAATATCTGAACCTGTAGTTCCTTCACATTATAATTTTCAAGTTTTGTCTTTTTCCAGGTGCTTATTGGGTCAAATAGAATATATGGCTTATTAAAATCAATAATTTCATTATGAAGCGCAACCACGTCTCCTAAAGCTTTTCCAGAGATCTTGTCATAAAATCTATAAACCTTTTTAAAGCCTGGGTTTGTAATTTTCTCCTCATTTTCACTTAGTTTTATCTTAGGGATTATTTCTCCTCCTTTTTCAATAGCAGCCTCTTTATAAACCCCTCCAAAAACAGGACATGACTTGCTGGTAATAAGACTTTCCCCTACCCCAAAGCTGTCAATACAGGCCCCTTGATCAAGAAGATTTGTTATTAAATGTTCATCAAGTGAATTTGAAGCAACTATTTTGCAGTCCTTCATACCTGCAGCATCAAAGAGCTTCCTTGCTTCTTTAGATAAATATGCTATGTCACCACTGTCAATTCTAACCCCCTTTAGCCTGTGTCCATTAGGCTCAAGGACCTCTTTTGCAACCCTTATACTGTTTGGAACTCCGCTTTTTAGAACATTGTATGTGTCTATAAGCAAGGTTGTTGAATCTGGATAAGCTTTTGCATAGGCAGCAAATGCTTCATATTCACTATCAAAGCTCTGAACCCAGCTGTGAGCCATGGTCCCAATTGCAGGCACCTGATAATCCCTGTCTGCTATTGTACATGCAGTCCCTATGCAACCTCCTATATATGAGGCTCTCGCACCTAAAATTGCCCCATCATACCCATGAGCTCTCCTTGAACCAAATTCCATTACCGGCCTTCCCTTAGCTGCCCTTACCACCCTATTAGCTTTTGTAGCTATTAAACTTTGATGGTTTATTGTAGTAAGAAGCATTGTTTCAACTAGTTGAACCTGAGGAAGGGGACCTCTGGTTGTTATAAGTGGTTCTCCAGGAAACACAGGGGTTCCTTCAGGTATCGCCCAAACATCACATTGAAATTTAAACTCTTCCAGATATGAAAGGAATTCTTCGTTAAAAATATTCCTTTTCCTTAAATATTCAATATCACAAGAGTCAAATTTAAGCTGTTTCAAATAATCAATTACCTGAGCAAGGCCTGCGGTAATTGCAAAGCCTCCATTATCAGGATTTCTCCTATAAAACATATCGAAATATGCTATTGTGTCCTTCATCCCTGATTTTATAAATCCATTTCCCATTGTAAGTTCGTAAAAATCTGTTAACATGGTTAAATTTCTTTTTATATTATTCATAATGCCTTTATCTCCTCTTCATAATTCATTTTTGTATCAGTTAAGATCAAATTGTTTATATGCTCAATTATTTTTTTAAAATCGCTGTTTTTAAACACTTTCCTGAAATTATTTTCATCATTAGTCCTTTCGATAATTATATCATTGCAACCTTTAATTAAAGTTATATTAATATTTTTCAATGGATTAAACAACCCATTTGAAACAGAAAAGTAATTAATATGAAGATTCTCTTCAAGAAATTCCCTGCCCCCAAAGTATGTCATTCGTGAACTGTATAACATTCTTCCATTTATATTTTTCAACCTTACATCCCTGCTTATAGTTTTTTGAATTTTAACCATCAGAAAATCCATTTCAGTACCCCCTTAGTAACAATTTGTTACTATGTTTAGGCGAGCATATTTCTATGCTCTAACCAATTCAATTCCATTCAACTTCATATTATAAAGTGCAAATATATCCATTAATTCTCTTAGGTGGTTTGTTATTTTCAAATCATAGGTTTCCATTGCATTTACCACTGCAATAACTTTACCTTTCAAGTTCTCCTGATTCATATATGCCCTCTGGGACAAACAGTACTGAAGGCAGCATATATCTGTTACATAGCCGCAAACCACAAAATTTTTAATATTTTTGTTTGCCTTAAGCCAACTTTGGTACTCTGGTGCCAAAAATCCATTGGTGGAGTTTTTTACACACATTTCTGCATCTTTATCTAGGTATGGCTTTAGTTCATCAACTAATTCTGATTCAGAGGTCCCCTCTATGCAATGAACTGGATAAGTATTAAATTCCACTGAGTTTTTTATATGAGTATCTATAAAAAACACTTTTTTATAACCCTTAAATTTGTCTACAACTCCTAAAAGTTGTGGCAGATTTTCTTTAACAAAGGGAGAGTACATGATTCCTTCTTTACAAAATCCATTAACCGCATCAACAATTATTACTGCCGTATTGTCTTTGTTAATATTATCCATATCAATATTGTTTGTATTGTTTAGATCTTCAACTATTGAACTTATTGTTGCATTTACTGATGTGAGAAATTCACTGTTTAAATTTATATTTTCCATTTCGACAACCCCTTTACTAATATTATTTTACGTGGTTTCAGCTTCAAAACCTACATGCCATTCTGGATTATATGTATACAATTTTGCTGGTCTGTGGCTTAAATCTGTCTTTACACCTTCTGTTTCTA
>JBLNDT010000036.1:0-3816 GCA_050261915.1 Solirubrobacterales bacterium
ATTATTTCATGGTCAGTTAGTAAAAACAAAAATACAGCTAACCTACCAGAGCATATATTATCGTTGCGTCATTCAGAAGTGAAACACCAAAATAATGATTAGATTATTCGTTGAAAGCAACATATGAAGTTCAAAGGATCTACTATATACTTATACCCAATAGAAAGGTTTATGGAAAAATAAAATAATAATTGGAGGTTTAATATGCAAAAAAAGTTTTGTATGGATGGTTTATCGTTTTTTCAACAGTGCTGCTAAATGCGATGGGTTCCGGTGTTAATTCAGTATTTGCTGTGTTTTTGTCCTGAGGGATAATATTAAGAGTTAAAGGTGGAGATAAAAGTATCTTCGCCTTTATCTTTCGCGTAATTATGCTAAATGTTGTAAATGACAATATAAAGATTATAAATAGTTGAGGACACAATTATTTAGAAACAAAATACATAATATGGTAATAGATGTGTTATAATTTGCATGTAATTGTTAACAAATTATTAAAATTTAAAAAGGTGAGTGGATTTATGAAAAAAATAGTAACATTAATTCTTTCCTTTATAATGCTATTATCATTAACCGCATGCTCAAAATTAACAAGTGGCACAGGCGGTGAAAAGGTATTAAGGCTAAATGAAGAAAACCTTGGATACCCTTCAATATATACAGTGTCATCAAGAGGGAGAGGGTATCTTTTATCGAGTTTTATATTTGATACATTAACATGGAAAGATGAAAAAGGAGTAATACCTTTACTGGCAAAGGAATGGACGAGCTCCTCGGATAATAAAACCTGGATTTTTAAATTAGTTGAAAATGCTAAATTTACTGACGGAAAGCCTGTAACAGCTGAGGATGTAAAGTTCTCCTATGATTACATAAAGAGCCATCCTTACCAGTGGGTTTCTTTAAATATGGTAAAAGAAGTTAAAGTTGTAGATAAGTTTACTGTGGAAATTCTTTTGAATGATGTATATGCCCCTTTTATAACTGACATTGCTGGAAATGTACCAATTATGCCAAAGCATATATGGGAAAGTGTAAAAGAACCAACTAAGTTTAATACTCCAGAATCAGTTATAGGGTCTGGACCATTCAAATTGAATAAATATGATAAGGATGCAGGTACATATGTCTTTGAAGCTAACAAAGATTACTTTTACGGTAAGCCAGTTATAGATAAGCTTATATTAAGTGCTTCAAGCAATCCAAAGGAAGCACTTGAAAAAGGTGAACTGGATGGAGCCCAGTCATTAAAATACGGAGAAGCTATGCAGATGAAAAAAGAAGGTAAGTATAAGTTTATAGAAGGTCCAGGATTTTGGGTATGTAGAATTTACTTTAATTTCAGCATACCGGAGTTTAATTCAAAAGAAATCAGACAGGCATTTTATTATGGAATTAACAGAAATGAAATTGTTGAAAAAGCTTTGAAAAATGGTGCAGTTCCAGGAAACCCTGGACACATCCACCCAGATTCAGAGTGGTACTCAAAAGATGTAAAGCAATATGATTATAATCTTGACACCGCTAAAAACTTGTTAGATAGTGCTGGTGCAAAGGACATAGACAATGACGGCATAAGAGAATATCAAGGCAAGAAACTTAAATATGAAATGCTTACAACAGAGGACAAGTTAAATGAGTCAGAAATGCTAAAGAAATATTTTAGTGATATGGGTATTCAGCTTACAGTAAAGAGCATGGACCAAAAGAGCGTTGATTCAATGTTAAGTACTGGACAGTTTCAACTTGCATTAAATGGACATGGATCATTTGGCGGAGATCCAGTACTTTTGGCAAGATTCACATCAAACAATACTAATACTGCTTCTACACCAAGTGTAACTACTCAAGGTGGCAAAACATGGTCCAATGTTAAATTTGATGAACTTTTTTCAACCCAGCTAAAGGAAATTGATAAAACAAAAAGATATTCAGAAGTAGCTCAGCTTCAAAGCATTATAGCAGAGGAACTTCCAACATTAACATTATATTATAAAAAGATTACTTTTGTTTACAATGACAAGGTCTTTGATGGATGGTTCTTTACAAAAGATGGTGTATCTCTTGCTGTTCCAACCATTCAAAACAAACTGGTTTATGTAAAAGGGACCTGGAAAAAATAAACTTGAGGTGCTTTGCATGAAATTAATCAAGTATTTTAGTTATATTTTAATAATTTTAACATTGAGCTTTGTACTACCAAGGATTATCCCTGGTAGTCCTTTGCATTTATCCGACTCCGATACATATGCCCTTAATACAAGGCTTCCTATGGAGAGTTTTAGTTTATACGAAGAATATTATGCACCGGATAAACCGTTAGTTCAGCAGTTTATTATATATATAAGAAATCTGGCAAAACTGGATTTGGGGTATTCCTTTTATTATAAAATGCCAGTAGGTGAACTGCTTTTTAGCAGAATAGCCTGGACAATTTTTTTATCTGTAACCTCCATAATAATTTCTTCCATTGTAGGTATTAGGCTTGGTTTAAATACTGCATTAAATACAGATGAAAAAATTAAAAATGCAGCATTAATTAGTTTTACATCAATACAGGCTGTGCCTGCATTTATAATGGCCGTACTTATACAGTTGCTGCTAAGCTATAAATTGAATTTGTTTCCATCTTCGGGAGCGTATTCTGCTGGTGTGGAATTCTTTACTTTTAATTTTTTTGTAGATGTTATAGTTCATTCTATACTGCCTCTTATTACTTTGGTTATAATTGAAATTCCATCAATATTTTTACTTACATATAATGTTGCATCTAGAATAAAAAAATCAAATTATGTAAAAATGGCCTATTATCTCAATATAAATCACAAAATTATTCAAGATAAGTATATATTCATTAACAGCATACCCGAAATACTAGGAAAATTAAACATTCAATTCTTATATGCAATATCTGGCACATTGTTTGTGGAAGCAGTATTTTCATATCCAGGTATGGGTATGTTTCTTAAAACTGCTGCGGTTAATAATGACTATCCATTGCTTCAGGGGATTCTATTGTTTATAGGAATATATGGTATTTTAATAAATGGTGTTTTCGAAAATTTAATAAAAAGATATAGTCCGAGGATTAGCGATGAAAATAATTAAAAAAATTTCAGTTATAATATTTTTCACAATGATTTTATTAGGGATAATATATCCTTATATTGTTCCTTATGATATTTACAGTTTTAACTTCGAACCAATGCTTAAACCTCAGTTAAAGCATCTTCTTGGAACCGATGAAATGGGAAGAGATATTTTTTCCATGCTGCTCTATGGATTTAGAATTACAATTTTTATTTCCATTATTGCGGGCTTCCTATCAACAATTATAGGTGGAATGTTGGGTATAGCAGCAGCCTATTATAATGGATATGGGGATAATATTATTGTTAAACTTACAGATATATTTATTATAATCCCAGAAATTGTTATGATTCTTTTTTTTGCAACATTTTCAAGCCCTAAGGTAGAAAACACCATACTGGCTATTGCATTTTTTTCCTGGAGCAAAGTAGCAAGGATAATAAGAACAAGAGCTATGATAGTTATGAGTATGGACAAAGTTAGGTATACCATGCTTATTAAGGGAAACTTAAAAGATATAATTTTGAAGATGTGGAGGGAAGTAAAGCCCGCAATAACCACAATGTTTATTTTGCAAAGCAGCAAAGCAGCGGTATATGAGTCTACACTGTCTTTTTTTGGCATTGGAGATCCTTTGATTAAGACATGGGGAAGGTTAATAAAGTCAGCATTAAACTGTGAAAATATTTTTGATTCAGGTGCTTATCTATGGTATCTGATGCCGCC
>JBLNDT010000037.1:0-14720 GCA_050261915.1 Solirubrobacterales bacterium
CCATTCAAAGGTTATTATGATAATAGGTTAATTATCATCCAAACTAAATTAATTGTCAATAATACAGGAAAATGAAGATATAATAAGATATTACATTTAAAAGTAGTTAAAATATCTAAATGCAGTATAAAATAACTCATTATTGGTTAAAATAAAACTTTATTTGTAATACGAAATGCTATATAATAAAAACATGATTACTCCCCGTAATTAAGGATTGGGCAGGGATAACCACTTGCTCAGTCCGCTTTTTTTAATAATTATAACAAAAAAATGTAATTCTGTACAAATTAGTTATATAATTAAAGGGAAGGGTTTAAGGGCAGTAATAAGAAAGGGGGAAGGGAAATGTCAAGTTCAACAATGTTGTGGGTTATAATTGCAGCGGCAGGTATTGCAATAGACCTAGTGACCAGCGCATTTTTATTTGTGTGGTTTGCAGCAGGCTCTATAGCTGCCATTATTGCTCTAATGCTTAAATTTTCTTTTACAGTGCAGCTTATAGTGTTTATTTCTGTAAGTGCAGTGTCCATGGCTATAGGTTATCCAATAGTAAAGCGTACGTTAAAAAAGACTGTTAAAAAAACAAAAACCATGGAAGAAGGGTACATAGGAAGAATAATATCCATAGATGATGAAATTAGTGAAAGAGCTCATATTAAAATTGATGGTATCTACTGGTTGGCAAAGATAGAAGGGGAACCTTTGAAAAGAGGTGATAAAGCTAAGATCATCGGAATTGAAGGAAATAAAATTGTTATAAAAAAACATAATGAATAGGGGGACTAAAATTGAGAATTTTAACTTTGATACTTGTTATATTAATTTTAACTATGGTTTTTACCTCGATAAAGGTGGTAAACACAGGATATTTATTTGTTTTAGAAAGACTTGGTCAGTTCCATAAGGTACTTGAGCCAGGATGGCATTTCACAATCCCATTCGCAGATTTTGTAAGGAAAAGGGTTTCTACAAAACAGCAGATTCTCGATATTGAACCACAAAATGTTATTACAAAAGACAATGTTAAGATATCAATAGATAACGTTATTTTCTACAAGGTAATGGATGCAAAGGCAGCTGTATACAACATTGAAAATTATCAATCAGGTATTGTATATTCTACAATTACAAACATGAGAAACATAGTAGGTAATATGTCTTTAGATGATGTTTTATCCGGTAGAGATAAAATAAACAATGAACTATTAATGGTAGTAGATGAAATTACAGATGCATACGGAATCAAAATCCTCTCTGTTGAAATAAAGAATATACTTCCACCTACTGAAATACAGCAGGCCATGGAAAAGCAGATGAGAGCAGAAAGAGACAAGAGAGCAACTATTCTTCAGGCAGAGGGTGAGAAGCAAAGCGATATAGCCAGAGCTGAGGGTGAAAAGCAGGCTAAGATTCTTCAAGCAGAGGCGGAAAAAGAAGCTAATATTAGAAGAGCAGAAGGTTTAAGACAGTCACAGATACTAGAAGCAGAAGGTAAGGCTATGGCAATAGAAGAAATAGCCAAGGCTCAGGCAGATGCAATAAGACAAGTGAACACTGCAATAATTGATTCAGGTACAAATGAAACAGTAATTGCTCTTAAACAAGTGGAAGCTCTTCAGGAAATGGCAAAAAATCCTGCTAATAAGCTGATACTTCCAAATGAAACCTTGTCATCCCTAGGAAGCATAGCAGCCATAGGAGAAATGTTAAAAAAATAAACTTAGAGGAATCGGGGAAACCTGATTCCTTTTTACTTGAATAAACCAGATTCCTTAAGATTTACACTAACATTTACATCAAATTTTACTTTACTATAAGATTCCTTCCATGGGTATTTCTTAAAGTATTCATTCTTTTTTGCCCTAAATAGATTCCCTATGCCTAAAGGGTCACTATTAACACTTTTAGCATAATTTAAAACTTCAATACAATCTTTTTGTAATTCATTTGTCAAATATGCTTCTATTTTTTTATGAAACTCCTTATCCATAGGGGTGTTAATGCTTTTTTCATCTAAGCTGACGTCCATTTTCATATTTATGGTTGCGTAAGGCTTATCATCTTTAATATCTAAATTTATTTTTGATTTGCATTTTAAAATTTTAAGGGCTATACCATGATTTGGCTGTTGAATAAAAGGTTCATCTGGAAGGGGGGGAGTGATGTATTCTCCTTTCTTTAATTCATTCATCATGGCTAGGAGCAGGGTGGTTTTTTCAGTATCTATTTCTCCTACCATTTTGGTACTTGAAAATAAGGCTGAACCAGTTACCAACAATCCGTCATTGCACCATTTCATCATAGGGGTTATAAAATCTATGTGCTCAGAATACTTATCTATACCTACATTGTATATCCTTGTTTCAGGAATATGGGAATTTTCCACATTGTTTTTTATAAGTTGGTTTATATAAAATGAAGCTCTTGGCTTGCTTGGAATGCTGTAAAGCTTATGAATTAAATCTCTTGGACTACCATCTACAACTACTAAAGAGGCCTGGTTTGAACTTGCGATATCTCTTTCAAATATCTGAAGTAAATTACCAATATCTTTTTCTGCAAGGTCTTTGGATAAAATAACCTGTTGAATCTTTCCTGCTTCATTTTGTTTTTGAGAGGTAAGCCTTGATTTGTTTCTGGCATCTCTGAGCATTTTACCATTGTCTATATCAATAATTTCTATTTCATCTTTGCTTTTGTTTTGGGCATCTATTGCTGGCATAATATATGTTACATGTAGGTCACTATTTTCATACTCTGCAGCTACCGTTAATACAAAACCAATTTTTTCATAATATTTATAATCATTGCATCCCGTAAAGGTGCATACAGATAAAAATAAAGAGATGAATATAATAATTTTACACTTCATTTTTTTCTAACACCCCTTTTGTTGATGAATGAAAAAAAATAGCTTAATATGAACAGCACCATAATTGATACTGCAGTAATGTTTAAATAGTTGAAATATTTTTCTAAATCGAATGTGTTTCGAGGGATTCTGCTTAAAAATATCAATAATATTATATGGATAATTATATATATCATTTTAGGTTTGATCTTAAATAAATCACGGATAGCAAGCTGGGTACAGTAAAAGTACATCATGGTGGTTCCAGCCATTGCAGGGAGCCATAAGGTTACATAAAACAGGTCAAGTCGTTCAAATATAGGAGCCTGGTAGATTCTTGACATATTGAACAGGGGATACTCTAATCGTTTAAGGAAGTTCTCACCGTAAAGTGCAGTGCAGGATGAAACTACTAGCAGATAATGCAAACCGGTTATTAAATTTGCCCCGAGAGTTTTTTTCAAAACTTTATTCTTATCTGTTACATAAGGATAAACTATGCTAACAAGCTCAAAGCCTATGAAAGATAGAGCAGACACCTTCAGTGAGGAAACTATCTTATATAAGCCCCCTTCACCCACAGGCATTAAAAATGTCAATTTGAAATGTCCTGATACAACAAAACATAGAATTATTGTTATAGCAATAACAAAATATATGATTATTGCATATCTGCATATGGATTTTAAGCCAAAGTTGCTTAAATAAAAAGTTGTGGTTATGCTTACAAAACATATTATTAACACAGGGGTGTAACTTAATATCATTATTTGAATTATGTCAGTTAAGGATCTGATGAGCAATGTTGATGTTAAAAGAAGATAAAAAATAAAATAACAGTTTATAAGGTTCCCAATATATTTACCATATAATAAGCTGTTTATCTGGATTATAGATTTACTGTCATATCGTTTTAGCAGCAGTACAATTATTGTGATAAGTATGAAGCATATAAAAGTAGATATAATAACAGATATCCAGCCGTTATGTCCTGCTTTTTCAGCCAGCTTGGCAGGCAATGTGAGGATTCCTATGCCTATCTGACATGAAACAATAAATGTCATTAACTGATTTGGAGTAATGCTATCTCTATTATTTTCCATGGTTGTTACCTCTAATGTTTATTAAAGGATTTCCATCTTCAGGAAGCCTCTTTAAAAAATTGAAAGGCAGACGAAGCAGGGTATCCTTTAAGTCTCTTGCGTTAAAGGGGGTTACAGGCCTTAGGTATGGATGTCCAATGGACTCTAAAGTAACAAAGTGAGCAAGCAGCATGGAGGCACAGATTACAATGCCAAAAATTCCTAAAAAACCTGATAATATCATAAATATAATTCTGGTAAACCTTAGTGCAAGAATCATATCATGAGAAGGTATGGCATAGGATGCTAGTACCGTGACCCCGATAACGATGAGGAAAATATTGCTAACTATACCAGCCTGTACTGTAGCCTGACCTAATATTATACCACCAGATACACCTATGGTAATTCCTACATATGAAGGAAGCCTCACTGAAGATTCTCTAATGAGATCTATTACAATTTCCATTATTAATGCCTCTATAATTGGGGGGAAGGGTACTTTAGCCCTGGATTCAGCAAAGGGTATGAGCAGGGGTAAAGGTATCATATAATAGTGAAAGGATGCTAAAGCTATATATGCAGGAGGCAGCATCAATGCAAGTGCTGTTGCAAGGTATCTTATCAGTCTTGTGAAGGACCCAAGTACCCAATTTATATTATAATCATCCGGAGCCTGAAAAAATGAGAAAAAGTTAACCGGAGCAATAAGGGCTACAGGGTTCCCATCCACAAGAACTACAAACCTGCCTTCCATTAAAGCAGCAACAGCTTTGTCTGGTCTTTCTGTGGGGTATATTGTTGGGAAATAAGTGTATTTAACTGATATCATCTGTTGAATATAGCAGCTGCCAATGAAGCCGTCATAATCCAAGCTGCTAATTTTATTATATAGGGTATTAAGCAAATCACTATTAGCTATTCCGTCAATATAAGCTATTATGACCCTTTGATGTGTTACAGAACCAATGTTTAATGTTTTAAATTTCAAGCTGCTGTTAATAATTTTTTCACGTAATAAGGCTGTATTAATTGATAAGGATTCTACAAAACCATCATGTGCTCCCTTTATATTTTTTTCAATTTCAGGTTCTTGAATATCTCTTTTGAAAAATTTTGTAATTGGAAGATACAAGGCATACCTAAGCCTATTTACAAAAATCACAAGATTTCCCTCAAGTATTTTAGTTGCAGCTGAATCCATATCATATATTTTCTTTGAATTAAATAATGGGTTTGAACTATTTGATAAATCATCAATAGTTAGCTCTGAAAATCTGGAAAATGTATTTTTGTACATAATTTGGGTATCTACTAATCCATCAACATATGCATAATACACCTTGGTATTGTCCTTAAGATACATATTGTTTCTTATAATATCAGGGCAGTCCTTAAACAGGATTTCCATATGCTCCTGAATTTCATCAATTCCAGGTAGTGCAGAATTATTTTCCAAAGGAAATCACCCCCTCGTTACTATAAATTTAGTGTACCCTTTAAATTTGTGAATATGCATTTTTTGATATATAAAAATGCCAGCTCAATTAAGAGCTGGCATTATTTTAGCAATATTTCTAGTTCTTTAGTTTTGTTTTTGTCCATGGGAGCCAAACCTTTAAGGGGATAAGGAATTCCCATGGTTTCATACTTATTTTCACCTAAGGTGTGATAAGGAAGCAATTCTATTTTGTCTACATTTTTTATCGTTTTAATTATTTCTTTTAATTTTAAAATATGATCCTTAGAATCAGTAAGTCCTGGAACCACCACATGTCTTATCCATACTCTTGAATTTGAAGCTGAAAGGGCCAAAAGGAATTCATCCAGCTTTTTTTTATCACCAGAAACCAGAGACTTGTAACCTTCTTCACTGGAGTGCTTTATATCAAGAATAACAAGATCAGTATATTTTAATATTTCATTATAATTACCAAAACCGAAGCCTGCAGTATCAATTGCTGTGTGGATATTGTTTACTTTACATAGTTTTAGTATTTCAAGCAGAAATTCAGGTTGAAGCAAGGGTTCTCCTCCGGAAAATGTTACTCCTCCACCAGAACTTTTATAATAGGGCTTAAATTTAATAAGTTTATGTAAAAGTTCCTCTGACTCCATTAAATTGCCACCCTCCATGCTCCAGGTATCTGGATTGTGGCAGTAGGCGCATCTTATGCTGCACCCTTGCATAAAAACCACTGTTCTTACCCCAGGCCCATCTAATAGTCCCATGCTTTCTATGGAATGTATTCTTCCCTTGGTCATTATTTTTCCCCCAATTTTATAAGAAAAGGCAGCTCTGAAATTGGCTGCCTGCTCTGAATTATTCCTCGTCGAACATATCCTTACCAACACCACATAATGGGCATACCCATGAATCGGGTAAATCACTAAAAGAGGTTCCAGGATTTATACCATTATCAGGGTCACCTAATGCAGGGTCATAAATGTATCCGCAAGCTGAACAAACATATTTTTTCATAGTATAGTCCTCCTTTAAATATAAAGATATTATTTAATATTATAAGTTTTCTGTAAAAAAAATCAAGATAATTGTTACAAAATCACATATGTTGTATTTATTTTGGTAAAATATAATTAGATAATGCTAAGGGGGATGTTCCATGAGTTTAAGATATATTTATGGCAGGGCAGGCAGCGGTAAAAGCAGCTTCTGCTTATTTGATATAAAAAGAGAAATTGATAAGGGAAATGAAAGACCCATTATTTTTCTTGTGCCAGAGCAATTCTCATTTCAATCAGAAAAAAAAATAATAGAAGTATTAGGGGAAGCGGGAGCATTCAGAGTACAGGTTTTAAGTTTTAAGAGAATGGCGGAGAAGGTTTTTAACCAGGTTGGCGGGGTTTCAAGAAAGCATATGAATAATGCTGGCAGGAGCATGCTTATTTACAGTATTATGGAGAAAAACAGGGAAAAGCTTCAAGTGTTTAAAAAAGCTTCTAAGAATCAAGGATTTATAGCCGGGATATCAGAGCTTATTACAGAATTTAAAAGGTATAGCATTACTCCAGAAAAAATTATGGAAAGCATAAATTCTATGGAGGATTTAAATTTAAAATCAAAACTTTCCGATGTTTATCTAATATATAGTGATTTTGAAAAAAGCATGGATAAAAGGTACATTGACACTGAAGATGATCTTACAATTCTAGGATTCAAAATAGATGATTCTGATATTTTTAACGGAGCATACATTTGGATGGATGAGTTTTCAAGCTTTACTCCCCAGGAATATAAAATAATAGAGAAGTTATTTACAAAGGCAAAAAAAATAAATATAACCCTATGCAGTGACGGAACTAATAATGAACTGTTTCTTCCAGTTAAAAGTACGGAGGAAAGGCTTAACAAGATTATTCAAAATTTAGGAATAAAATATGATAAGCCCATCTGGCTGGACAAAGAATCAGCAAGATTTAAATATAATGACGAACTTAGCCATATGGAAAAATATTTGTTTTCTTATCCGTATAAACAGTATGAAAAGAAAACTGAATCAATCAGTATATTTAGAGCATTAAACAGCTATTCCGAAGTGGAGGAAACTGCTGCTGAAATAATTCGGCTTTGCCGGGACAAGGGCATTATGTATAGAGATATAGCTGTAGTAAGCGGGGATCTTGAAGGTTATGAAAGTATTATAAGGGCTGTTTTTTCCGAATACGGAATTTCATATTTCATTGATAAAAAAAGTAAAATTATAAATTCTCCACTCATAGTGCTTATAGTTTCTGCCTTGGAAATAATAACAAAAAACTGGAGCTATGAAACAGTATTCAGGTATCTCAAAACAGGTCTTCTTAATATAGACCAAGGAGAGGTTGACTTACTGGAAAATTATGTGCTTGCAAATGGTATAAAGGGTAAAAGATGGACTGAAGAAGAAAAGTGGGAAAATCCCCTGCATTTTGACTACAACAGCTCAGAAATATCAGAAGATGAAACATTGTATATTGAAAGGATAAATAAGACAAGAAACGAAGCTGCAAAGCCATTGCTTAATCTTTCTAAAAAAATTAAGGGCAGAAGGACTTTCAATGAAATAACTAAGGCATTATATGAATTTATCTGCGAAATAAATATTCCTGAAACCATCGAAAAACTTATTTTTAGCTTTGAAACTAATGGGCAGATGGATAGAGCCGCTGAATATAAGCAGGTTTGGGATATAATAGTTGAAATTATGGAACAGCTGGTACAAGTTATGGGTGATGAAGCAGTGAATTTAGATGAATACACTAAAATTCTTAATTCAGGCTTTCAGGAATATGAGATTGGCATTATACCTCCTGCTATAGACCAGGTATTGGTTGGGAGCATACAGAGGCTTAAAAGCCATGAAATCTCTGTGCTTTTCATTCTTGGAACAAATGATGGAGTATTCCCTTCTCCAAGTAGTAATGAGGGAGTATTAACAGATGATGACAGAATAGCTCTGATAAATGGTGGGTTGGAAGTGTCAAGGGATTCAAAAAGCCTTGCCTTTGAAGAACAATTTTTAATTTATTCCACACTAACTAGAGCAAATGAGTATTTAAGGCTAAGCTTTCCTGCAGCAGATTTTGAAGGCAAAACAAAAAGACCTTCAATAATAATTTCAAGGCTAAAGAAAATATTCAAAGGACTTACTGAGTATAGCAATATAATTAAGGATAATAGTGAAGGGGCTCGGCTTAAGAATATTACCTCAAAGCAGCCATTATTGAACCAGGTCCTAGCTGAAATGGGGAATAAAGACAGTGGGGTATTGAACTGTATATTGAATTGGTATTATACCAATGAGCCTTGGAAGAGCAGGCTTATTAATGGTGCAAAAGGATACAGCTACAAAAACAGTTTTAAAATTAGTGATACTAATAAAATCAGGGATTTGTATGGAAAAAGCCTTAATATTTCTGTTTCAAGGCTTGAAAAATATGTGGATTGTCCTTTTTCATATTTTGTTCAATACGGGTTAAAGGCTAGTGAGAGAAAAATATATAAACTGGCCCCACCAGATTTAGGTTCACTAATGCATGAAGCTTTGCACAGTTTTTCTATTAGTCTTAAGGAAAGTGGAAAAACATGGGCTGATATTGAAGAATCTTGGGCAGAGGAAAAAATATCCATGGTGGTGGAGGAGATAGTAAATAATTCCGCCGGTTCTATATTAAAAAGCTCCAAAAGATATGGCTTTATAGAGGAAAATGTTAAGAAAACTTTGAAGAGATCAGTAGAGCTTATAGCTTTACATATTAAAAGAGGCGAGTTTGAACCAATAGGGTATGAAATGAGCTTTGGAATTGGTGGGGATTTTCCACCTATATCCATGAACCTTGATTCAGGAGAGTTGGTAAATCTAATTGGAAAGATTGACAGAGTGGACATGCTTCAAAAGAATGGAGAAACTTATATTAGAATAATTGATTATAAATCAGGAAATAAGGAATTTAAAATAAACGATATATATTATGGTCTTCAAATGCAGTTATTAATATATCTAGATGCAATACTATCTGAAATAGGCAAAAGGTTTAATCAAATTGTAATTCCGGGGGGGGTTATGTATTTTAGGCTAGATGATCCTATAGTAAAAACCTCAGGAGAAATTGGAGAGAATGAAATTTCCAAAGGTATAATGAAAGCCTTGAAAATGAATGGGTTAATATTAAATAATATTTCTGTTATTAACAGTATGGATTCAGAAATATCCGGAACCTCAGATATAATCCCTGTTTCAATTAACAAAGACAGCTCAATTTCCAATCGTTCATCTTGTGTGGATCAAAGTCAGTTTGATATTTTGAGGAATTATGTAAAAACATTGGTAAAAAAAATATGCTGTGAAATACTAAAGGGCAATGTTGAAATTAACCCATACAAAAAAAAGGGAATAACATCCTGCACATATTGTTCCTTTTCAGCAATTTGCCAATTTGAGGAAGGAGTAAAAGGTAATAAATACAGAATTTTGAAGGATAGGAAAGAAGAAGAATTGTGGAAGCTATTAGAAGAGGAGACTGAACAAAAATTTAGTGAATAATTTGAAAAATTATTTAAAAAAGGTCTTTCATTTTTTTTAAAAAGAATTATAATTAAAATTAAATTAAATCTATAACAAAAAAATATTATACAAATGTAAAGTTTTTATTAATAATAACGATATAATGTATAGTAATGAGACGTTCTTTGACAATTTTAAACATATTACAAAGTACACCATTTTGGACTATATATTTTAAAAATATAACTTATATACAAATAAAGGGGGAGTATAATTGAACAGGAATTCAATTAAAGGCAAAATTACCATATTGGCTGTGGTTATATCCACAATATGCCTAATATTATCATCAGGCATAGCGTACTACAGTGCTCGACAAAACTTGACAGATGAGTCCTTGGCAAATATTCAAAGTCAAACAGATACCTATGCAGCCACCTTTAACGGATGGCTTGAAATGGAAGGTAAATTAATTAATGATATGACTAGTGAGATTGAAGCAGAAAAAATGGGAAGCACAGCTTCACTGCCTCAGTTCTTTGACACAAAAATAAAAGTTAATCCTGAATTTGGAGCACTATATATAGGACTTCAGGACAAAACATTTGTCGCTGATACAGCTTCAGCTTCAGGTATACCTGCAGGTTTTGACTGTACATCAAGAGGATGGTATAAAAAAGCTATTCAAACAGACAAACTTGTATTTACAGCACCTTATGTGGATGCATTCACAGGTAAAATGATTATTACTATTTGTAGATCTGTTAAGGTTAATGGTGCATATGTCGGAGTTGTTGGATCAGATATACGAGTTGATTATCTTACTACATTAACAGAGAAGGCTAAGGCTGGAGATAATACGTATGCTTTCCTAGTAGATGGAGATAAGAACTTTGTAGTTCATCCAAACAAAGAATTTCAGCCTACAGATAAAAACTCAGCTAATTTATCAAAAGTGTTAGATGGAAGATTTAACGCTATTGCAGAAAAATTAGATAAAAGTGGAAATGGTATAACCCTTATTAAGGATTATGATAATGTTGAAAAATATTATGTTACTTCAAAGATTGCAATTACAGGATGGAATTTTGGGTTTGTAGTACCTCAAGCGAATATAACAAAACCACTTCAGGGATTGTTATATAGGTTTGTATTCTCAATATTAATCTCATCCCTGGTTATGATTGTATTGCTAGTATTATTCTTGGATAAAACCTTTAAGCCTCTTGGAATTATGATGAAGAGACTTGAAAAGATAGCTAATGGCGATTTTTCTAAGGAAAATATTAATTATTCAGCTCACAAGGATGATGAAATTGGAATGCTGAATAAATCAATTGATCACATGGAAGACGAGCTTACCTCATTGATAAAAGGCATAACAGATAATTCACAAAATTTAAGTGCTTCAGCAGAAGAACTATCAGCTACAGTTGAAGAACTTAGTTCAAAGGTTTTAAATATTAGTGAGTCTGTTAACAGCATAGCTGGAGGCATGCAGGATTCAAGTGCTGCAGCAGAAGAACTTACTGCTTCAATTCAAGAGGTTGATTCAAGCATCACCCAGCTTTCACAAAAAGCAACTGATGGCAGCGAAAATGCAAAAGATGCTAAAGAGAGAGCTGTAAGAGTAAAGGGCGATAGTCAGAGCGCAGTTGAAGGAACAAGAAGAATATATAATGAAAAACAAAGTAAAATGCTTAAGGCAATAGAAGACGGAAAAGTTGTTGACAATATTAAGGTTATGGCTGACACCATAGCTAGCATATCAGAACAGACAAACCTTCTGGCTCTAAATGCAGCAATAGAAGCAGCAAGAGCAGGAGAACAAGGAAAAGGCTTTGCAGTTGTTGCTGAAGAGGTAAGAAAACTTGCAGAACAATCATCACAAGCAGTAACAGCTATTCAGGAAACAATAATAAAAGTACAAGCAGCCTTCAAGAGCAGCATAGACACTGGAAGCGAGATCCTTGGCTTCATAGACAATGAAGTTAATAAGTTAATTGACTCAATGTCTTCAGCTGGTAATCAGTATTATGATGATTCAGACTTTGTAAGCAAAATGTCAGAGGAAATTGCTGCAATGTCAGAAGAAATAACTGCTACAGTTGGTCAAGTTAGTGGGGCAATAGTAAATATGGCCCATACTGCACAGGAATCCACTGAGGAGTCTGAAAGCATAAAAGATAGCATGGAAGAAGCTTCAAAGGCTATAGAACAGGTTTCATTAACAGCTCAAAGCCAAGCAGAGCTTGCACAGAAGCTATATGAAATGGTTCAGCAGTTCAAAGTATAATTAATTGGATGGGGCCTGTCCCCCAAGTACTATTAAATAAATCCATAAATGGTATACTTTGAAATAATAATATTAAAGTAAAAATTCCGGTAAATGCATTTTGCAGTTACCGGAATTTTATTTGTGGTAACTTGGAGGTGAATCTTGAATTGAATTGGTATATATGTTAGTGTTACTATGATATATATTTTAGAGAGGAGAATGAAATTTGAAAGCTTATTTTGATGCTTTGTCAAGGTATCTTATGGTTGTGGGTATTTTATTTTTATTTGACAAATATCTAAGGTTTCTCGGCTTAGTCATCATAAGTTATGCCATTTGGAGAGCTTATTCTAGAAATCAATATAAGCGTCATTTAGAATTGATTGCCTTTGAAAATTTTATTCACAATTTAAAAGATAGATATAATAAATTAATATTAAATTTGAAAAATAAAAAGAAGTATAAGGTTTTTGTATGCCCTGGTTGCTCACAGAAGCTGAGAGTTCCAAGAAACAGGGGAAGGGTGACAATTACCTGCAGCAGATGTAATAGGGTTTTTAAAGGGAAATCATAGAGTATAAGAGGTATAAAATGTTAAAGATATTTTACTATATATATTTTGGTATATATTTGTTTATTAAAACAGTTAGGGCAAAAATAAAAATATATTTTTTAAAGGGTAAATCTCAACAGAAAGTGGATGAGTATATCTACAAAACTGCAAGAGATATGGCTAAACATTTCATGAATATTTCAAACACAAAGGCTTTAGTTAAGGGTATTGAATATATTCCTAATGAACCGTGTATATTTATATGCAATCATCAGGCTATATTCGATGTTTTTCTCCTTATTTCAAATATTGAAATAATCACAGGGTTTATAGCAAAAAAGGAAATTAAAAGCTATCCTCTAATAGGTTTTTGGATTAGTGCTATGCATTCTGTATTTCTCGATAGAAGTAATGTGCGTGAGGGGATGAAAGCTATAAATGCAGGTGCTGAAAATATCAGGAAGGGTTATTCAATGATTTTGTTTCCGGAAGGTACCAGGAGTCTTAAATCAGAAATGGGAGAATTTAAGAAAGGCAGCTTGAAACTTGCACTTAAGTCTGGGGCGCCTATAGTTCCAATTACTATTGACGGCACATACAAGGTGCTTGAAACAGGAAATCAGGTTAGAGGCAATGTGCTTAAAATGGTAGTTCATAAGCCTTTATACATGGGAGAACTATCAGAGGATGAAAAAAAGAATCTTTCTTATATAATATATAAAACAATAAAAAATGGTCTCTTAGAAATGCAATAAGAGCCGGATTACTCCAGCTCTTAGATTTCTTTATTATCATTTGATAAATCTATATTTTTAGCTTTATATTCCTTACGTAATAAAGCTCTTATATAACCCTTGTCATTGGTGGTTGATTCTATATAAAAACCTCGTCCATAATAAAATCGAACCAGAGAAAGCATTTTTGATGCAGTGTGAAGTGTAAGAGTAGTTACATTCAAAGCTTCCATAGCATTATCCACAGCATTCATCAGAACTTTTCCAACACCTTTGTTTTGAAAATCCAAATGTACTCCAAACCGACTCAAATAGGCTGTTTTATCATCTTTAACCTCAATTCGCACGCTGCCAACAACTTGTCCATTGTAAAGTGCAGTGAAAACCTCTTTAGTTTCAATATCTTTAATTACATCTTCCACTGTTTCGTTTAAAGCAGCAATAGTACCTGAGGTTCCAAGCTGTTCCTGATAACTCTTAAAAACATCCTTGGTTATTGCATAAATGTATGGTGCATCTTCTGCAATGGCCTTTCTAACAACGAATATATTTTCCATGTATCTACCCCCGATTAATGTTTTATTTATGAATAATTATACAATGTTAATTATATTAATGCAATATATTATTTGAAAAAAATTATATTTTTTTATGTTATAATTATAGAAGTATACGTATAATCATAAGGATTTGGGGTGGGGTGTTTTAAACCGAAAAATGAATTTTTATTTTTTGTTTTTATACTAACATTTCAAATGTAAATTCATTCAAATCTTAACAATAAAACTGGTATGGGCATAGGAATCAAACACCTTAATCAAACAAAAAGCAGAGGGTGATTAATATGGAAAAAGCAAAATGGACAAAGGATCAAAAAGAAGCTATTAATGATACTGGATGCAACATTCTTGTGGCTGCAGGAGCAGGAGCAGGAAAAACAGCTGTGCTGGTGGAAAGAATAATACAAAAGCTTATAAATGAGGAGGCCCCTGTTGATATTGATAAACTACTTGTAGTTACTTTTACTAATGCAGCAGCTGCTGAGATGAGAGAACGAATTGGTGATGCAATTACAAGGGAAATTGAAAAAGACAATGAATCAAAGCAGCTTCAAAGGCAACTCACACTCTTAAACAGGGCAAATGTAATGACAATTCATTCCTTCTGCCTAGGAGTTATAAGAACAAACTTTCATTTACTAAATATTGACCCAA
>JBLNDT010000038.1:0-4304 GCA_050261915.1 Solirubrobacterales bacterium
ATTTTTTGAGCCAGCTCTTTTTGAGTTAGTCTTTTTTTTACTCTTTCTTTTTTTATATTTAGTTTGTAAGTATCCATGTTAATATTATCGAACTAAAAAAGGAAATATTGTAAAATAGCATGAATTTGTCTTTTTTTGTAATAATTTTTTTCAGTTTTGTCGGTAATTCCGAGTGGCTCGGCACAATTTTGGGTTATAATGTAATTGCAATACATTTGAAATAACTTTATAGGCAGATTTTCGAAGCATAGGAGGTTGAATAGTGAAAAATATTGTAGACTCATATCTAAAAGACAGGGCAGATGAAGCAGGCGTGCTGCGAAATAATGATTCTAGATACATGCTGTACGAAAGAAAAAAAGAGGAGCTGTATGAAGCAATAAAAAAAGTATTACCCCCTGATAAACAGAGATTATTATTGGATCTAATTGACTATTATTGTTACGCCTTTGTATTAAGCGAAAGGATTGTATATAGAGAAGGTTTCTTTGATGGTATAAAATTTTACCGTGAATTAACAAATATAATTTAAGTAATATTAAAGGACTCTGAGGCTTCAGAGTCTTTTTTAAATAGGTGTAAGTGTATGGAGATAAAATCAGAAGCAACATAAAAAAGCTCATGTTGTTTCAACAACTGAGATATCTTATAATATAAGCAAATAATCCTATGCATTATGAGGTAAGGTGGTAAAATGCTTAAAACAAAGACTATTGAAATGGGTGGAATTTATCGAAAAGATTTTGTTGAATATTTTCTTAAAATTGGTGGTTCTACTGAAGATAAAAAAATCTTTAAAGGGCCTTATTGGGAAGTGTTTGTAGGGGAGGAAGCCTGGAGAATGCTTGGCTCCTTAAGAATACACCATGTCTTAATTACTTTTAATGTTGAGGAAGATAAATTTGATGAGTTTCTGGCAAAATTCCGGTTTAACTTTATTAGGGCTGGGGGTTAGTTCTATTCAATAAATTTTTTTGCAATCATATCTTGTATAACGATGTACATAGTTATATAATAATATCAAGTAATTAAAAAGGGATGATAAAATGGACAAGGAATTAATGAAAGGCAGTATAGATATATTGCTCCTTTCTCAAATATCAAAAATGGATATGTATGGTTTTGAAATCGTAAAAAATCTGCAGCTTAAAAGTGATAATCTTTATAAGATGAGTGAGGGTACCCTGTATCCTGCTCTCCAGAGACTTGAACAAAAAAAGTATTTAAACTCCTACTGGGGAAATTCGGATGCTGGTGGAAGAAGAAAATATTACAGCATAACGGAAGCTGGAAGAAAAGAACTTTTAAATAAAATAGAAGATTGGGATAAGGTGAGCAGGTTAATTAACTCATGCAAAGCGGAGGTGTTTTCATGGACAAATTCAGAGATTACATCAGTTTGATTCTAAAGGGATTAAATATAAGTAAAAAGCGAAGACTTGAGTTGGAAGAAGAACTTTTCAGCCATCTTAATATGCGTAAAAAGCAGTTTCTAGAGGAGGGGTATTCCCATGAGGAGTCAGAAATAAAAGCTATAGAAAGCTTTGGTAATGCCGGGGATATAAATATGGAGTTTAAAAAAATCTGCACTACATATTCAAGATTAAAGGATTTGTTAAAATTGCCAGGGGTATTTAATGAATCCTTAAAATGGGCTGCCACCATGGCTGGGGCTTTGATCATATCATTATCTTTTAGGAGCTATGTTTTTGCATCTGCAGAAGTGAGGCAGTGTTCCATGCAGGATACCCTGTTTGAAGGTCAGAGAGTAGTTGAAAACAAAATTGGTTATTATTACTCAAAGCCTCAAAGAGGAGATATTGTAATAATTAACCGAAAGTTAGAAAATGGCAGTGAAAATAAACTGGTGGCCGAGGCAAAAGAAATTATTCAGGGATTTTATAAAGCTGATAGCGACAGGCTTATTAAAAGGGTTATAGGAATACCTGGAGATACCATTGCTATAAAAGAAGGGAGTGTATATATAAACGGAAAGCTTTATGAGGAAGCATACGTAAAAGGGTACACATATCCAAACAGCATGATTTTCCCTATAACAATACCAGAGGGGTATTATTTTGTCCTTGGAGACAACAGGGAAAACAGCATGGACAGCAGGGATATAGGTCTCATACCAAATTATGAAATTGAAGGCAGGGCGGTACTAAGGATATGGCCTTTAAATAAAGCAGGAAATATTGATAAGTAAAAACGACTATTTTAAACTGACCCCCAAAAGTTAGACCTAAAAATCTAACTTTTGGAGGTCAGTTTTTTATGCTTTTAGAAGGCTTCCCCGGTCTATAAGTTTTCCGGATTTAAGAAAAATGGGCTCTAAGTTTCGCTCTTTAAGAAATTTAAGAACTTCATTTCCATACTTGTAACAGGAAAGATCACCAAAGAAAGCAACTTTTGTTTCGTCAATTGCCCCGCAGCATCCTCCAATAAAACCGTAATCAAGCCCAGGAAGAAGTATATCACCTGGTGGAATAAATAAAACATCTGCATTGATATTTTTAAGGGCAGAATATATTCCCTTGTCGCTGGTGATAATGGAATTGTCAGGCATAAGGGCGCAGGAACACTTAGTATATCCCTGCTTAACATCAATTAATATTTTGTTTTTTATTAAATTCATAAGATTTTCATCAGTGTATTTCAAATTATGTAAAAAATAATCAGAGAAGTTCAATCCGTTCAAAATTATGTTATCAGGGTATTTGGAACCAAGGCTTTTTTTTGAAAGGATTAAATTATACCCAAGGCTTTTAAGACTATTTATAAAATCAAGAGATATATCCCTGTGTACCAAAATGTTTTTATTGCCTAAAGGATGGAGAAGTATGTCTGGATGACCGTTTATAGCCTCATAAACTACGTGGGATTTAGGGCATTTGATTGGATTAATATTAAATTTTTTTAAATTAATTAGCTCTTCATTTGATATTCTGTAGTCTACAAAAAAATTATTCATAAAATCACTTTCTTCAATTTTTTAAATTTAAATTCATTATGTATAGTATTTCTGGTTTTACATAAAATAAGCCTGCTGCATATTTATTTAAATAATTATATCAGTTATGGATATGGTTTAAAATATATTTATAAATTTCAGGGAGTGAGGCTCATGCACTTGGTTACACTGGCCTTTGAAAAGGAACGGGATAATGTAATAAGAGAAATAAGTACCTTAAGAGAACTATACAGGGATTATAATGTTGATATTGGATTTTCTGAGAGTATGGCAGGAAAAACACATTTTGTAAGGGTGTTCTGTGATGACAATATGGAAAGCAGGCTTTTAAAAAAAGCAGACTTCTATATGGCGGATATATTATATAAAATTGCCGCAAATGAATTCATTAATAATGAAATGGAGCCTATGTTGGAGGATTCATATTTTTTCTTGAAAAATGATGAAATCGGAGAGTTGAAATGTGAATGCAAAAATATACTTATGACCAGCGAAAAGCACCTTACAGACAGCAATATATACTGCTACAACAAAAAGAACATTATAGTTGAAAAAATAAAAAAGCTAATAAGGGAAAACAGGGAGATAAATATAGAAGGCTTTATAACCTTCAGAATGAAAGAGTTAAATAGTGATTTTGCATATATTGTAAACAGAATAGTTGAAGGTTACATGGTGGAAAGGGAGTATGAAGAGTTTATAAAGCTCCTGAAATATTTTGTTGATATGCAGGAACCAAAAGTAAATTTAGTAAACATTATTATTGATGAAATGGGGGATTACAAATACAGAGATGGGAAAAACAAGGATATTAAAAAATCCCTTTATAATGAAATCTATGATTTAAATGAAGAAGATTCAGATGGAGACGATATGCTTATAAGTCTTTTGATTGCAAATTCACCAAAACGAATTGTAATTCACAAGGTTGAAAATGCAATAAATGAAGAAATAATAGATACCATAGTAAAAGTATTTTCCGGCAGAGTTGAATTATGTAATAACTGCAGATTGTGTGGTTCTATAAAGGAACTTTAGGTATAATAGCATTGACAATGATAAATCAAAGAATTATAATGTAGTAAATGAATAGGATTAATAGCTGTGATAAGGAAAAGTAGATAGTAAACTGTTTTAAGAGAGGGAAGTCCAAGGCTGCAAAGCTTCCTATACAAGCACTGTTGAATACCACCTTGGAGCTATATGCCGAATCTAGTAAGTTTTATCGTGTCCCAGCGTTAATGGGCTAAAGATAGCAGTTTTACTGCTAATTTGGGTGGAACCGCGTTTTATCTCGCCCCAACTCTGGGGCGGGATTATTTTTTTTGAT
>JBLNDT010000039.1:0-7113 GCA_050261915.1 Solirubrobacterales bacterium
GGTATTATATTTAATTTCATAATAATATCAAGGAACCAGCCTATTAGCACCATGTTTAAAATTGTACCAAGACCAAGCTTTTCTCCAAGCATTATTGTTATTACTCCAATAACCAATCCAGTAAGAATTGAAGCGGTTCCAATGCTCATTCCAGCAGCTTTTCCAAGTCCAACATGAAAAACATCCCAGGGAGCATACCCTATATGGGCACTCATAGTAACAACAATCCCAACTGAATAGAGAAAAAGTCCTAATATCAAACGTAATAAACGGATTGAAAATTGTTTCATAATAAAATCTCCTTTAAAATTGTATGACTAAAAATTAAGTGATATTATAAATGTATGACCTTTATTTATTAAAAGGGTGTATTTAACTTTATTATATAATTAATAACAGCTAAGTCAATGGACTATTGTTTGTCATACAATTTGAAAAAGGAGAAGAACCATGTGGAATCCTAAAATTATAAATACTGATAAAGTGTTATATGTTGCAATAGCAGATGCAATCGAAAGAGATGTTCAGCTTGGTGTTCTTAAGCCAGGTGAAAGAATGCCTCCTCAGCGATCTCTTGCCAAGATAATAGGAGTTAATCTAACTACAATTTCAAGAGCGTATAAGGAAGCAGAAAACAGAGGACTGATTTCAGGTGCTGTAGGAAGTGGAACTTATGTAAAGCGAAATGAAAAAGAAGAAACTTCTTTGCCTGGGCTTCTTAACAGGGATGATGAAATTATTGAGCTTGGTTTGGTAGGTTCTACAAAGGTGGAAGGGTATGATTTATCAAACCTGCTTATTTCTATTGCAGAAAATGAGATAATGGAATTACTTTTTGATTATATACCAAGTCAAGGTCTTAGAAGACATAGAGAAGTTGCTTCGATATGGATAAAGCAATATGGATTAGAGGCGGATGCTAACCGCATTGTGATATGTGCAGGAGCTACCCATGCAATTAACTGCTGCTTGATGGGAGTTTTTGAACCAGGAGATAGAATAGCAGTAGATTCACTTACCTTCAGCGGTTTCAAGAATGCTGCCAAGCTTTGCCAGATTAAACTTGAACCTATTGAAATGGATTCAGAGGGGATGATTCCTGAAAGTCTTGAAAGTGCGTGCAAAAAATCTCAAATAAAAGGAATTTATCTTATGCCAAATATGCAGAACCCAACAGCTACTGCTATGTCGGTTAAGCGAAAAAGGGCTATTGCAGACATAATACTTAGATATGAATTAGTTTTAATTGAAGATGATATATATAATTTTACAAATAGTACTGAAAGGACAGCCCTTACTACGCTTGTACCTGATAACGGTATTTTTATCTGCGGTATGTCAAAAGCTCTCCTACCTGGACTTAGAATTGCAATTACTGCTGTGCCGGATAGATTTTTATGTAAATTTACTCAGACTGTTACAAATACGGTTTGGATGGCCCCGGCTATTAGCGCAGAGCTTGTGACACGCTTAATCGAAAGCGGCAGGGCTTTGGAAATAATAAATAAGAAAAGGAAGGTTATTGAGAGAAGGCTCAAAACAGCAAAAAATATACTTAAGGATTTTTCCTTTAAAACTACTGAAAACAGTATGTTCTTATGGCTTAACCTTCCAAAGGGCTGGTCCTCAGCTGATTTTGAAAATATTGCTTTGATGGAAAAAGTAAGAGTAATATCAGCCCATAAATTTTATGTAGGAAACCAACTGCCTCCAAATTCAGTGAGAATTTCTCTAGGTATGGTAAAAAATGATGAGCAGCTAATAAAGGGTCTTAATATATTAGTCAGGATATTGAAGCAGTATCCCTTGCTCACAGCACCAGTAATGTAGCAGATAGGTTTCAAAAGTGCGCTTTGCCTCCAACAAAACCACCACAATATTTATTTAAGTATTGTGGTGGTTTTGTAGATTGGAGAAATCTTAAGAATAGCCTCATAGCTGTTTCTATAACAGAAAAAAATATAAAAGATTAAAATTTTCGTAAGAAAAAAGTAAAAAATAAAATATTGTATTCATGTAAGATTTAATTATGAAAAAGTTAAGGAGTTGAATCTTATGAATACAACATTAAAAAAATCAGGGAAAGTAATAGGGTTATTATTAATTATTATTACAGTTTCAGTTTCATTAAGTAATAACTTTGTTTTAAAAGAAGTAAAAGCACAGGAACAATCTAAACAGGTGCATGGAGTTATAAGTAATAATGAGGATATTAAGAGTTTTATGAATAAATACTTCAATGAGGGAATAAAAAAGTATTTAGTGCCAGGAGCATCTGTTGTTGTAGTTAAGGATAATAAAGAAGTATTTAAGATGGGCTATGGTTATAGCAATTTAGAATCTAAAGCACTAGTTGATCCAGATAAAACAAGTTTTCCTGCATGTTCTGTTAGTAAGTTATTTACAGCAACAGCTATAATGCAGTTATATGAAGAAGGGAAAATAGATTTAGATAGAAATATTAATGATTATATAAGTCCATATAAAGTTATTAATAAGTATGATAAGCCTGTTACTTGTAGAAATTTATTAACCCATTCAAGCGGACTTGATGAATCAAGTGAACTTAATGGAACTACAACTGATGAGAAATCCATAAAATCGCAAGAATATTTTATGGGTACTCACACACCCATTGTTGTTGGGGAGCCGAATACTATTAGTAGATATTCAAATGAGGGTTATAATCTTTTGGGGTATATAGTTGAAAAAGTTTCTGGAGGTAGTTATGAGGAATATGTGAAAGAAAAAATATTAAAACCATTAAGTATGGATAATAGCTCAGTTAGGATAAAAAGTAATTACACGGCTATAGGCTATACATATGATGGTGATAACTATGTTGCCAATCCTTTGCCATATCAATATACTTCAGGTTCATCTGGAATAATCGCCACGGCTAGAGATATGGAGAATTTTATTATTGCGAATTTAAATAATGGACAGTTTAAAAATAACAGTATTTTAAGTAAAAATACATTAACTTTGATGCACAACAAACAATTTTCTAATTCTGAGGATTTACCAGGAATGGGATTTGGGTTTATTAGAGGTTATAGAAATGGTCAAGAAATAATAAAGCATGAAGGAGCTTTGGCAGCTGGATACACTACTACATTATTTTTAGTTCCAAAGGATAATTTAGGAGTATATGTTGCAACTAATTCATTAAGTGCACTTCCCTTCGATTTTGAAGAGGAATTTCTAAATTATTTTTATCCTGAAAATAATGATAAATTTTATGCTGCTGAAAAAAATGTGAGCAAAGATTATAGTAAATATGAAGGAACTTACAGAAGTTATGATGGAACATCGAAAACTAATATTATGAAATTAAATGTACTTTTTGATTCTTCAATGGATATGGCGATTAAAGACAATAAGGATGGAACATTAAATCTACATGAATTCACATTAGCTAAAAAAGATATTACAACCAAACTTGTTGAAATAAAAAATGGAGTGTTTTTGAGAGAAGATGGGAGAGGGGAATTTGTTTTTAGAGCTGATGAGAAAGGATATGTAAAGTATGCATTTAACGATGTAAGTGAAAATTCCTTCGAAAAGATAAAATTTTATGATGAGAGAGGATTTATTATAACAGCCTTAGGTACTTCAATATTTATATTTATTATAAATGCAATTTTATTAGTGATATTGTTCATTAAAAGAAAAAATAAAAAATATAGTGAGTTAGAAATACCGAGAGCTATCAAAATTCTCAAGTTTTCAAACATATTTATAGAAATATTTAACAGCATTGGAATATTAGGAACAATAATTTTAGCAGTAATTATGATTTATAATAATGATTCCAGTTTTATATATTTAATTTACTTTTTTTTAAGTATGTTAATTATAGCAACCATAGGGGCTGTTTTTAATTTAGTTTTATCAATTTATTTTTTATTTAAGCGGAATGTATCAATAAGAATAAAAGTGTACTGTATATTTTTAAATATATCAAATTTAACTTTTATATGGTTCTTATACTACTTTAATCTTTTAGGCTATAAAATATAGTATAATATGGACAAGTATTGAATAAGGGGACAAATAGTATATGTTTAACATTTTAATTATGGATGATGAGGCTGAAATAGTAGAACTTATAGAAGTATATTTAATTAATGATGGTTATAAGGTTTTTAAAGCCTATAATGGTTTTGAAGGAATCAAAATAATAAATGATGAGAATATTCAACTTGTTATTTTAGATATAATGATGCCAAATATGGATGGATATGAAGTATGTATGAAAATACGAAAACATTACAATATACCAATAATAATGCTAAGTGCTAAAAGTCAGGATATGGACAAGATACAAGGCTTATCAATTGGAGCAGATGATTATATGGTAAAACCGTTTAATCCTATGGAACTTGTTGCAAGAGTTAAATCTCAAATAAGAAGATATGTCTTTCTAAATGAAAAAGGCAATAAAACTATAGATGTTGATATTGTTGTAATTAAAGATATAGCTATAAACAAAAAAAATCACAAAGTATCTCAATTAGGTAAAGAATTAAAATTGACTCCAATAGAATATGAGATTTTGTTACTATTAGCAAATAATTTAGGTAAAGTATTTAGTGCTGAGGAAATATTCAAAGAAGTTTGGAAAGAGAAATACCTTGAAGGAAATAATACTGTTATGGTTCATATATGGAGGCTCAGAGAAAAAATAGAAACTAACCCTAAGGAGCCAAAGGTTATAGAAACAGTATGGGGAGTTGGATATAAAATTGAAGAGTAAAAGTATAAAGTATAACGTAACTATCAATTTTTTTCTCAGCGGAGTTCAGGCATTTATAATGACCATGATATTATTTATTTTAGGTTTTGGAATAGTACATATTTTAGATAAAAGCCTTTATATAAGTTTTACCAATGCCTATAACAATAATAGGACAGTTATGACAATATGTACTTTAGTTATTTTATTCGTATTTATATGTTTGATGTGTTTTATATTTATAAAAAAGATGAACAAGATTACTGATTATATAGAAGAAATTTCAAAAGTATTAAATTTAGTTTCTACAGGGAACATGTGTGTTACTATTCCTATTAGAAGGAAAGATGAACTTGGAGTTTTAGCAAGTAATGTAAATAAAATGGCTTACAATTTAAATGAATTAATAATAAAAGAAAGGGAATGGGAAAATCATAAGAATAATTTGATAACTAATTTATCACATGATTTAAGAACTCCATTAACTTCAATTCTTGGATTCCTAGAATTAATAGAAAAAGGTATTACTAATGATGAAAAGTTAAAATATTATTGTAATATCTCATTGGAGAAAGCTAAAAAATTGAAATGTTCAATAGATCAGCTTTTTCAGTTCACTAAAATAAATAATGCAGATTTGAAGTTGAATAAAATTGAAATAGGAGTAGAAGAATTAATTGAACAAGTAACTATGGGATTTATACCAGTTTTTGAAGATAATTATATGCAATATAGAATAAACTCAAAAAGCAAAGGGTTAAAAATAAATGCAGACCCTATTTTATTAGTTAGGGCATTTGAAAATATAATAAGTAATACCATTAAGTACGCTAGTGAAGGGAAATATTTGGATATAATTATAGATAAAGAAAATGATGTAGCTATCGTTAAGTTTATAAATTATGGAGAACAAATAAGACAAGATGATTTAACGAACTTGTTTAATAAATTCTATAGGGTAGAAAAATCTTGTGACAAAAGGGAAGGAACAGGATTAGGTCTAGCAATTGTGAAAACAGTAATGGAATTACATTCGGGAGAGATAAATGTTATAAGTTCTAAACAAGAAACTCAATTTGAATTAAAATTACCTATTCAATAATAAATTGTAACGACTGTACCAGTGAATGCAACTGGTACAGTCTTTTTCTTATGTTTATTAAAAAAATCATTGACAATCGACAATTTACTGGTAATATATAAACTATACAGTTAAACCAAATGGTTGAAATTAATTGTTGATTTAAATGAGAGGTAGTTATGACTAACGAAAAAGATATTAAGAAAGACATAATAAATGCAGCAATTGATGTGTTTATTGCAAAGGGAAAAAGTGGAGCAAGGATGCAGGAAATAGCTGATAAAGCTGGAGTCAACAAAATGCTTCTTCATTATTATTTTAGAAATAAGGAATTGTTGTTTCAGGAGGTGCTAAAAAACACTTTAATAGATCTTTATTACTCGGTTGTTGAAACAAGCTTTAAAACCAATAATTTCAAGGATACATTAGCCGAATTTATCGATAAGCATTTTGAGTTTTTATATAAGAAAAGAGATGTTTTAAGGTTTCTTCTATGGGAAGTAAGTCACGATGGAAAAGATGTATATGAATTAATTAAAAATACTTTTCAAAAACTAGGAAATACTCCTATGGATGCTTTAAGAGAAAGGATTAGTGTAGCCATTAAGAATGGTGAAATAAGAGAAATCAACACATCTGAGTTTATTTTTAATCTTTTTAGTTTGGATGTGTTTTCCATTATGGTATTACCTTTTGTTCAATTATTTTCTAATATTGATGAAAATGAATTGCAGATATTGATGAAAAAAAGGAAAAAAGAAATATTTCGCATACTCTGGAGTGACATAAAATTATAAATTATTTTACAGTTAATAAAATTAAAGTAGAAATGAGGGACCAACATGCCTTTTAAAAAAATTAACAAAATGTGGCAATTAGCTGAAGGCGGTGTTTTAGCACCAGTAATATTGGTATTGTTGATTTGCTGGTGGTTTACTGATTTAACTTTAAACAAATACCAATGGTTGTTATGGCTGCATCTGCCTATTCTTATGATTCATGAATATGAAGAGTATATATTGCCAGGGGGTTTCAAAGAATTTTTAAATAAAAAATCCCCATTGGCTCCCAAGACATTAAGAGATGATGTGCCATTAAGCGAACCTTATATATTCTTCATCAATATTGTCGTATTATGGATGTGGATAATATTGGGTGCAGTGTTTGCTCAAAATATTCCTTGGATCGGGTTAGGACCAATAATATTACAACTACTGATAAATAATTTAACCCATACCATTGCATTTCAAACAAAACAAAAAGGTTATAATCCAGGACTTGTTACTACAATATT
>JBLNDT010000040.1:0-22850 GCA_050261915.1 Solirubrobacterales bacterium
CTTGGCTGTGAAGTTTTTGGTATAAATCCATTTCTCATATAATCATAGAATCTTTTATAAGGGAGAGCTTGTCCAAAATCATCCATGTATTCCTGGCCTTCAATTCTACAGGTAAGGCTTATATAAGGCAGTCCTTTCTCATCAATGTAAGCTTTGCCTAAATCACAGCATGAATCAGTGACAATTATGAAATCCTTCATAAAAATATCTCCTTTAGATATCAATTTGATTTAATTTTTTTACACAATATCCTTTTAACATACTATATAAAATACAATTAATTATACCAAATGTGAACATAAGTGCAATAGATAAAAACATAATATTCAGATTTGATATTTGAGTCAAAATAATAACCAAGGCTCCTAAACCCATGCTTCCAAATATTAGTATTGTACCATTAAGATTTTGTTTTACTGCTTTTTGTTCCGTATCCCAATTAAGTTTTGGAAAGGAAACATCTATTATTATTCCACATAAAGCACTAAAAACAACTCCAAAAATCCCTGTAAGCAAAGCTAACAAAATAATAGATAAACGTATTTTTATAAAAAAGATGCCAACAGGCACAAAAAATATAATCCCTATAAGCCCCATAGCAACTCCAGACAAGACTTTTCCAAGGAGCTGTTTTTCATAGCTTACAGGTATGTATTTCATAAATATAATATTTCTACCCTCTCTAGATATTGCTGTAGAGGTTATCATATTTGATGAAGTTATAAAAACTGAAATAACAAATCCTGCAGCAACAATCATCGGGTCTGCCCCTTTACCCTGGATATTGTTTATAAACCCTGAGGTATCATTGTACATTTTTGGATGAGCAAAAAATGGTATTAATAAAAAAACTGACCAAAGAAAATTCATAAGCACACAGTTAATGAAATAAACTGGAGATCTATATAAAAGTTTAAGTTCCTTAATCATATAGGAATATACCGCAGGTCTTTCCTTTAAGATTTTTACAAGTTCGATACTTCCTATTGTTCTTCTCTTTGAGGAAGTTTCAGATATACCAATAACTCCTTTAAAATAAAGCATATTCCCAAGAAATATAAATATAATTACTGCTGCTAATGTTATTGAAACAAATATTAATAGATAAAGGATGCCCTTTCCACTTGAGGAATTGATTAACGCATAAACTGCAGTTTTTGTACTTGGAAATAAGCTCCCCATAGCTCCAATTAAAGAATTGTTGCCTTTACTTAGAAGTTCTGCTATGTCTGAGCTGTTTAGTGTTGCAGTAAACCTTTGAAAAAACACATTTGCTCCCAATGCAATAAACATTGCAAGGATTCCCCCGGCTATCCTAAACAAATCCTTATTTTTTGCTATATTTGTAAACCTCATTATAATCATATCCATAATTGAAGCTGCGGTTAGTGGAATAACCGGCAGCAATAAAAATATAACCATGCTGAAAAGATAGAATAAAATAAACTCCTGATTTCTAAATCCATATATCAAGAACACAGGAATTAATACTACTCCTTCGGTAATATACTCATAAACCAAAACTGTTAAAAATTTCGCCAGAAGAATTTCTGACTGCTTTAAAGGCATTGGAAGTAGAATTTCAATATCCGTTGAAAAATAAAAAGTATTAATAGTATATGATACACCAAACAAAAAAATTATCATTACTGTAATTGGAAGTGCAAGCGCAATAATCAAACCTTGCTGATTTATTCCTTTCAATACACCAAAAATGGAGGAAACAACTTCTACAATAGTTATTATAAGTGGAAGACAAACAGCAAAGGCTATAATAAACATAACTTTTATCCGATTTGATTTTTTTCCATTTCCTGAACCAAATGAACCACTTCCATTTTTTAACAAAATTTTTGTAAGCAAAATAACATTATTCATTTTCAGTCATCTCCAAAAACATTCTTTCAAGTGAATCATTTTCTTTAAAGTGATTCCTCATCTCATTTAATGTGCCTGTGAAAATTATTTTACCCTTATTAATAATTGATACCCTGTCACATATTTTTTCTGCAACTTCCAAGATATGAGTTGAAAAAAACACTGAATTCCCCTTTTGGGCATGTTCCCTCATCATTTCCTTCAGTATATATGATGACTTTGGGTCTAAACCTGTCATTGGTTCATCCAATATCCAAACTGCAGGTTCATGAAGCAGTGCCCCAATAATCATTATTTTCTGCCTCATTCCATGGGAATAGCTTTGAATCTGGTCACCAAGAGCTGAAGTCATTTCAAATCTGCTGCTTAAGTCCTCTATTTTTTCTTTTCTCTGCTTTTCTGAAACTTTGTATATATCTCCAATAAAATTTAGATATTCTATTCCCTTTAACCTAAGAAACATATCAGGGCTATCTGGAACAAAGCCAAATTGCTCTTTTGCATCAATTGGATTTTCCTTTATATCCTTTCCATTAATTTTTATATTTCCAGAATCACAATTTAGTATTCCTGTAATCAGCTTAATTGTAGTGGTTTTTCCTGCACCATTTGGTCCTAAAAAACCAAAAACCTCACCATTATTTATTGAGATGCTCAAATTGTCTACAGCATTAATTTTTCCCCCATAATTTTTGCTCACATTATTAATCTCTATCATAATATTTCCTCCTGTAACAATAAAATTGTGGGTTATTCCCCACAATTTCATTTTTCAATATAAAGTATACATTTATCAAATATATAAAACAAGACTGCATCAAAAGTAAATATCTGAAAATTCAATCTTCACCCTTTCAATTTTCTCTTCAGCACTACATTTTATTAATTTCTTCTCCTCCACCTTTGTTTCATCCAAGTAAGCTGGGATGGTTACAATAAATTCTGAGCCTTTACCAATTTCACTATTTAAACTAATAGAACCTTTATGCATATCTACCAGGGATTTAACCAATGCTAGCCCTATTCCGCTGCCCTCATTTGCCCTTGAAAATGATTTGTCTAATTGGACAAACCGTTTAAACACATCAGGCATTTTTTCTTCTGGTATTCCAACCCCAGTGTCTTTTACACTTATAGAAATTTTATCAAAATAGTCATATATATTTACATAAACCAAGCCATTTGGCGGGGTAAATTTTATAGCATTTGACAGGAGATTTAGCATTATTCTTTCAATTTTATCACTATCAAAGGATATATTTTTTTCTTCTATCTGAGTATCGAATATTATGGTTATCCCCTTGCTTTCTGCAAATGTAACCACGGACATTGTTACTCCTTCAATAAAATTAACGATATCCCCTTTAACAAATTGTGAATTTAGGTAGCCTGAATCTATTTTGGTTATATCTATCAGGTTGTTTGTAAGTCTTAAAAGCCTGTAGCAGTTTTGCTTTGTCATTCCTATGTACTTTTTTATTCCTTCTACAGGCTTAGATTGTGTTTGGGCATTTACAAGAAAATCACACATCTGATTTGAACTTAAAATAACATTTAATGGAGTACGAAGCTCATGAGATATATTTGCAATAAATTCAGTCCTCATCTTATCATATTCCATGATTTCCTCAAGGCGTTTAGCACTTTCGATGCATTCCTTTTTAAGAGCTTTTGCTTTTTCTCTTTCAGTAATATTTCTTGCAATTACAATCATTGCCTTTGGCTCCCCTTGTTTATTAAATACCGGGCTGTTGATTATATCATAATAATTTTCTTCACCAAATTCATTAACCAGTATTTCATTGAACCTCATTTCCCTTTTTTCATTCTTAACAATATTATCCATACCTTCGATTTTAAAAAATGTTTTCTTATTTCCACCTGCTATTTTATATAATTCAAGTATGGTTTTGTTTTTATAATCTATTTTTTCAAGTCCCAGAAGCTGCTGGGCTGCAGCATTAATTTCTACATATCTTCCCATTTCATCCTTAAAGGTAATGCAGTCTGATGTATTGTTTATAAGAGTTCTTAACCTGTTTTCACTTTCTAAAAGAGCCTCTTCCACTATTTTTCTTTCTTCTACCTCTTCCTTGAGTTTGTTTACAGTTATTTCTAATTCCTTTGTTCTTTCCAAAACAATACTTTCAAGTTTTTCATTCATTTCTTTTATTGAATTATACATAGTAGCATTTTCAATTGATGTTGCTGTATGAGATGTAAGCATTTTCAAAATTTCGATAGCTTCCTTATTGAATGCCCCTTTGATTAAGTTATTCTCAAAGTATAATATTGCCTTTATCTTGTTATTATAGCAAATTGGGATGCATAATACGGATTTAACACTATTTTCAATTATATTTTTCCCATAATAAAATTCCGTGTTCTTAACATCATCTATCACTAAGGTTTCTCTGCACCTAGAAACATAATAAACAACATTTTTTACCATTGGATCATAGTTTTCCAGAGGTATTCCATCCTTGCAAATTTCTATATTCATATTTTCCGATCTGGTATCCGATAGTAAATATAATCTTTCCTTACGCTCTATAACCAGACAACATCTTTCCGCTCCAGCCCTTTTCATAGTTATTCTTATCAATTTTTTTAACAAAATATTGTAATCCATTTCGCTTGAAATAATTTGTGCTGATTTAAATAAAGCATTAAAATTAATGTCCCAGGATATTCTATTTATTGAAAAATTTTTTCCATATTCCTCATTTAATTTTTTAACTTTAATTTTTATTCCTAAACATTCATAGTCTTTTACACAGTCATTGAAGTACATTTCTGCCATCTTCATGATATTCCTTGATAAATAATATTTAAATGACAACTCGTTACAAATGGCTTTAAAGTACTTATCTTCATAGACTTCTGCCTGCTTTAGTGCAAGCTCATACAATTGCATTGCTTTGATATGATCCTCATTTATCCTGGCTGATTCAGCAGCTAAAACAAGAAATATCTGATCTTCATCATTTACTGCATAATGTTTTTTTAAATTATCATTTAGCTGGTTTATTTTTGCTTTATATTTTATCTTTTTACTTTTTGTACTCCCTGGATATATGCTTGTGAGAATCAATGAATATATACAATTATTCATTATTTTTACTGCAACATTAACTTTTTCTTTAATAAATTCCTGACTTTTTTCTATATACCCTAAAGCAGAATGATACTCCCCCATTATGTATGCTTGAAAAGCTCTTGAGGTACAAAAATAGAATTGGTTTCTTGAACTTATACAGCCTTCATTAAAAACTTTTTCCTCAGTATTGCATTCATTATCCATCAAAAATGTGATATCTTTTTTTAATATATATAAACATGCTAATTCATTATTGCTTATCTTCATGGAGTTAATAATTTTATCAAGGAGATATTTAAGTTTAGGAAGTCTTTCTCCGAAAATAAACTTTTGGTATATCATTGATATTGCAGAATTTGATGCAAAAACTAAGTCTTTGCATTTTATAGCTGAATTATATGCCTCCTCTAGATAATCTCCACCCGCTCCAAGCCTCTCGAAATAACTCCTTATTTTATCACCATAAATAAATTTAACTGAGCAATTCAGTTGGGCATTATCACCTTTACTATTTACCATCAAGGCTAATTGTGCAAAATCTTCCCCCAGCTCATATTCACCGAAATCAATTAAAGCTGCAGCCATTCCTGCATATCCAAAAGCAGAATTCTCAGAGTTTCCGTAATAGGTTGAAATTTTGAACATTCCAAGAGATGCGGCTATGCACATTTGTTTTTTTGAGCTTATGTATCCTAATGTCCATAAATTACTGTAAACATCCATTAATACCTTTTTCTCTGTGTTGTTGTTTTTAGGTAAATTTATAAACTCATTAATTTTTTTACTTTTTAAAATCTTTATTAGTTTTCTAAATTCTGCTCTTGAGCTTTTTTTGTTTAAATAGTTTCTAGCCATAACACTGCTTTCCATAAGATTTATAGCTCTGTATGCCATGCTTACAGCTGGTTTTATTTTGTTCCATCTTGTATACTGTCTTATTCTAACCTGATAAAGTTTACATTTATCTATTTTTCCTTTTGCTTTCTCGAATAATATATCACTGTAGTAATCTGCTTTTTCGAAGTCTGAATTTGAATATAAACAATCTATTGTATTAAGGTAAATGTCAAATGAAAGTTTATAATACTTAATCCAATAATTTGAATTTATATAATTTATGGCAATATCAAAATATTTTGCTGCATCAGAATAGGAGTATGACTTACCAGCATATATGCCCCCTTCAAAATTAAGCTGCACAAGAAATAATATTTCTTTCTCATCCTTTAATTCGTTTTTCACCTTGTTGTAATAATAAAGAATTTCAAAAACATTAACAGTGGACAGCCCCTTATCATACTCTACTTTGAGGCTCCGCGCAATTTTAATAAGGTTAGCATTTTGTTCTTCTAATTTCATGGTACAATTTACAGCTTCAATAATTTTTCTGCTTGCAAAAACATATTCTCCAGGTTCTAATTCAATAATTAGATCTTTATTAACACATATATTAATCAAGTTAATCATTTCACTTGTAGTTTTATCGCAAAGTTCTGCCATTTGGTATATAGAAAATTTTTCTCGGAAGCAGCTGGCAATTTTTAAAAACGCTTTAACCTCATCTGTAAGTTCCCTTATAGTCTCTTTTATATAATTAACCAACTTTTCTTTTCCTGGAAGTAAACTTATTTTTTCAATAATAAATTGAAAGCATTTTTTTTCATAATTATATTTAATAAGCCCTTGTTTATTTATTTCTTTAATGAATTTATTTGCAAAATAAAGATTACCTCCACTTTTAATTTTCACAATATTACATAACTCATCGCAATTTTCTATTGAATCTGCAAGGTCTCCAAAACAACTGGTTTTGATATCATCAGTATTTAGAGATTCCAATTCAATTATTTCAATCAATGCTTTTAATTCATTCAACTGATTCTCAAAGCTTTTAAACTGTATTGATGACTTTGTTCCAGTCCATGTGCATACCAGAAAAAAATTTTTAATTTCAGTTTTTACTAATTCTCCTATGAAATTTAATGATTCAATGTCTATACAGCGAATGTCATCTATACACAACATAAACAGGTGATTGTTTTCTGTAAAAACTTCAATTATTTTTTTACATATACTAATAAAGTTACTAGGCATGTACAAATTATTATTGTTGTTTTTTTCTGAAGTATTTCCTAATATTAGTTTGAATTCCGGTATATGCTCTTCTATAAACTCAACATCATCACCTAATATATTTCTAAACCTTTCTCTCCATAATAAAATATTATTTTCATTTTCCATTAGTATTCTATTTATAAGGGTTTTAAACCCGTTAATCATAAAAAAATATGGCTGCATCTTATGTTTTTTTTGTACAGCAACAGAAATATAGTAATCATTGTTTTTATTAAGTACGTTTTTCAATTCTGTTACAACAGATGTTTTTCCCGTTCCCTGGTCACCTTTTAATATCAAAATGTATTTATTTTCTTCATATGCATTCTTGTATATTTTTTCTTTCCATTTCTCAATTACCATTTTTCCATATAATTTTTTTGGTTCAAACAAAATAGCTGAACAATCATTTTTACCCAAGGTGAAGTTGTTTATAAACCCTAAGCTTTGGTATTGGTTTAGACATTTCTCCAAATCTGCCTTCAATCCATAATAGCTTGTATATCTTAGTTCGGGGTTTTTATCAAGAAGCTTTTTAAGAATTTCCCAGAGTATCTGTGGTACTTCCCTGCATTTATTGGAAGGTTTTTTAAATTGAAAGGTGAGATGGAAATAATTAATTTCAAGATTATCATCATCTTTAATTAAAGAATCTCCAATAACCATTTCATAAAATATCATTCCAAGTGTATAGAAATCCTTCTTAAAGCTGTATTTTGCGTTGATCTGCCCTGCTTCTTCAGGGGCCATATATTTTATATATTCATAATCCTGCTGTCTATTTAAAAGTCTTACATAATACCCCCCTTGATCCTTGTACACAATTATATTTTCAGGATAAATCCTGTAATTTACTATTTCTTTATCCTGAAATTCCATTAGTGTATCCACAATGGAAATTGCTATTTTAAAAAATAATTCCATGTTTACTTTTCCATTGTTTATTATTTCTCTCAAGGATAGCTCTGAAAATTTATATGTATTCATCAAAAATCCCCCCAGTAATTATAATAAATACCAATATTTACATTTTATCATAAATTACTGTAATTTTATATATAAATTTACAAAATTAATGAGGTATGCCAGGCATACCTCATTAATTATAATTTGAACTTGTCTGTTTGTTTCATCATATTTACTGCCATTTCATTAAGTGTCTCAGCGGTGTGGCATACTTTTCTAGAAGCTCCGCTTACACTTTCAACAGAATTGGAAATTGTAACAGCAGAACTTGAGGTTTCTCCAGCTGAATTATCAAGCTCTTTAACTCTGTCTAGTATTACATTTTTTTCAGAGTTGATAGTTATAGCTGAATCCCTTATTTTTTCAACCTTTGGCACAATTATATCTATTGATTCAATAATTGCTTTAAAGGAAAGCAAGGAGGTTTCTATTACATTGATCTGCTCATTAAGTTTTTCCGAAACATTTTCAGTGGTATATACTGCTTCCTTTGAATTTGATGAAATATTTTTTATCAATTCATTAATCTGCTGAGAAGAATCCTTTGACTGTTCAGACAATTTCCTGATTTCATCAGCTACTACACTAAACCCTCTACCAGCTTCACCTGCTCTTGATGCTTCAATTGCAGCATTTAATGCAAGAAGATTTGTTTGATCTGCAACTCCATTTATCATATCAGTAATGTCAGATATTTTCTCAATCTGTGTACTCAAAATTATTATTTTATCTGATAAATTTTTAAATACTTCTTTTACTTCAGAGAGCTGCTTAATAAGTGATTGAAGTTCCATATTTCCGCTTTGAGCCATTCCATTAATATTTTTAACATTAGAATTAGTATCTTCTGCAAGTCCTGATATTTCATCAATTTCATAACCAAATTTCGCCATGTTGCTTGAAATTTCATTTAAACTATGAGCTTGGGCAACAGCACTTAAAGACAATCCTTTTACTATTTCTGCAACATGATCTGCAGAGTCAGTCATTACATTTGATAGGTATGACAAGTCATTTACCCCGTCTAAAACTTGTTTTGAATTACCTTTAACCTCAGATAATAATACGGAATTGCTAATTCTTACAGCATCAATATCCTTTGCTATTCTTCCAATCTCGTCTTTCCTATTAACAAGAACAGGATTTGTAAGATCCCCTTCAGCCATCAAGCCCAGATTTGTTTCTATTATTGTTATTGATTTGTTTAATTTCTTTGAAAAAGCAACCGCAAGAACAATAGATATGAATATTACAGAAAATATTATTAATATTATTAACTTGATCAACACTTTTGCTATGTTGTTATATATTCCTACGTCCTGGTCCGCTCCAACAATTGCAACTACCTTTCCACTAGAATCCTTTATTGGTGCATATGCTGAAATGAAAGAACCGTACTCATCTGTAACAACTTTATTTGTACTTACAACCTCACCATTAAAGGCTTTTTTCATATCCTCATCAATAGGATATGTTTCTCCAATTGGGCAAGCATCCTCTACAGATGCGTCAACTATATATGCAACATTTTTATCATCAATTTCGCTAAATGTGTAAAGGTATCTAACATTTTTATCTGCCTTAAACCTTATCATAGAATCATACATTTCCTTGAAGTCAGTACTATCCATGTTGTTTTCTGTTATAATTGCGGAAATCTTATCACCATCAATTGCCTTAACAGCTTTTTCCACCGCAGTTCTTGATGTTTTTTGGAGATCTGAATATATTTTATTATATATGTAAAAATATGATGCTGAAAAAATGAAAATAGAAAAAAAAGCAGTTACGATGGATAATGCCAATATTTGTTTCCCTAATTTGTTCATTACGTATCCCCCAATACAAATATGCTAATTCTATATTAAACCTCCGTTAACATTAATCACCTGACCAGTTATATAGTCTGAATCCTCGGAACATAAAAATGCTGCCGCCTTAGCAACCTGATTACATTTTCCAAAGTATCCCAGTGGAATTTCACACTCTAATGCCGCCTTATCCTCATCATTCATAAAGCTGTTCATACTGGTTTCAATTACTCCAGGTGCCAATGCATTAACACGTATATTACTTGGTGCCAGTTCTTTTGAAAGGGCCCTTGTAAAAGAATCCACACCTCCCTTTGTAGCTGAATATATTACTTCACAGGAACCACCTGCCGCTCCCCACATTGATGATATATTGACTATACATCCTTTTTTTTGAGGAAGCATATATTTTAATACATTATGAGTGCAATTATATACACCCTTCAAATTTACATTCATTACTTCATCCCAGTCTTTTTCACTCATATCAATGAAAAGGCCAATTTTTGAAATGCCTGCATTGTTTATTAAAATATCAATTTTCCCATATTTTTTCACAGTTTCTTCTACAAGTTTTCCTGCCTCATCATAATTTGATACGTCTGCCTTTATTATGCTGCCAACTCCACCTTCTTTCTTTATGTCTTCAAGGACATTTTCTGCCCCATTTTCATCTGTTTTATAATTAATAACAACATTGGCCCCCATTGCTGCAAGTTCTGATGCAATTGCTGCACCAATGCCCTTAGATGCCCCTGTTATAATAGCGACCCTGCCCTTAAGCTTCATCCTTTAACCACATCCTAAATAATCTTTATTTAATTATAGTACACCTTCAAAATTTATTATACTTGCTATATAATTAATATCGTACATTATAACAAATTATTTAGCATGGAAGGTGTAATTATGCTTAAATTTAAGCCATTGACTTTAGATGACAGGTACATTTTTAAGAAATATATTGTTCCATACAATTTTGAAACTTGTGAATACTCTTTTGCAAACCTGGTAATGTGGAAAAATGCATGTGAAGTTCAATATACAATTCTTAATGGGGTTCTAATAATAAAAAAAATCGATTTTGATGGCAGTAGTCACTTTATGCAGCCATTAAACTATAAGAAAGAAAATCTAAAGGAAATTGTTGAAATACTATACAAGTATAAAGAAGAAAATCAAATGGATTATCTTTTTAAAGATGCTGAAACAACCTTTATCCATGACTTTATTGAAGTTTTTAAAGATAAATATGAAGTTGAAGAAGACAGGGACAATTTTGACTACATATATGAAAGCGAAAAATTAATAAACCTTTCAGGTAAGCTCCTTCATAAGAAAAAAAATCATCTTAATTATTTTATAAATAATATAGAACACCTGGATGTGGATTTAACTCAGGACTTAACAAAATCATGCATTTTAGCTGCCAAAGAATGGTGTTATAAAAATTTCTGCAGAGGTTATTTGCTTTCAGAACTTAAATCAATAGAAGAACTCCTTATTAACAAGGAATGTCTTAACCTTATAGGAATGGCTGTATATATCAATGATAAAATATCCGCCTTTACTTTGGGTGAAATTGTAAATAAAAACATGGCAATAATCCATGTTGAAAAAGCTGATTCAGAAATTCGGGGCTTATATAATTACATAAATAAAACCTTTGTAGAAAGATACCTTAAACATATACCTTACATAAACAGAGAACAAGACCTTGGTATTGAAGGGTTAAGGGCTGCAAAACTTTCCTACTCCCCCTTTGGATTTGCAAAAAAATATAAAATAAAATAAGAGCATATGCTCTTATTTCAATTTACCTATTAAAAACATTGTTTTCATTCCAAGGGATGTGAACTTTGCTTCATACTCTGTAACTATATTATACTCAAAGCTGCTGTTATGCAGATCATAGGTGATATATGTTATTTCAAATCCGCTTTCTTTAAAATATTCAATTGAAGCCTCGAATAGTTCTTTGTCATCTGTTTTAAACCAAATCTCACCAGATGGTTTTAGAAAATTCTTATAAATGTTTAAAAACCTGCTGTGTGTAAGTCTTCTTTTATTATGCCTGAGTTTTGGCCATGGATTGCAAAAATTTATAAATATTTTTCCTATTTCATTCTTTTCAAATATATCCACTACCCAGGAAATATTCATAGGTATAAGTTTAACATTGCTAAGTTCCTCCATTTGTAGTTTTTTCAAAGCATATATGAGAACCTCATCCTTTAAATCAATTCCTATAAAATTTATATTTCTGAACCTTTCAGCATTTTGTGTTATAAAGCCACCCCTGCCGCAGCCAAGTTCAAGATATATTTCATTATCATTTCCAAAAGCACTTTTCCAGTTTCCTTTAAATTCTTTTGGATTAGTTATAACCAATGGGCTGTTTTCCATTTCAGGCCTTGCCCACCATTTTTTTCTTAATCTCATAATATCCTCCTAAACTAAGCCATTAAGTTGATAAACTTAATAAACATTTTGTATAAAAACCCTACAGGTACTCCAACTACAAAAGATGCAATTGGTGTAGCAACAAATATCAATAATATTATAAGCTGGTATCTGTATATGCTGTCAGATATTTTATAAAAAAATGAAGGAAATATATCTCTTAATACATGAAAGCCATCCAACCCAGGAAGTGGTATGAGATTAAACACAAAGAGCATGCAGTTTATGCTTATAATTTCCAGAAGAATACTAGTTAATATTAATGATATATTACCTGAACCTGCTAAGCTTAATAATCCAAGCTTATAAAAAATAACCACAAGAATCGATCCAAGAAAAGCAACGATCAAATTAGCCATGGGCCCTGCTATAGATACCTTTAAATCATCCTTATAATAATTTTTATAAGCGGAAGGATTAGTCTGCACAGGTTTGGCCCATCCAAAGCCTATCAGCATTATCATAATGAACCCTAAAATATCAATATGAACAAAAGGATTAAGTGTTAATCTTCCTTGGAATTTTGGAGTTTTATCACCTAGTTTATCTGCAACAAAGGCATGGGCAAATTCGTGAAAGGTCAACCCAATAAGTATTGCTGGTATTAAATATATTTTTTCAAGTATTTGCTGTTCCAAAAATATCATTCCTTTCTGTAAAAAATCAAAGTGCAGCTGAAACCAGCTGCTCTTTGTTAATTAAAAAATGTTTTTACAACTTTATTATCACTTACTGAAACAATTCCATCTTCAAAAATCTGAACAAAATTACCGGTATAGCTATACTCTTTTCCGCTGGATAGTTCCTTTACTACACCCTTTAAATTGTCATTAACATATATTTTCCCCTTTGAAGTTACAAATATATCACTTTTATCCACTTCACTGCCAATATTTAATTCAGTGAAATTTCCTTTTGAATTTACTGTCTTGTAATAAATTTTACTTACCTTACCGTTTACATTGTTGCCAAGGTACACATTGTCATTATAGTCAGTAGCTATAAGGCAGATGTTTGATGTTCCAGGAATGGTTATTGGTGTGCTTTCACCTGTAACATAAATCTTATTATAAGTTAAATCTTCATAAAAAAGTTTGTCTTCATGAGGGACAAGTCTTATGTTACCTATAACATATGCATTGGTATCTATTTTCTTCATCTGCTTCATAATATTTATCCAATAAATTCCATTTCTGTTTCCACTTAAGGATATTTTTATACATATAACATTGGTTAAAGGTGAAGCTTGTATTTGGCTTACTTCGGCCTTCTTGTCTGCCCATGCTAAATCGGTTATCTTATCCTTTGAATCCTTATCCACATCATAATAGGCTAGTTCAAATTTATTGCTTGAACCTGAACTTGTTTTTTCTGCAATAAGCATTCTGTTTCGGTCCGGCATCCAGGTATAATATGACACCTTGACTCCTGAGCTAAATTCTACAGATTTTTCTTCACCGGTTTTAGTGTTTATTACCTTCAAAATCTCATTATCATAATAGGAAATATATCGTCCATTATATGAAACATTAACATTTGTAGCCCCTGTTGGTATGTTTACTTCTGCATCCTTCTTACTGCTGCTGTTTGTTACCTTTTGAATTGTTATATTTGTATTGTCGGATAAATAATAATTATTTACATAAAACAAACCTCCGCACTGAAGCACTATAGACAAGGAAGCCCATATAACAATTCTCTTAATATTTTTCATTCCACACTCTCCTTAACAAGCTACTTAACGTAAACTATTGAAGCTACAGATCTTTCACCAAGCGGATCACATGGGTCATTTACTATTTCTCCATCGTAATACATGGTGGAGGAGGAACCTCCATCTAGGTTTGTAGCATTATAGGCTTCATATTTTACCATAATGTTTTGAACATCTTTCAAGGTTGCACCTAAGCTCCCTGTTTGTCTCCCATCTATAACCAAAAGAAGTATGGTTCCATCCTTCCTCTGACCTATAGCTGTTCTAGGGGCAATCCCCTGACCACCATCCCCAGATTTTATTGCTGTTTTACCATCAACTATTAGTGCTGGTCCAAAAGTAATTGCTTCAGAAGCACCAAGCTTTTTCAATTCATTCAGACTATGTTTCCCTACTAAAAGGGATCCATCGCTTGTAAGTGCCATAACCTCGTTCTTACTATTTAAATCAGATATATCATTGCTTATTACCTTACCACCGCTCATTAGGATACCTGTCGGAATTCCTCCAGTACCTGTCCAGTTTGTAGTCCCTGTTTTGTCAAGAAAGCCTCCTCCGTTTACCGCTGCAATGGCTCCGTTGTTTCTTGCAATCTGACTTGTCATTTCACCTTCTGTTCCAAGCTTGCTGCTGTAACCAACCTTCACCCTGGTTGGATCGTGTACTATAAGCATATATCCTTTAAACTTTCCACCTTCAGAGATATCTTCTCTTTCAATGTTTGCATCATGCTTATTATTAAACTTTAATATATTAACTCCCTGCTGGATTGTTTCAACTGTGTCCTCATTAAGAATACTCTTTATTTCAGCATCAGATAAAAATGTAGTAGCTATATACTGATGGCTTAAAGTTGACATAGCAGCTCCTACAAGAGTCTTCTTAACATTATTAAAAGGTCCCCGATAGATTATAAATGGAACAGTAACTGCAGTAAAAACCATTTCAAAAACTATAAAGGCTAATACAACTCTCCATTTGAATTTTCTTTTATACATATTTTTGTCTTTTCGTGCCATAAAATTTTCCTTTCTTTGTGCATATCTCTTAACATTGTACAATATATAGTATCTTTTTTAAATAGTATTTTTATTAATACTTTATTAACTAAATAAAATAGCAGTGATTATTTGATTTAAACCAAACTCACTGCTCTAAATTTTCTATTTAAGACTTTCATATATTTCTGAAAGATTGTCTTTCATGCTGTCAAAATAATCTTTATTATCCTCTTGACTTTCTAGTGTGTATATTTTTTTTACATTTCCATTAACTTCATTTGCTAGGGTTTGTGAAACCTTTGGACTCGCAAGTTCCTCCATGAATATAGTCTTAACATTGTTTTTTTTGCAGTAGTCCACCAGTTCCTGAAGTTTCTTTGGTGTTGGTTCACCTTCTGCAAATACATTTTCCACACTGCCCTGCATTAATCCAAAATCCCTGCAAAGATATGCAAAAGCACCATGACCAGTAACAAAGTTTTTATTTTTTACTAGATCAAATTTCGATTTATATTCATCATAAAGAGAATCCATAGATGACGCAAATTTAGAGTAGTTGCTTTCATAATATCCTTTATTTTCAGGATCTGCTTTAATTAAAGCATCTTTTATGTTTAATGCTTCAATTTTTGCGTTTTTCAAGCTTAGCCATGTATGTGGATCATACTCACCATGTTCTTTAATAGTATCCGCTTCTGTATTTTTTATTAAATAGCAATTATCCGAAGCTTTGACCTTTATTAAGTCCTTATTTTCAATTGAAGAAATTGTTTTATCTACCCAGGGCTCCATCCCTAGTCCGTTATAAATAAAAATTTCAGCCTTGGATATCTCTTTTAAATCCTGGGCTTTAATTTCAAAATCATGAGGTTCTGTACCATTTGGTATTACTGTATAAATTTGAACCTTACCCCCTCCAACTGCCTTTGTAAATTCAGCAATTGGGTTAAAGCTCACTACTACATTGATTTTACCATTATCCACATTCTCATTTGATTTACCGCACCCGGATAAAGAAAGTACAGCAAGAAGGGATAAAAATAATATACATATTTTTTTATTCAAAAACATCACCTTACACTATTTATTTAATTGTTGCAAATTATTTGCATCTAGATATATAATACTACTAGGACCAATATTTGTCAAAGAACAAAGGAGGGTTTCTCATGATTAATATAGATAACATGAATTTTTCATATACTGGTGAAACACCTTTCATATTAAATAAAATTAATCTTCATATAGAAAAGGGAAGTTATATGTCTATTTTAGGGGATAATGGCTGTGCTAAAACTACACTTATTAAGCTTATGCTAAGGCTCCTTATTCCATGTACAGGAAGTATATCTGTTAATACTTCAAAAATCGGTTATGTCCCTCAGCATGTTGAAAACATAAACTCCCAATTTCCTATAACAGTTAATGAAATATTAAAATGTCACTATAAAGTGTTAAAATTAAACGATTCAAATGAAATTAAAGATGTTTTAAACTTAATGAGTATATACAGCCTTAGGAACAATCTGCTAAGCACCTTGTCAGGGGGCCAGGTCCAAAAGGTATTTATCGCCAGGGCACTTCTTGGAAATCCCGAACTGCTTATTCTTGATGAGCCCTCCACAGGAATAGATATGCAAAGTCAGCAGGAAATATATTTTACTTTAAAAGATTTAAGTGAAAATCACAATATTACTGTTGTTTCTGTGGAACATAACCTTCAGGCAGCCTTAAAGTATTCTACCCATATATGTAAAATTGAGAATGGTACATCAAAGGTTTTTCCAATAAGTGATTACCTGGAAGGAGCATATCCATGTTAGAATATAGTTTTATGCAAAATGCCCTTATGGCAGGAGTCCTTATATCAATACTATGTCCCTCGGTTGGAGTTTTTCTAGTTTTAAAAAGATACTCTATGATGGGAGATGCATTATCCCACTCATCCTTTGCAGGTGTTGCCCTTGGTATAATAACTGGAATAAACCCCATTGTTTCTGCTTTTATATTTACATCACTTTGTGGACTGCTCATAGAAAAACTTAGAACATATTTCAGGAAACATGGAGATTTGATACTAGTTATTGTTATGACTCTTTCCATTGGCATAGCTATAACACTTATTAGTTCTGGGAAGGCAAATGCCAACGTTAATTCATATTTATTTGGAAGCATTTTGACTGTAACTAGGGAAGACCTTGTTACAGTGCTGATATTAAGTTTTATTTCAGTGGTTACCATTTCACTCCTATATAATCAACTTGTATACATTACATTAGATGAAGACGGTGCAAAAATTGCAGGAATAAAGGTTAAACTTATAAACTATTTATTTACTCTCCTTGTTGCAGCTACTATTTCAGTTTCTCTAAGGATTATGGGGTTACTTGTTATATCATCTATGATAGCAATGCCTGTAGCTGCTGCTATGCAGCTTAATGTTGGCTTTAAAAAAACCCTTGTTTTTTCAATATCCTTTGGATTCATTGATATTATTTCAGGTTTGATCCTTTCCTATTATATGAACTCAGCTCCTGGGGGCACTATAGCAATTGCTTCAGTAGCAGTTCTACTTGCAGTAATTTTATTAAAAAAATTAGCAAAGTAAAACTTTTTAGGTTTTACTTTGCTTTATTTATTAATATAAATTTTTAAATATATCCCTTATTTCATCTCTGCTTAATTCCACATAATTATTTACCAAAAGCCTCTGTTGTGTTTTAACAACATTGTCTGCAAACAATTCTATTTCTGATTCTTCCATACCATATTCCTTAAGAGGTTTTCTAATAAGAAGTCTATCAAGTACTTTTGCCAATTCATGATAAACATTTGAAGAAGATACTCCCAAAATATCTCCCAATATGTTATTTAAGTCTTTAATCTTTCCTTCAGGGTTTTTGTGATTGTAGACTTTAAATACCTCAGTAAAAAATGCATAATTTGCTTCTCCATGAGGAACATGATATCCTCCACCTAGAGGATATGATAATGCATGAACTGCTCCAACTCCTGTGTTCCCAAATGCTATACCTGCAAAATTGCTTCCATAAACAAAATCCTCAAGTATCTCACTTCTATATTCAGTTCCATTTTCTATCAACTTCATATATCCATTCAAAATTAAATTTATAGCCTTTACACTAAATACCTCGGTTAATATATTTGATTTTGGGGATACGAAGGACTCAACAGCATGTATTAATGCATCTATAGAGCTTGTTATAAAAAACTTATATGGCAAGCCTTTAACCAGTTCTGGTATAAGCACAGCATAATCAGCATATAACTCATCTACCGCAAGCCCCATTTTGGTATGTTTTGATTTTATTTCAGCAATGGATATATTTGTAACTTCACTTCCTGTTCCACAGGTGGTTGGAACTATTATTAGTTCTCTTCCTTTAACTAATGGAATCCTCCTGTCAAATAGGTCCAAAGCACTATCTCCATCCTTTATAACAAGGAGTTTTCCTATATCAATAACCGTTCCTCCGCCTACTGCAATAATCCTTTTGTAATCTTTCCCCTTTAATTTATTTAATATAGAATCAATCATAGTGTCTGATGGTTCACCAGTTCCATGCTTTTCCTGGAATATAAAGTCACATTTAAAACCTAGTCCCTTCATAAAATCATCATACATAAATTCATTAGTAAGAATAAGATCACCCTTGCCTATATTGAAGATTTCCTTAAATTCATTAAAATTATTAAAATTATTTATTGTTGGTTTTATTTGAAGCAATTTCATTTTAACTCTTCCTTTCTTAACTCAACTCTTTAAGCTGATTAGTTAATTTAAGGTTTTCACTATAATCTACAGGACAATCAATTATAACAGGTACTTTTTGTTCCAAAGCTTCCTTTAAAATAGGAATAAGTTCTTCCGCCTTTGTAACCCTATATCCTTTAAGCCCCATAGCTTCCGCATATTTCACAAAGTCAGGATTTGTAAAACTTATATTGTTTGATTCCCCATATCTTTCTTCTTGTTTCCATTTTATTAAACCGTAACCTTCATCATTAAATATCAAAGTTACAAATGGTGTGCCTATTCTTACTGCAGTTTCAAGCTCCTGACTGTTCATCATAAATCCACCGTCTCCTGTTACTGCAACCACTTTTTTATCTGGATTAACTAATTTTGCTGCAACTGCTCCAGGAAGAGCAATTCCCATAGATGCAAAACCATTTGACATAATACAGGTATTTGGCTTTAAGCAGTGGTAATGTCTTGCCACCCACATCTTATGAGCACCCACGTCTGATATAACTATATCATCTTCTCCCATAACCTGTCTTAAATCATATAATATTTTTTGAGGCTTCATTGGAAAGCTTGTGTCAATGGCATAAGAGTTATAATCCTCTGATATTTTTTTTCGTATTTCAAGGGCACAACATACATCTTCATGCTTTGCAGCTCTTCTTGTTATTTCATATAATGAATCTGGTATATCTCCAATTACCTCTACCTTAGGTATATAGCACTTGTTAATTTCAGCTTTTTCCTGGCTAACATGTATTATTTCAATATTTCCTTTTGGATTCCACTTTTTAGGTGCATACTCAATTAGGTCATATCCTACAGCTATTACAAGATCAGCTTTTTCAAAAACAGTATTAATATAATCTCTTTGGGTTAAGCCAATGCTCCATAATGATAGTTTATGAGTAAATGGTATGATTCCTTTCCCCATAAATGTATTGGCAACAGGAATATTCAGTGATTCCGCCATATTTAAGAGTGCATTTGAAGCCCTGTTTCTTACAGCACCATTTCCTGCTAAAATAATAGGTCTTTTAGCCCTTGATATTGCTATTGCTGCTTTTTCAATACTGCTGTAGGAAGCAAAACTTTTCTCAATTTCAGCATGTCTAAGAGGTTCACCTTGGGCAGGCATTGCAGCTATATTTTCTGGAAGGTCGATATGAACAGCTCCTGGCTTTTCACTTACAGCCATCTTAAAAGCCTTTCTCACAATTTCTGGTGCAGTATCTGGTCTCACTACCTGCTTATTCCATTTTGTTACCGGAGCAAACATGGCCACCAAATCAAGATATTGATGTGATTCAACATGCATTCTGTCTGTTCCTGCCTGACCAGTAATTGCAACCAAAGGAGCCCCATCAAGATTTGCATCCGCTACTCCTGTCATTAAGTTTGTAGCACCTGGTCCAAGGGTTGAAAGGCAAACCCCTGGTTTTCCAGTAAGTCTTCCATAAACGTCTGCCATAAATGCCGCACCTTGTTCATGTCTTGTTGTTATAAATTTTATAGATGGTGAATTTTTAAGCACATCCATGAATGCTATATTTTCTTCCCCAGGTATTCCAAAAATATAATCCACTTCTTCACTTTCAAGACATTTTACTATTAACTCAGAAGTGTTTTGCTGTAAGTTTTCTTTTTTTGAATTTTCCATATCAAATCTCCCTTTATTTTTATATTAATTATTTCCACAATAAATTATTTCTATTAATATAATATTTTTTTGCAAGATTTCTGTCAATGGCTCATTAAATGGATTAATCCATTAATCTTTTGTTTTTCATGGAAATTTGCACTATTATCACCGTTTTTCGCCCTTTTCCTCACTTGTTTCAAAGGTATAAGTCCATTTCACAATTGGACTTTTGTAGCATTTGACTTAAAAAATGCAAATGCATCATATAGTGCAGTTTCTATGTACATCAATAAAAAGTAAACAATTATTTTATATGGGCCAATGGTGTGAATATTTTTTATTTTACTGGATAAAATTTTTTAATAAATACTTTTAATGGGGGGTGCTTTATGAAAGTTGGAATACCAAATGCTCTTTTGCACTGCGGTTATAAAAACTTCATAGAAACTTTTTTTATTGAACTTGGAGCTGAAATTGTAATTTCTCCGGATACAAACAAAAATCTACTTGACCAGGGAGTAAAATGCTGTATTGATGAAGCTTGCCTTCCAATAAAGATATTTCATGGTCATGCAGCTTACCTAAAAGATAAATGTGATATTTTATTTATACCCAGATTTATGCAGCTTAATAAAAATGAATACATATGTCCAAAATTCTGCGGACTAGCTGAAATGGTTATAAATAACATCCCGCATATGCCAATTGTTACATCATATCCCCTATATTACTGGGATAAATCTAACATGGTAAAGTGGGCAGAAAACACAGGAAAACTTATTACAAATGACAATAATAAAATAAAAAATGCTTTTATAACAGCATCAAAAACAAAAAATGGATATCCTATTCCAAAACATCAGGAAAAATACCCAATAAAAGTGGCACTGGCGGGACACCCATATAATATTTATGATTCCTTTGTAAATATGAATCTTGTACATAAGTTAAATAAGCTTAATATTGGGGTATATACTGAGCAATGGGTGGAGGATTGCTGTATTAAAACCCAGGTAAATGAGCTCAGCAAACGACCCTTTTGGACATTTACAAAAAACAACTTTGGTTTTACCCTTCATCTTGCAAGAAATAAAAAGGTTCATGGAATAATATACGTATCATCCTTTGGCTGCGGCACCGACTCTATAACTGTTGAATTAATAAAAAACAGGCTTAAGGACTTTCCTTTTCTTCTGCTGAAGATAGACGAACAAACTGGTGAAGCAGGAGTTCAAACTAGAATTGAGGCATTTAAAGACATGCTTGAAAGGAGATGATTAATTGATTGTAACTTTTCCTCATTTAGGAAGTTCATATCTGGCGGTTAAATCCATACTTGATTCTCTTGAAATCCCATACATAATACCCGATTTAAACTGTAAAACTTCAATGGATACTGGCTTGGAAGCCTCTCCAGAAGAAATATGTCTTCCATTTAAGCTTATGCTAGGGAATTTAATTAATGCAGCAGAAAAAGGTGCAGATACTGTAATTATTCCTGGAAGTTGCGGACCATGCAGATTTGGTGAATACTGTGAGCTTCTTCAGGATTTATTATTAAGAAAAGGCTTTAATTTAGATTTTATTGTAATTGACAATCCTTCTGAAATTGGTAAAAAGGAATTTATTTCAAGGTTTTCGAAAATTACCAAAGCCAGCAATAAAAGCAAATTAGAAAAAATAAATGCGGCTTTTAAGGGATACAAGATTATAAAGCTTATTGAAAACCTTGATTCTAAAGCAAAATATTTATGTGGTTATGAGATAAATCAGGGGGAGTGCCTTGATATAATCAGAAAATGTAAAGTAAATGCTTTAAATTCAAAATCAGCTGATGAAATGATTATTATACTTAATAAATATAATAATATGTTGAAAAATATAAAAATGGATAAGAATAAAAATCCGCTAAAAATCGCAATTATAGGTGAAATATATACTATTATAGAGCCTTATTCAAATATGAACATTGAAGAAAAACTCATGAAACATGGTGTTTCTGTAATAAGAAGAATTACACCTGGCTGGTGGCTTAAAGATACAATTTTGTCACCCCTTGGCCTTAATTCATTAAAAATAAACAGGGCTGCTGAAAAATATATTCCTTATGCAGTAGGTGGATACTCCAGGGAATGTATAGGAGAAACAGTTCTTGCTTCTAAAGATGGGTGTGATGGTGCAATTCAGATTTTCCCAATGGGATGTATGCCTGAAATTGTATCAAAATCAGTGCTTCCTACTGTATCACGAGATTTAAAAATCCCCGTAATGTCCCTTATCATGGATGAAATATCTGGTGAGGCCGGCTACAATACCAGAATCGAAGCTTTTATAGATCTACTTGAAAGGAGAAAAAACAATGTATTACTTAGGAATTGATGTAGGCTCTGT
>JBLNDT010000041.1:0-16132 GCA_050261915.1 Solirubrobacterales bacterium
GTTTAGGCTTAAGGTTTAAATTAAAAAATCGTTCCGCGATAGCTCAATGGTGGAGCACTCGGCTGTTAACCGATAGGTTGAAGGTTCGAATCCTTTTCGCGGAGCCATTTTTATTTTTTGAAGTTTTTAAAAGCTGTTTCCTAATTAAAGGATGCAGCTTTTTTATTTATAATAAAAACAAATAAATTGGAAAAAATATAATAATCATATTATTTAGAAAATTTAATAAATTTAAAAGGATTTTTTAAAATAAAGTAGAATAATATTAATTAGGCTGAGATAAGTTAGGGGGAATTGCTTATGAAAAATTATAAAACGAAAAATTTAAGAAATGTGGGAATAATTGGACACAGTGGTTCAGGGAAAACTACACTTACGGAAGCAATATTATATTACACAAAGGCAATAGACAGATTTGGGAAAATTGAAGAAGGTAACACTGTAAGTGACTACGATCCTGAAGAAAAGAAAAGAAAAATATCAATATCTGCTTCCATAGCAGCGTGCGAATGGGAACACACAAAGATTAACTTGGTTGATATGCCAGGATATTTTGACTTTGTAGGGGAAACAATTCAAGGTTTAAGAGCAATTGATGTAGCAATGATAGTAGTATCTTCTCTTTCAGGAATTCAAGTTGGAACAGAAAAGGCTTGGGATTATGTAAATGATCATAAACTTCCAAGGGCTTTTTATATAAATAAACTGGATAGAGAAAACAGTGATTTTGATAAGGTATTGGCATCATTAAAAGATAAATTTGGAATTTCAGTAGTACCTGTTCAGTATCCATTAGGCAAGGAAAGTAATTTCAAAGGCGTTATAAATGTAATATCAAGAAGAGCAAGGGTATTTAACGAAGAGACACATCAGATGGAAGAAACAGAAATACCTGCAGAGTTGTTAGCAAAGGTTGATGAATGTAAGAATATGATAACTGAAGCAGTTGCTGAAACTGATGAGGTTTTACTTGATAAATACTTCAATGAAGGAACTTTAAGTGATGAGGAAATTTATCATGGACTTATTAATGGATGCAGTAAAGGTGATATAGCTCCAGTTATGTGCGGTTCTGCTGCATTAGGAATTGGAACAGAAACATTGCTTGAAGATATAATCGAATGTTTCCCTTCACCAGAAGAAACAGAAGGTATAAAGGTAACAAATTTAAAAACTAATGAAGAAAAAGATTTCAAAATAAATGAAGACTCACCTTTTTCAGCATTCGTATTTAAAACTGTTGCAGATCCATTCATTGGGAAACTTTCCTTGTTCAGAGTTATGGGGGGAAAGGTAAAAGCAGATTCCACAGTTTATAATGCAACAAAGGATAAACATGAAAAGTTTGGTTCATTATATTTTGTAAGAGGAAAAACTCAAATAAATGCTGCAGAAGTAGTGGCTGGGGATATTGGAGCTGTTGCCAAGTTGCAATATACAGGTACTGGAGATACATTGTGTGACCAAGCAAATCCAATTCAGTTTGAAAAAATAGACTTCCCGCACACTGCTATATCTCTAGCAGTTATGCCTAAGTCAAAAAATGATGAAGATAAGATATCTACAGGATTGCACAAGCTTATGGAGGAAGACCCTACATTTATAGTTTCAAGAGATGTTGAAAATGCTGAAACTATTATATCTGGTCAAGGGGAAACACATCTTGATGTAATAGCAAATAAATTAAAAAATAAATTTGGTGCAGAGGTAACACTTCAAGTACCCAAAATACCATATAGGGAAACAATAAGAAAAGCATCTGATGTTCAAGGTAAGCATAAGAAACAATCTGGTGGCCACGGACAATATGGTGATGTTAAAATAAAATTTGAACCAAGAGATGATGGAAAAGATGAATTAGAATTTGTTGATAAGGTAGTTGGCGGAGTTGTTCCAAGACAATATATTCCTGCAGTAGAAAAGGGTTTAAGAGAATGTATTGTACATGGAGTTTTGGCTGGATATCCAGTCATTAAGCTAAGAGCTACTCTTCATGACGGTTCATATCATCCAGTGGATTCATCAGAAATGGCATTTAAAGTTGCAGCATCAATGGCATATAAAAAGGGATTAGCTGAAGCACAGCCGGTAATCTTAGAGCCAATTGCCCATGTAGAGGTTATGGTTCCTGAAGATTATATGGGTGATATTATTGGTGACATAAATAAGAAACGTGGAAGAGTTCTAGGAATGGAACCAGAGGGCAAATTGCAGAAGGTTGTTGCTGAAGTACCACAGTCCGAAATGTTCAAATATGCTACAGACCTTAGATCAATGACTCAGGCAAGGGGAAACTTCACAATGAGATTTGAAAGGTATGAAGAAGTACCTGCAACAGAAGTTGATAAAATAATTGAAAATGCAAAACATAAATTAGAAGAAGATTAATATTGGTGACTGCTGGAAACAGCGGTCACTTTCATTAAAATTGAATAATTATTGACATACTACAAATAATAAAATAAAAGGAGATTGTATATGTCAAACTATGAATTAAATATTTATGGAAAGCTTGATGATGAGGATTTAAAAAATATAGATAAATATCTAGCAATGGTTAAAAACAATGAGAATCTTATTGCTGTAGTAAATGATCCAGAAGAAAATCAAAAAAAAGATATACATAAATTGTTACAAATAAATAGAATTACAATAAATGAAGAAATTCATAAAGACGGTTTATATAAAGTCATAGGAATAAAACAAAAGAATTTCAACGAATAAATAAGCTAATCTTATAGAACAAGTTAAAAATATTATATTTAGTTTTTTTTAAGGCTTGATTTATATAAATGTATTATTTAATATAAACTTAAGGTCAAAGAAAGACAAAGTCAGAAAGGGTGTTTTTATGGCTAGGCTGTCTGATATTATTGAAGATTTTATTAAGGACATGCTACAGAAAAATCAGCAAAGTCAGTTGGAAATAAAACGGAATGAGCTGGCAATTTTTTTTGGGTGTGCTCCTTCTCAGATAAATTATGTTCTTACCACGAGGTTTACAGTAGATAAAGGTTATTATATTGAGAGCAAAAGAGGTGGGGGAGGACATATATTAATTAGGAGGGTTGACATTAATCAAAACAAACCTCTGGCAGAAATAATCAATGATAAGATAGGAAGCAGCATTACAAGTGATGGAGCATACGGCCTGCTTAATGGTCTCTTTGAATTGAACATAATAAGCGAAAGAGAACTGCAGATAATTAAAATTGCAATAAATGACAGGTTCTTAAGCAATGGAAAGAATAGAAATGAACTTAGAGCAGAAATATTAAAAGCAGTGTTAATGGTTATATTATAAATATTAAGTAAAGAGGTGAACTGTATGCTTTGTGAAAGATGCAAAAAAAATGAAGCTACTTATCATATTACAAAGATAATTGATAATGTAAAACAAGAATTGAATTTATGTGAAAAGTGTACAAAGGAATCTGCCGAAATTGGATTTATTGGCAAGTTTGATTTATACTCTCCATTATCATTTCAAAATCTTATAAGCGGATTGATGGAATATATAAGTCAGCCAGGTGAGGTTGAGAAAGCCCAAGAATTAAATTGCAGCAACTGTGGCATGCCATATAATGAATTCAAAAAGAATGGGTATTTAGGATGCAGTGAATGTTATATAAGTTTTGAAAATGAAATTAATCCAGTGATAAAGAGGGTTCAGGGAAACTTAAAGCATACAGGGAAAATTCCAAGAAGAATTGGAAAAGACATCATAAGTAAAAATGAAGTGGATAATTTAAAGATTCTTCTTCACAGAGCTATTGAAAGTGAAGAATATGAAAAAGCTGCTGAAATAAGAGACCAAATAAAAAAAATACAAAACATTTTATAGGAGGGGCGGGCATGAAATCAGATGAAATTGTTTTAACCAGCAGGATAAGGCTGGCGAGAAATATCAGCAAAGAGCTCTTTCCACATAAAATAAGTATAGAAAAGGGCAGAGACCTTGTTAATAAAATTGAAGATGTGTTTTATTGCAAGGATGAATACGATAAAGACTTTAAAACTATTTATCTTTGGAATACAGATAAACTAGCTCAAAAGTCCTATTTTGAAAGACATTTAATAAGCAGCAACATGATAAATAATAGTGTTAAGTCTGCATTCATTTACAACAATGCTGAAACAATAAGTTTAATGATTAATGAGGAAGACCATATTAGGATACAGTGTATCAATTCTGGTTATGACTTAGACAAATCACTTGTTATAGCAAATGAAATTGACGATTTTCTTGAGGAAAATATTGATTTTGCATTTCACGAGAGGTATGGTTATTTAACAGCATGTCCAACTAATATTGGTACCGCATTAAGAGCATCTGTTATGATACATCTGCCTGTTATTACTTTAAATCATAAATTGGAAGGCGTTGTAGCAGCTCTGTCTCAAATTGGAATGACTATTAGAGGACTATATGGTGAAGGCTCCAAGGCTTATGGTAATTTGTATCAAATATCAAATCAAATTACATTAGGAATAAGCGAGGAAGAAGCTGTTAATAATTTAAAGACAGTGGTTAATCAGATAATTAATCAGGAAAGTAGTGCCAGAGAAGAAGTTTATAAAAATTACAGATATGAAGTTGAGGATAGGGTTAGCAGATCTCTTGGTATTTTAAGGTCTGCTGTACTACTTTCCACATCGGAATGTCTTAAGCTTTTGTCAGATTTGAGGCTTGGTTGTGAAATGGACATTATTAAGGATATTGATATTAGAACTGTAAATAGTTTGTTTATAGATACGCAGCCAGCAACAATCCAAAGAAAACTTGGAAAGAGTTTGGCAGTAAAGGAAATAAACTTAGCAAGGGCTGCATTGATTAAGGAAAAGTTATAAGAGGAGATGAAAAATATGATATTTGGGAGATTTACAGATAGAGCTCAAAGAGTTTTGGTATATTCACAGGAAGAAGCACAAAAGTTAAGACATGGATACGTTGGAACAGAACATATTCTTTTAGGATTACTAATTGAGGATGGCACAGCTAAAAAAATCCTTAATAATATGAGTATAACTCTTGAAGATGTTAAAGAGCTCATAGAAGAATATGAAGGAACTGGGGATATTGATTTTGAAAGTGGTGAAATACCACTTACCCCAAGGACAAAGCGACTTCTTGAGTTAAGTCTCTTAGAGTCAAGAAATTTAGGGCATAACTATATTAGTCCTGAACATATACTTTTGGCACTCATAAGGGAGTCGGAAGGTGTTGCTTTTACAATTTTGAATAATCTTGGTGCTGATTTTGACAAGATACGAAGGGAACTAATTGAAAACTTTACTGGAGAGCCTGTAAACGGTAATTCAAGCGAACAAGGAAAGGCTGCAAAGACTGAGACACCCACTTTGGATCAATTTGGCCGGGATTTAACCCAAATGGCCCTTGAAGGGAAACTGGATCCTGTAATAGGAAGAGAAAAAGAAACCCAAAGAGTTTTAGAAATACTTTGCAGGAGAACAAAAAACAATCCTTGTTTCATTGGGGATCCTGGAGTTGGTAAGACTGCAATAGCAGAAGGGCTTGCACAAAAAATTGTATCAGGGAACATTCCAGAACTATTAAAAAACAAACGAGTTGTAACTTTGGATTTATCAGCCATGATTGCAGGAGCAAAATATAGGGGTGAATTTGAAGAAAGATTAAAAAAAGTTATGGAAGAAATAAAAAAATCAGGTAATATAATACTGTTTATTGATGAAATCCATACAATTATTGGAGCTGGAGCAGCAGAAGGTGCCATTGATGCATCAAATATATTAAAACCCGCCTTGGCTAGAGGTGAAATTCAGTGTATAGGAGCAACCACAATTGATGAATATAGAAAGCATATTGAAAAGGATTCAGCTCTAGAGAGAAGATTCCAGCCTATAATGGTAGGGGAGCCTTCCAAGGAGGAAGCAGTTCTTATATTAAAGGGGTTAAGAGACAAATATGAAGCACATCATAGAGTAAAAATTACTGATGAAGCTATTGAGGCTGCAGTGAAATTTTCTGATAGATATATTACTGACAGGTACCTCCCTGATAAAGCAATTGACTTAATTGACGAGGCGGCTTCAAAGGTTAGAATTGAAAATCTTGTGGCTCCTTCAGATTTGAAAGATATAGAAAAAGAACTAGAAAAAGTTACTAGAGAAAAAGAAGATTCAATTAAGGTACAGGACTTTGAAAAAGCAGCAAGTTTAAGAGACAAGGAAAAGGAACTTAAGGACAATCTAGATGATTTAAAGAAAAACTGGAAAGCAAGGAGTGAAGCATCCGGGCTAACCATATCAGAACCTCAAGTTGCTGCTGTGGTATCAAAATGGACCAATGTACCAGTAGAAAAGCTTACTGAAAAAGAATCTGAAAGGCTGCTTAAACTTGAGGAAATACTCCATAAAAGGGTAGTTGGACAAGAGGAAGCTGTTAAGTCCATTGCAAAAGCAGTTAGAAGGGCAAGAGTTGGTCTTAAGGATCCTAAACGTCCTATAGGTTCATTCATTTTTCTTGGGCCAACTGGTGTTGGAAAAACTGAGTTATCAAGAGCATTGGCAGAGGCCATGTTTGGAGATGAAAACAACATGATAAGAATAGACATGTCCGAATACATGGAAAAGCACACTGTTTCAAGACTGATCGGATCTCCTCCAGGGTATGTGGGCTATGATGAAGGGGGTCAGCTTACTGAAAAGGTTAGAAGGAATCCATATTCAGTTGTTTTGTTTGATGAAATTGAAAAGGCACATCCAGAAGTATTCAACATACTTCTTCAGATTTTGGAAGACGGAAGGCTTACTGATGGAAAAGGAAAAACTGTTAACTTTAAAAATACAATAATAATAATGACATCAAATGCAGGTGCTTCAACTATCAAGAAACAAAAATCAATGGGATTTTATATGGAAAATGAAAAGACCTCTGAAAATCAGTATGAAAAAATGAAAGATAACATAATGGAAGAACTGAAAAAATCTTTCAGACCTGAATTTTTGAACAGGATAGATGATATAATAGTCTTTCACCAATTGGAGCAAAAGGATATTCAGCAAATAGTGCGACTTATGCTTAACTCAGTTATTGCAAGACTTAAAGAACAAGATATTGAAATAGAATTTGACGTTGATGCTGAGAAACTTCTTGCTAAAGAAGGCTTTGACATTACCTATGGAGCAAGACCATTAAGAAGGGCTATTACAAAAACCGTAGAAGATAAGCTTTCTGAAGAAATATTATCTGGGAATGTAGTAAAGGGCGATAAAGTGGAGGTAGGAGTAATAGAAGATAAGTTATCTTTTATTAAAAAGGTTTAATTTATGGATAGTATGCAAAATATGATAAATATTTTGTATATTATCCTTTTATTTGATAAAATAGAGTATAACTATATTTCCACATATATATAGGAGTTGGATTAAATGGTAAAAATAAAAACAATATTTATATGTCAGCAGTGTGGCTATGAATCTCTAAAGTGGCTGGGAAAATGTCCAAATTGCGACTCCTGGAATAGTATGGTGGAAGAAGACAGGAGCGCAGTGGTAATGGGGAAGGGTACATTATCACTAAAATCAGAACCTAAAAGCATAGTAAACATAAAATCTGGTGAATACGAAAGGCTTGATACCGGAATTGCAGAATTAAACCGTGTCCTTGGAGGAGGGATTGTGAAAGGTGCATTGACATTAATATCTGGGGCACCTGGAATTGGTAAATCTACACTTTTACTTCAAACAGCAAATAATATTGCTAAAAAATATGGAAGGGTTTTGTATATTTCCGGAGAAGAATCTGAAGAACAAATCAAAATGAGAGGAGATAGACTTCAGGCACTATCCCCAGAATTATACATAATATCAGAAACAGATGTGCTTAATGTTGGAGTGCATATTCAAAATTTAAAGCCTGTATTTGTAATCGCAGATTCTATTCAAACCTTGTATAAACCATCAATTTCTTCTGCTCCAGGAAGTGTTTCCCAGGTAAGAGAATGCTCAAATGAACTTATGAGAATTGCAAAGAGTGGCAGTATACCATTTTTTATTGTAGCTCATGTTACAAAACAAGGTGAGCTTGCAGGGCCAAGGGTGCTAGAGCATATGGTGGATACGGTACTTTCCTTTGAGGGTGAAAGAACCGAAGAGTTTAGAATATTAAGAACTATAAAAAATAGGTTTGGAACCACTAGTGAAATTGGAGTCTTTGAAATGAGAAATTCAGGCTTAGAAGAGGTTTCAAATCCATCAGAAGTTTTTCTTCAGGAAACTGAGGCGGGTAGAGAAGGTTCTGTAGTTATTGGTATAATGGAAGGTACACGACCTATATTGGTTGAAATTCAAGCTTTGGTAGCAGAAACAAAAGCTGCTTTTCCAAGAAGGACCGCTGTTGGTGTTGATGTTTCAAGGCTGAATCTTATACTAGCAGTATTAGAAAAGAAATTAAAAATATCATTTTATAATTGTGATGTATATGTAAATGTAGTGGGGGGCTTGAACATTGAAGGCACCTTAGGAGATTTAGGGCTTGCTTTAGCATTGGTTTCAAGTGTAAAATCAAAGGAGAGCAAACTTCAGAAAATGTTAGCTATAGGAGAAATAGGCCTTACAGGAGAAGTTAGACCTGTGTCATTTTGTGAAAGAATAGTAAATGAAGGCTATAAAATGGGTTTTAAAAATATAATAGTTCCTTCAAGGAATACAGAGAAATTGGACTTTAAGGATATTTCGATCTTAGGTGTTTCAAATTTGAAAGAAGCAATAAACAAAGTTTTTTTATAGGGTGATGTGTGTGAGGATAGAAAAAGATAAAGAATTAATGAATATTTTAAAATTGATGGCTCCAGGTACTCAGCTTAGAGAAGGTCTGGAAAACATCTTAAGAGCTAAGACTGGAGGTCTTCTTGTATTAGGGGACAATTCACAGATAATGGATATTGTTGATGGTGGCTTTGTTTTGAACTCAGATTACACCCCATCATATGTATACGAACTTGCAAAGATGGATGGCGCTATAATACTAAGCAGCGATATTAAACGAATAATAATAGCAAATGCACAGCTTATACCTGATTCTATAATACCTACCTTTGAAACAGGTACCAGGCACAGGACTGCTGACAGGGTTGCTAAGCAAACGGGGACAGTTGTAGTGGCAATATCACAGAGAAGACATGTAATAACTGTATATAAAAATAGTATTAAATATCTTTTAAGGGATAGCAGTATTATTCTCGGTAGGGCAAATCAGGCAATTCAGACTCTTGAAAAGTATGTAACCGTGCTTGAAAGAGTGGTGGATAATCTTAACATACTTGAATTTCAGGATTTAGTTACCTTGTTTGATGTTGTATCGTCAATACAGAGAACTGAAATGGTTATGAGAATAGTTGGAGAAATTGAAAGATATATTTGCGAACTAGGAAATGAAGGCAGGTTAATTTCCATGCAGCTTAATGAACTTGTGAGAAGCATAGAACAGGACGGAATATTAATGATAAGAGATTATGCTGAAAGCGGTGCGGATTATAATGAGATTTACAAACAACTCCAGTATATATCTCAGGAAGAGCTTCTGAAGCTGGATGTAATATCAAGAATATTAGGTTATTCTACAGTACCATTGGTGGATACACTTATCTCACCAAGAGGCTATAGAATGCTGAGTAAGATTCCAAGGATACCTTCTAGTGTAATTGACAACTTGGTTAAAAACTTTAAAGAGTTAAAAGGTGTTGCCGAAGCGTCCTATGAGCAGCTGGACAATGTTGAAGGTATAGGGGAAGCAAGGGCAAAAGCAATTAAAAATGGACTAAGAAGGCTTAGGGAACAAATTATTATAAATAATAATTTAAGCACGAAATAAATTTCGTGCTTATTATTATCTAAAAGTATATTTCCCTAAAGTATCAATTTTGTCATATTCCTTTAAGAATATGTCATATAAATTTAAGTCCAGTACATTGCATAGTGAGGTAAGATAAAACAGATTATTTCCTATTTCACGTTCAAGCACTTCCCTGCAGCTATCACATAAACTGCCATCAAGATGAGTTTTAAGACAGGTGCTAAGGGATTCTATATCTAAATCATCCTCAGGAAGCTGCTGCTTGGATGCATTGATTTCTATGCACCCGCAGTTTGTTACCGACTTTGCAACGGCCCTATTTATACGAGCTCCAGACTCATTTAATTTAGAAAGTATATCAAGTATACTTTTATGCCTTAATAGTGACTCATTTACTGCATTTTGAAAATCATCAAATATTACATCTTTCATGAGGTTCAACTCCTTATTAAGATTTGTAAATCATCTAAAATTATTATAATTATTTTCAGACAATTTTGTCAATAAATTATAATGCAAAACATCTTATTTATATAATAAACCAGGAAATAATTTATTGCTAGGGGGCCTCATAGGGAATATATTGGAAAATAAAGTGAATAATTTATTAAAAGCCTTAAGTGTTGTTGAAAAAATCTCTTAATTAATATATATTAGTTTATATGAGATATTAAAAAAGAAATATTTGTTAATACTATAAAGGGAGGTGAAAATTAATTGTTGTTAAAAAGAATACTAAGAGGTCTGTTTACTATTGGAGGTTTGGCATTAGGCTATTTTATTGGAAACTCAATAACTCAGACATCATATTTTGCCAGTATTAATTACTTCGGCAATGGCACGGTTAAAAATATTATTATTATTATTTTATCAACTCTTATTTTTGGAATTATATTATATTTACTATCACCAGGAATTAATAATGCTGTAATGAAGCTTATGGATTACATTGAAAAATATATTCAAAAGCTTTCAACTACTGAAATTATATTTGGTAGTGCTGGTGCAATTGTTGGTCTTGTTATTTCAGCTGTATTTGTGAATATTGCATCTAAAATACCTGTAGTTGGTTCTGTAGTAGCAGTTCTTATAGCAATTTTTATGGCAGTTATAGGTGCCAATATTGCGATTAAAAGAAGAGAAGAAATATTAAATTTCTTTGGAAATATAAAAAAGGGTGAAAAAATAAAGGACAAGAAGGGTAAGTCAAACAAAGGTGATTCAAAGGTATTAGATACTTCTGTAATTATTGATGGCAGAATTTTTGATATATGCCAAACTGGATTTGTTGAAGGCACTTTGATAATACCTAATTTTGTTTTGGAAGAATTGAGGCATATTGCAGATTCTTCTGATTCCCTTAAAAGAAACCGAGGCAGAAGAGGTCTTGATGTACTAAATAGAATCCAAAAAGAACTTAATGTAGACGTACAAATATCTGATAAGGATTTTCCAGATATTGCCGAAGTGGACAGCAAGCTGTTAAAATTAGCTCAGGTTTTAAACGGTAAGGTTATTACTAATGATTATAACCTTAACAAAGTAGCTGAGTTTCAGGGTGTACCAGTACTCAATATTAATGAACTTGCAAACGCTGTAAAGCCGGTAGTTCTTCCGGGTGAAGAAATGAGAATTCAAATAATAAAAGATGGTAAGGAATCTGGGCAGGGTGTTGCTTATCTTGATGATGGAACCATGATAGTAGTTGAAGGTGGCCGCAAATACATAGGGGAAACCAAGGATGTTGTTGTTACTTCAGTACTACAGACTGCGGCAGGCAGAATGATATTTGCAAAACAAAAGGAAGAATATAATGGATAAGATATGGGCTGTTATTGTTGCTGCAGGTAAAGGAAAAAGAATGGGTGCAGGAATAAACAAGCAGTTTATAGATTTAAAAGGAAAGCCTGTTTTGTATTATACTTTAAAAGCATTTTCAGACAATGAATACATAGACAGCATTGTTTTAGTATGTGCAAGTGATGAGATAAGCTATTGCAAGAAGGAAATAATTGAAAAATACAATTTCAGCAAGGTAAAATGTGTTGCTGAAGGGGGTTTGGAGAGACAGCACTCTGTATTCAATGGTTTGAAGATGTTAACAAATTGCGAAATTGTAATTATTCATGATGGAGCAAGACCTTTTGTTTCAAAAAGCATTATAAATCAAGGAATTGATTTCGCTAGAAAGTATGGTGCCTGTGCCTGTGGTGTAACTCCAAAGGATACAATTAAATTAAAGGATAAAGATGGTTTTGGAAAAGAAACTTTGGACAGGCAACAAATTTTTGCAGTTCAGACACCCCAGTGTTTTAAATATGAACTTATAATGGGTTGTTATGAAAATCTTATAGAAAATGAGAGCAACTTCACTGATGACACATCAGTAGCTGAGAGTTTTGGACACAGGGTATATTTGTATGAGGGAAGCTACAATAATATTAAAATAACCACTCCTGAGGATCTTGCTCTTGCTCACAATATTCTCGAAAGAGGTAAGTTTTAAATTAATCCCTTAAGTGCTTTGCACTGAAGGGATTTTAATTTGCGGTTAATCACATTATTCTATTGAAGAGGCTCAAGCTTAAGGATACAATAAAATAAGAAGTTAACCATAGTGGAGGATATAATGTATTTTGACAAACAAATGAATGATTTATTAAAGCTGGATATAAGACAGTTAAATCCACTTACTCTTGCATTTATAGGAGATGCAGTATATGAACTTTTCGTTAGGACTCACATATTAAATGAAAAAAGTCAGATGTCTCCTCACAAAATGCATGTGGAAGCAATTAAATATGTAAAGGCACATTCTCAAAGTGAAATTATTAAAAGGATTCAAGATGATTTAACCGAGGAAGAGATGTATTTTTTTAAAAAGGGACGAAATGCAAAATCAGGTACTGTTCCTAAAAATGCAGATGTGCAGGAGTATAGATTCGCAACAGGATTTGAATGTCTTCTAGGGTATCTATATGTTACTCAAAACAATGAAAGACTTGAATATATTCTTGATAAGGTTATAAGTAATTAGGAGGTAGTTTTATGGCTTTAAAAGTATTGATGGTTGAGCATACACCAAACCCTGAACTGGTTATTGCAAAAGCAGCTAAATTATGCTACAGTTCTGTAGGCGTTGAAAAAATGAATGAAAAAATGGATAGTGAAAGTATAGAAAAATTCATTAATATGCTTATGTCATATGGACACGAGTCACCAGTTGAACATGTGTCATTCACATTTGCAATTGAAGGAGTTAGCAGAAGTCTCACACATCAGCTTGTAAGACACAGGATAGCTTCATATTCCCAGCAAAGCCAGAGGTATGTTAAACTAGAACAGTTTGAATATGTTATACCGCCTGAAATTGAAAATGATAATAGAGCCAAAGAGGTATTTATAAAATCCATGGAAAAAAGCCAGCAGTCTTATAATGAGCTGGTGGATATTCTAATGACAAAATATCTTGATTTAGGAATGAAAAATGGCCCAGCAGAGAAAAAAGCTATTGAAGATGCAAGATATGTATTTCCAAATGCTTGTGAGACAAAGATAGTTGTAACAATGAATGTAAGAAGTCTTTTGAACTTTTTCAGACATAGATGCTGTAACAGAGCGCAATGGGAAATCAGGGAACTTGCATACCAAATGCTGAAACTTGTAAAAAGTGTTTGTCCAACTATATTCAAATACGCAGGCCCATCCTGTATAAAGGGTACATGTCCTGAAGGCAGCATGACCTGCGGATTAATACAAGAAGTTAGAGAAAAATATAGCAAAATTTAATATGAGGTGAATTGATGAAAAGAGAAGATAAAAGGATGTTACAAAATAAGACCTTTAAAACTGAACGAGTAGTAAAAGGCGAAAGAGCGGTAAAGGAAGAAAAGACCATCAGAGAAGATAAACCTATTAGGGAAGATATTGTTGAAGGAAGAAATGCGGTTATAGAAACGTTAAAATCAGACAGAACAATAGAACAGATATTTGTTGCCAAAGGGGATGTATCCGGATCAATAAATGTGATTATGGCACTTGCAAAAGAGAAAAAAATAGTAGTTAAGGAAGTAGACAGAAAGAAGCTTGATCAAATGACCCAAACAGGTTCACACCAGGGGGTTATTGCTCAGGTTACACCATTTGTATACTCTGAAGTTGAGAATATAATAAGTTATGCGAAAAAAAGAGGGGAAGATCCTTTTATTATTATACTAGATGAAATTGAAGATCCGCACAACCTTGGTTCAATTATAAGAACCGCAGAAGCCTGTGGTGTTCATGGGATAATAATACCTAAAAGAAGAAATGTTGGTGTCACTCCTGTGGTATATAAAAGCTCTGCCGGAGCATGTGAACATATGAGAATTGCAAAGGTTACCAATATTAACAGCACAATAGACATGTTAAAGAAAGCTGGAATTTGGGTTTATGGGGCAGATATGAATGCAAAGGAATTCTGTTATAATACTGATATGAAAGGACCTGCTGCCCTTGTTATAGGTAGTGAAGGCAGGGGGATTTCAAAATTAACCATGTCAAAATGTGATGTAATGGTTAAAATACCAATGGTGGGTAAAATATCTTCATTAAATGCCTCAGTTGCAGGTGGAATCCTAATATATGAAATTTTAAAACAAAGATTGAAAAGTGATGTAAAGTGAAAACAATATTTGTAGATGGATATAATGTTATCAATTATTGGACAGAATTAAAAGAGATAAAGGATTACAGCCTTGAGGCTTCTAGAAATAAACTTATTGAAATATTGAACAATTATGCTACTTTTTATGGATATAGAGTTTATATTATTTTTGATGCTCATTTGGTGAAAGGTAGTCTTGAGAAAAAAGAGAAGGTTAGTGATAAGCTGTATGTTGTTTTTACAAAAGAAGGTGAAACTGCAGATGCTTTTATTGAAAAATCTGTAGATGAAATTGGAAGAAAGGCAGATGTCAGCGTTGTAACCTCAGATTCCCTGGAACAACAGGTGATTTTCCAAAGAGGAGCAGTTAGGGTTTCTTCGTTAGAGTTTTATCACGAGGTAAAAGATGCTGAAGGAAAAATTAAGGGGAATATTGAAAAAAAATACACCCATAAAAAACATACTTTAGAAGAAATTGTAAACAAAGACATACTGGAAAAACTTGAAAAAATTCGCAGGAGTGACTAAAATGTGTTGCCCTAGCAGTATTTCTAATGTATAATCAATAGTGTGGCTTAAATATGTTTGGAGGGGATATTTTGGGTAAATCAGTAACCGATATCAAATTAACTTGCTCCTTCTATGACAAATTAGACGAAGAGGTTGCAATCCAGGCTAAACACGGAGATTCCAAGGCACAAGAATATTTGATTAACAAATATGAGAACTTTGTTAAAGCAAAGGCAAAATCATATTTTTTGATTGGTGCAGATAAGGAAGACATATATCAAGAAGGAATGATTGGATTGTTTAAGGCAATCAGGGATTTCAAGTCTGATAAGTTGTCTTCTTTCAAAGCGTTTGCAGAATTATGTGTTACCAGGCAAATAATAACTGCAATTAAAACTGCTACCAGGCAAAAGCATATTCCATTAAATACATATGTATCACTAAACAAGCCAATATATGATGAAGAATCAGACAGAACTTTACTTGATGTGCTTTCCGAAGCAAAGGTTTCAGATCCGGAAGAGCTTATAATAAGCAGAGAGGAAATGAACCACATTCAAAGTGAAATAGGAGATGTGCTTTCCAGCTTGGAAATGGAAGTGTTGATGTCATATCTTGATGGTAAATCCTATCAGGAAATAGCCTGTGATTTAGATAGGCACTCCAAGTCCATAGATAATGCTCTTCAGCGTGTTAAACGAAAACTAGAAAAATGTATAAGTAATAAGTGATTTACATATTGACAAATAGTAATACTTATATTAAAATTTATAATCGGTATATAAATAGCCGCGGGAGTAGTTCAGCGGTAGAACACTAGCTTCCCAAGCTAGCCGTCGCGGGTTCGATTCCCGTTTCCCGCTCCAGATCATCTTGGGAAATTGCCCATGTAGCTCAGTCGGCAGAGCGTCACCTTGGTAAGGTGGAGGTCACCGGTTCAATCCCGGTCATGGGCTCCATAATAAATATAAATAAAAATACACCAGGGTAAGTTTACTTAAATAAAAGTTAATTTTAGGGAGGAAACAAATAATGGCAAAGGCAAAATATGAAAGAAACAAACCACATGTAAACATAGGAACGATAGGACACGTAGACCACGGTAAGACAACACTTACAGCAGCAATCACAATGGTGCT
>JBLNDT010000042.1:0-2913 GCA_050261915.1 Solirubrobacterales bacterium
CCATAAACCCCAAGGGAACTCATGGCCTTTAGATCAGCTTGTATTCCAGCTCCTCCGCAGCTGTCAGAGCCGGCAATAGTTAGTACTTTTTTCATTATAACCTCCATCAATTGTGGGCAGATTTTAGCAATAAAAAATGCGCTGCAGAAAAGCAACGCATGGCATTAAAAGTTTATTCACTGCTTCCCTACGCCGGTGCTAACCGGATCAGGTTCTAAGGGTCAGATTTTATCTTCTCAGCCTATTGGCCCCCCCACAAAAATATATATTTTGATTTCATTATATACATATAAATAAGATTAGTCCAGTTAATTATATAAATCATCAAGGGGTGGTACTGTATTTATTGGAAGTATTGTATAAAATATAATTATAATATTTGAATGGAGGCGGTTTAATGAAGGTTGGAGTAATACTTGGGGGAGTATCATCTGAAAGGGAAGTTTCATTAAATTCTGGGAAAGAGGTATTTAATAATTTTAACAAGGAAAAATATGAAGTTCAGCAGATATTAATTGATAAAAAGGAAGATGCATTTACTAAATGTAAAGATATAGATTTTGCTTTTATTACACTTCATGGAAAGTTTGGTGAAGATGGGAAAATTCAAGCAATATTTGAAAGTATGGACATACCATACTCTGGCTGCGGAGCTTTAACCAGCGGTATATGTATGGATAAGGATATAACAAAAAGGCTTCTAAGAAGTGCTGGAATTAATACTGCTGACTGGTTAAGTGTAAGAAATATGGATCAGCTTGATTATGATTATATTGATAAAATGGGATATCCAGTGGTAGTTAAGCCTAATTGCGGAGGCTCCAGTGTTGCAACAAATATAATAAAGAAAAAGAGTGATATAGAAGATGCTGTAAAGCTTGCCTTTGAATATGACAAGGAAGTAATAATTGAAAAATATATAAAAGGTGATGAAATTACCTGTTGTATGCTTGATGGTGAAATGATAGCGGTTATAGCAATTAAACCCCATGCAGAATTCTTTGACTATACAGCTAAATATTCAGATGGAGGCACTGATGAAATAGTTATCCAGCTTGAGGAGCCTCTTCACAGCAAAGTTGAGGCTATGGCTAAGAGCTGCTGGGATATTCTTAAATGTGAAGTTTTTGTTAGGGTGGATATGATTGTGCAGGATGGAGTACCTTATTTACTGGAACTTAATACACTGCCTGGAATGACAAGAAACAGCCTTTTCCCAAAGGGGGCAAGGGCAGCTGGGATGTCTTTCACAGAGCTATTAGATGCTATAACAGAGTCTTCTTTAAAAGTAGATAGATAAGTAATTGGCTGCAGAGATTATTTTTCTGCAGTCTTTATTTATTTCTTTTTTTATGTAAAAATATAATTGAGGTGAGGTTATGTTTTCAGAGTTTAAGGCAGATACAAAACGACCTGTTTATCTTCAATTAAGAGATTATATTAAAGAATTAATATTAAATGGCATGTTTTTGGAAAATGAAAAACTTCCTTCCACAAGAGAACTTTCAGCCATGATTATGGTAAGCAGAAATACTGTAAATTGTGCCTATGAGTATCTCCAAGATGAAGGTTTGATTTATATTTTAAAGGGAAAAGGTGCATTTGTTTCCCATGTAAATGTATCAAAAACTGGGATTTGGCATTTGGATTTTAAGGAGAGAGTGACTGAGTATGCTTTAAAGGCAGAAAAACTTGACATAATAAAACATGAAAAACCTTGGACAAAGGGTATGATATCCTTTAAAAGTATTGCACCGGATGAAAGTCTTTTTGATGTTCAAGAAATAAAAAGGGCCTTTCTTAATAAGGTTTCAACAGAAGGAAATAAATTATTAAATTACGGTTATGCTCAAGGTTATAAGCCTCTTATAAACTTTATTCATGAATATATGAAAAGCAAAGGTGTTGATGTAAAGAGAAAGAAAATACTTATTACAAATGGTTTTACTGAGGGGTTTGACATTGTGCTTTCAGCACTAACCAATCCTGGTGACAATGTTATATGTGAAAATCCAACTCACAATACAGCTATTAAAATTATGAAGCTTCATGATTTAAATATAACAGGAATAACTGAAGAAAAGGATGGCATGAATCCAAAGATTCTTAATGAAGTTTTAAATAGAGATAAATTTAAGCTTGCATATGTGGTACCTTCTTACCACAATCCAACAGGAACAGTGATGTCCCCGGATAAAAGGGTTGAAGTTTATGATATATTTAAGAAACATAATGTTCCTGTGGTGGAGGATGGCTTTAATGAGGAACTCAGGTATTCCGGAGCGCATGTTTCACCTATAGCATCCCTTGGAGAAGGAAGCAATGGCATAATTTACATTGGCAGTTTTTCGAAGATACTCTTTCCGGGTTTAAGGATAGGATGGGTATTTGGTGATGAAGAGCTGATTGATTATATGGAGAGCATAAAAAGAAGCAGGAATATACATACCACCGTCCTTGATCAGGCACTGCTTTGTGACTATCTTGAGAATGGCAATTTTGAAAAGTACATTAAAAAGGCAAGAAAGTACTATAAGGATAAGTATGAGTTTGCGGTACAATCAGCAAGAAAATATATACCATTTAAAAAGCTTTGGGGTTCTGGAGGCCTGCACATTTTCCTGGAACTTGATAATATTAATTCAAGGGATATTCTTGAAATCTGTATTAAGGAAGGCGTAATTTTTACTCCTGGTGACATCTTTTATACCGATAATACTGGAATCAATACTTTAAGACTTGGATTTTCAAGGGTACAGAAGAAGGATATTGAGAAAGGTTTCAAAATAATTGGGGAAGCTGTTAGAATTATGACTTTAAGAAAGGAAAGATAATATGGACATAGTTATAAAACAAGCATCAATAAGCTATATTGATGAAATTGCAGAAGTTGAAGCTTTATGTTTTCCGGCT
>JBLNDT010000043.1:0-31259 GCA_050261915.1 Solirubrobacterales bacterium
TTTTGTCTTAGGGGTATGGCTCAACGGTAGAGTAGTGGTCTCCAAAACCATTGGTTGTGGGTTCAAATCCTACTGCCCCTGCCAAACAAAGGCTTTCCGGTTTTCGGAAAGCCTTTTTTACGTCTAAATAACACAACCGTAACACAACGGGAATAAAAGCACAATATGCTAAAGTTATCTTGAGATACTATTGAAAACAACTGCCTAAATTGGTCAGTAAAGGTCTAGTCAGCTTGAGCATCAGGCGGACAAACCCCGCTATATCCCTGAAAAAGACGAATTTATGAAATACAAGTTTGAGGATTATGAAGATAACGATCACTGGTGGAATGTGCGTGGTTTTATATGGGACATTTTCGGATATAGTAAAGAAACCTGTGAAGGCTATCAAGAAGTTAGAAATTATATAACTTACAGCTCTGGGGTAAGGGAATTGGGGCTCATTCTGGACAAGTATAATTTAGTATTTGGCAAAGAAAAACAGTTGCAAGAGTTTATAAATCTTATTATGCTTGCAAAAAACAACACGCGTATATGGGAAAACAACGGATATACGCCATCCGAGCTTTTTGAGATTATTAGAAAGCGCGACAAAAATATTGTTCAATTTCCAAAGATGCAAGGTTACATCAATAGAAATTATATTGTAGCTTGATTTTTCAAATTTATTTTAATCCTATCCAAATTGACATGTTAAATATAGAATGACATATTATAGGGCTCCATAATGAATCAAATTCTTTGTAAATATACCCTAAAATGATACTAATGAACGCAATTGAAGCAGAAGATTGTAGCAGGTCTGTTCCAGTTGAAAGCCATAAAGGATAATGCATAACTACAAATAACAATGTAGTTATGATGTTGGCTGTTAGGAAGCTTGTTCTAGACTGAAGCTTTTGGAGAATGAATCCTCTAAAAGGTACTTCCTCTAATATTCCAATTAATAATACATTTATCCAAAGTAACCCGATATTAAAATTTATTGTTTTCCAACCGTATATATAATTTCTGATTATCAGAAGTATTATATACAATAATGATAACAATAATCCTATTGCAATTTCTTTTAAAGGTCTATTATTTAGTTTAAGATAATTGAGAGGGTTAATTTTATCCTTTAGTCTTAAGTAGAAACTAATTGGAAGTATAAATATAACAATATAATATGTAAGGGTTAGGGATAAATACCTCAAGCTATACATTTACATTATTCCTTTCAATCATTAGAATATAGGGAAAATTAATCATAATTAAAGATTGATATTTTCATAGTTCCTATATCTTTTATTAAAAATATAATAAGATATAGGTGTAATTAGCAAGGATGCTTCTAATACAGAAAAAATAATTAAATTTGAAAATACATCAGATTCACATTTTATAGCCATAGCTCCCATGAATAAGGTAATCGTTATAGAATAAATTTTAAGTTTTTTTCTTAATCTCTTACTCAAAAGAGGTCTATCTTCGGTATCGGCAGGAGCGTATAAAATAACTAGTAATAAACTTAAAGCAAGAATAGTTATATTCATATACTTATTTAAAACAATATTCATACTAAAGTAAACGTTGCCTAAAAATAATAGTATATTTGTTATAGTGCATTTTATATTAGAATCTGCATGGATGCCAGAAGCAAATATTCTAATAGAAGCAAAGCTTATTATCGCAATGCACGTGTAGTTTGCTACTCTTAGAATAGATGCAATTAGAAACAAAATGATTAATTTAACTAAATTAACGAAAATCACCTGAGCTCCATATTCTATCTTCTCCAACTCATCTTCAGTTATCTCTAAGTTTTTAGAGACAAATTTCGCACAAGTTTTACTTATTTTTTCAGCTATATCCATAAAAATATCACTTACCTATCTAAATTTTGTCTTTACAAATTTCATGTAATATTATACCATAAAAGTAATGTTTAAACACAATTATTTTACAATAGTTAACAAATCATATTATTTATTTGTTAAAAAAATACAAATAAATTACAATAATTACTTTCAATAATATAATTTAGAAAAAGGTTAGAGCAATAAAAATTAAGGTAGGTGATTAGTATGTTGTACATTATAATTTGTGAAGATAATAATATTCAAAGAAAGCAGCTTGAAAATATTATTACAGAAGAGATAAATAACTCTAAACTTGATTTAAGTATAATTCTTAGTACGTCTAATCCTAAGGAGGTAGTTAAACATATAGCACTTTCTAAGGATAATAACTTTATTTATTTTTTGGATGTTGAATTAAATAGCTATATTAATGGGATAGAGCTTGCTAATATAATTAGAAAGTATGATCCTAAGGGATATATTATATTTGTTACATCACATGCCGAGTTAACTCTTTTAACTTTTGAATATAAGGTACAAGCAATGGATTATATACTTAAGTCTAATGGGGGAAATTTGAAAGTAAAGATTGTTGAATGTTTAAGGGCGGCCTGTAGTGATTTCAAGAAGACTAATGATATAGAAAAAAAATATTTTTCTATAGACATAGGCAATAGGATTGTAAATGTGCAACCTGACAAAATTCTTTTTTTTGAAACGGATAAAGATCATCGAATTAGGTTACGTACATTTGATGAAAACATAGAATTTTATTGTTCCCTAAAGGAAATAGAAAAGATATTGCCGCCGTATTTTTATAGATGTCATAGGTCATATATTGTGAATACTAGAAATATAAAATCAATTGATAAAGATAAACTAATTGTAAATATGACAAATGGTGATAAGTGCTACCTATCAAAACATTATAAGAAAGGAATAATTATAAGTGTATAACATAGTATATTACTTTTTGTACTTTTTTATTTTATCATTAAATTTTCTCATTATATTTCACAACCTAAGCTCCAGTAAGATTAAGAAGGGAATTATCATATATATATTTATCAATACGTTAGTAGATTTAGTGATTGTTAAAAGCGGGAAAGAAATTTTATTGCTTCCAATATCAACTGTGATTTTGATTTGCTTTAGTTATCTGAATTTCAGAAAATTATCATATTCGATATTTACAGTTATTATGACAGACTTAGTTTTTGCAGTTAGTGATGCTATTACTGGATTTTTTGCAAATACATTTTTTCATGTAAATTTTAACTGTATATCAAAACGGTCTTTAGAATATTTTACTTTAGCAATAGTTATTACGCTTGTATCTTTTATTGTAAGTAGGTTATTAAGGAAAATAGTGGATAAACCAAATATAGAATACTATGAGTTTCAAAAAAAATTAAGGGGTAAAGTACCTTTAATTTTTTATGTAGGATTTGTTCTGGTTACAATTTATGTAAACATATTTGTGTATAAGTATTTTATTAAAAATTTAGATAATTTTGTTGTGACACTAAATGCTCTTAGTATATTATCAAATTTTGTTATAGTTATTATACTTTTTCACTTAAATACAGTGGCTATTAAAAACAAATTGAAGTATGAGTATAAAGAAAAAGAATTAAAGCACCTCATAGACTATACAAATATGATTGAAGCTATGTCAGATGATCTTAGAAGATTTAGACATGATTATGCTAATATAATGCATGGATTAGGATGTTTTATTGAATATAATGATATTAAAGGACTGAAAGCTTTTTATAAAAATGAACTACAACCTGAAAGTGAAGGAATAATAAATAAAAATAGGAGTTTATATCTACTAAAGAATATAAAAATAAACTCTTTAAAGGGATTGTTATCATCTAAGATATATAGTGCAGATTCGAAAAAAATTAATACGTATATAGAAATTTCTGATGACATAAATGAGTTAGCTATAAGTGAGTTAGATATATGTAGAATCATTGGTATTTTGTTTGATAATGCGATAGAGGCAGCTGCGTTATGTAGTGAAAAGGTTATTAATTTAGCTGTAATAAGGAACCAAAGTTATACATCTTTCATAATAATCAACACTTGTCTTAAAGACACTCCCCCTCTTCAAATGATATACGAAGATGGTTTTTCTACTAAAGGTAAAGGAAGAGGAGTAGGTCTAAATACAGTCAAAAAAATTATAAAGTTAAAGTATGCAAATGTATTTTTGCATACTAAAATTAAAGATTGTATATTTAAGCAAGAATTGGTTATCAAAAGCTAAAACAATTTAATCCACTTTGTACAAAGATTTTGGCATTTTAGGCTCTTTGGCTAAGAAAAATAAACACATTGACGATGATGTTTGAGCTAGAACCATAGATACTGCACATATAACAAGTGCTAAGCATTTTTTTATGTTTGCTAATTTCATGATTTGCCTCCCATGTAAAATTTGTAACTAATAATAGTAAATAATATTAGTCAGCTTAGATAAAAACAAGCTGGCTTTTTATTTTACTTAATTATACTACATTAATTAAATAAATGAAGTGCTTGCACCACAAAATGTATGAACTATACCATAGAAAAGTTTTATGGTGAAAACATCCATACAAGGTAAATAATACGCATATTGAGGAAAATTTATTGTAATAGAAATTATTTCATGTTATTTTCTAAATATACAATTATTTCAAATTTGTTACAATATTTTCAGTACTAAAGGTGTATTTTATAAAAGATAAGGGAAGGGAGATATAATATATTTAGTATATTATAAAGTAACTATATGAATCAGAAAATTACATTAATGTTTTGTAACAACAAGCATGTAATAAAAAGAAATGAAAAAACGTTACTTGCAAATAAAACAAAAGGAACTTGGATGATTATTTCTTCAGAGTGTTTTAATTATTTAAATGAGTTTATCAATAGCAACTCTAACTTAGAAGAGATTAGAAGAAGCTTTAATCATGAAGATGATCGTAAATACTTTAGTTATATGATAGATAAGCTGATAACGGCTCATTTAATATATAAATCAAATGAGCCGGAAGAAAAAGAGATTCCAGAATCGGCAAATTTAATTTTAACTGAACGTTGTAATCTATCTTGTTTACATTGCTGCCAAGCTGCTCAAGTGGCTTATGATAATTCAAATGTGGATACAACTGATTCATTAAATAAGTACGAAATTTTCGAAATTATTGACAAGCTAGTAAAAATGAATCTTAGTAACTTAACTATTACAGGTGGTGAACCTTTAATCAGAAAAGACTTTTGGGATATTGCAAAATATTTAAGAAATATATTTGATGGCAAAATCACTTTATTAACGAATGGGCTACTTATCAATGAATCAAATATCAAAATGTTAATAGAATGTTTTGATAGTGTAAGTGTTAGCATTGATGGAGTTGACCGAGAGATGACTAAACTAATTCGCGGTGTAGATATTCATGAGATAATAATATCTAAAGTTAGATTGCTTAAAAAATATGGCATGGAGAATGTATCCTTATCTTCAGTTCTACCTAACAATGCAAACTTAAGGAAAGAATTTGAGGGTAAATGTAATGAATTGGGTGTGAAACCCATAATCAGAGTTTTATCTTTTACTGGTAGAGCAGATGAAAATAAAGAAATTCTAAAGAAAGAAATCAAACAATACTTGATAAGAAGAAGCTTCAAAGATGATTCCTTAAAATTGGATCTAAAGGAAACTAATAATTTTTTAATGAATGATAAGTGTGCAAGCATTATATCTTGTGGAGCTGCTAGAAGACAAATAACAGTAGGGTCGGATGGGAGCATATACCCCTGTAATATGCTACAAGATAAAGAATATAATCTCGGAAATATAAAGAATGTAGAAAAGTTGGTTGAGTTTTTAGAATCTAAAGAGTTGTTGGAGAATAAAGGATATATCCAATTTGTAAAACTGTATGGGTTTAAAATTAGTAATCGTTGTAGTAATTGCGATGTTAATATATTCTGTCATTTTTGTTTAAAAGATTACAAAAATTTTGATGAAAATGATTTTGAATTTGACATGTATTGTAAAAATACAAAAAATCGATTAACAGAGATTGTTTGGGGGGGATAAGAATTATGGGTATATCTATATGGACAACAGGTAGTTGTAATTTTAGTTGTAAGTATTGTTATGAGCAAGATAAAGTTCATAAACATATGAGTAAAACCACACAGGAAAAAATACTCCTTTGGATAAAAAAAGCGTATGTTAATAAAGAAATAAATATAGTGAATTTTCATGGAGGTGAACCCTTTCTAAATTTTGACTGTATTAAGTATATGACAAAACATATATTAGATATATCTCCAAATACAAGATTTTCTGTCACAACAAATGGCAGCATATGGAATAAAGATATTGGTAACTTTTTTTATCAAAATAGGGACAAATTCGATATTACAATTAGTATTGATGGTAGTCAAAAATATCATGATGCTAATAGAATAACATCTGATGGCATTGGCACTTTTTCAAAAGTAATAGAAAATTTAAAATATATAGGAAGTACAAATATAAATTTGAGATGTAGAATGACAGTTACGCCTAATAATATTGAAGCTTTGCATAACAATATAGAATTCATAAAATCATTAGGTATTAAAACAATTGTTGCAGGCTTTGATCAAGCAGGTGATTGGGATTCTACACATATTGAAATTATTGAAAATGAGTTTAAACATGTAATAGAGAATTACAATCCAGAAGAAAATATTAGAGTATCTATTATTGATAACATAAAAACAAAAAAATGTTTAGGAAAGTGTAGAACAACAATGCATTTTTATGTAGATGAAAATATATATCCATGTATAGTTAAAGTAGGAAAGTATGATATTGGTAATCTTTGTGATGGGATAAATAATCAAAAAATTAAAGAAATTGAAAGAATATCAGAGAATGATAATCCAAACTGCATTGGATGTTCAAATATTAATCATTGCACTGGTAATAGATGTAAGTTGATTAATCAAGAAATTACTAATGAGTATTATAATCCACCGCCAATTGTATGTGCTTTAGAAAATATAAATATTAAATTGGCAAAAGTATATTTATAAAAGAAGTTTAAAAGCTAAATCATTTATAACTTTGGACAAGCGTAGATCTTAGCTAATCAGTAGACTTTTCAATCAATATGAGTTTTATGTGAATTGGTTGAAAATAATGAGATGTAATTTGATGATTCATAAATACTATCTAAAGCTTTATCAACGCCTTATTATGCTATATTAAGCTCATATGAGCTTCAATATAATATCAATTTTATTTGAGGGGGGTGAAATGAATGAAAATTGAAAAAATTGCTGTGAAAGTTGATGAATTAGTAATCGAAGGACAAGGCAGCTATGAATGTATGCATGACTGTACTGAGTATTCTTTTACTGGAAACAGTAATGAATATACCAGGGGATGTTACAAGGCACCTTATTCGACTGCGTACTTAAGTACATGGTTGTAAAGGGTAAAACGCATGGAGAGTGTGGTTACTAAGCTACACTCTCTGTGTTTTAGCATTGTTAATAGTTTTGCATTATAATATAAAAATGGTGAGAAGACTATTAGTGCTAATTTTAGAATATCGCTTTTCTTAACTTAAAAAGTATCTTACTGATACTTTGAGTTTAATCTGAGGTCAAATAATCACTAGAAAATGTTTGATTTGTAATAAAGTTACTCATAATTTAGTTTCATATCTATGTCGATAAGTATAAAATATTGAGTAGAGAGGTATTGTTTTGAAAATAAGAATTGCAATTATTGATAGTGGAATAAACGTTGAGTATAACGAATTTACTCAAGTACCTATAGAAGGAATTAACTTAATTGAATATTCCAATAAAATTAAAGATGCAATTGGGCATGGCACTGCATGTGCAGGCGAGATAGTAAGAATAAATGACAATGTGGTTTTACACATTGTTAAAATCTACGATAACATACTAAAAACATCTTTATCAAAACTAATTGAAGCATTAGAATATCTTGAATCTCTTCGAGGTATAAATATTATAAATATAAGTAGTTCTGTTGGACTTATAACTAATTATAGTAATTTATATTCAGAAAGACTTAATAATGTACTTGATAAGCTTTATAAAAAAAATGTATTGGTTGTTTGTGCTGCAAACAATAAAGGCCTTTCAGGATTTCCGGCATCACTAGATAATGTTTTAGGTGTAAGATCTATAGTTAGCAAAACAGAAAGAATTGAATACAAATGTAACGATGAAATACAGTGTGATTATTATGGTGATTATAGGTTTATGCCTACTGTTAATGGACGTTATGAATTTTTTGTTGGTAATAGTGCAGCGACACCAAGATTGGTTGCTTATATATCAAAGATTATGTTAATTAATAAAACTAATGATATTAAGGAAATAAAATCAAAAATGTCAGGGGAGATTAATTCATTATTAACACAGTCTAATATGAATGACACTAGTCTTCATATTAAGGAAGCACTTCCTAATGGTGAAAAGGAGATAATAGAGTTACTATTAAAAAATCTAAATAAAGTTAAAAGGATTGTGCCTGATTGGTTAGAAGCACCCCTAAAAGTGTTACAACGAGATGAATGTTTTGATTTAATTCATTCTATGAAAGAAGCTTTAAATATTGATATCGACTATAAAGAATTAACAACATTTGATTTTGACGATATTTATACGTTAAGTTTAAAACTAAGACAAATGAAGATGGGGGGGGGGCAAAATAAGTAAGTTTTGTAAAGGAATAATGAAAATAATAAGTAGTAACAAAATTACTTTTTTAATATTATTTATTCTTTTTATTATTCAATCAGTAATTACATATAAGTTACCATATATAACTCAAGGAATTTTTGACAGAAGTATTTTAGACGGAAAATTAGACCTGTTAATAAATTATATTACAATATATATGATATTTAATTTAATTGTTATGTTTATAGATTATTTTTTTGAATTAAGCTGCAGTAAGTTGACTAACAAGAGAATGGTATATTTAAGAGAAGAATTATTTAATAAACTAAGTAAAAAAAATGGTGAATTCTTTAGCAACATAAAAACAGGTAGTATATTTAAAATTGCTACAAGTGATACATCACAGATAGCATCAATGACTGTCGATATTATTGTAAAAGTGTTGCCAAAAATATTGTTGATGTTTATAATCATTTATGTTTTGTTTGAGACAAGTCAAATAATGGCTATAGTATGCATTAGTTTTCAGATTATTATGGTTTTTTTACAATTAAAATTATCAGTTAAGGTTGAAGGAGTTACGAAGGAGTTACATAAGGGATTTTCAGGCGTATCAGATACTATAAATGAGTATTTAAGTAGCATAAAAGAACATATTATATCTAATACAAATAAGTATTTATTAGATATAATTAAGCAAAATCAGAAAATATCTTGCGAAAAAATAATAGATCATAAAGTTGCTATTGGATTAAATGGGATACTTATGAACATTATTTCTTTGCTTAATTACTGTGTGATTATTGTGTTAGGTACTTACTTTATTTCAAGAAAGGGTATTACATTAGGATCGCTAATGATTTTTATGTCATATACTGGTCAATTGAAGGGCTACTTAATGATTTTAATAAATACTGTAAACGACTATAAAAGTATAAAAGTTTTGCAGGAAAATTATGATTATATAATGAATATGAATGACATAGAAAGTTATGTGGCGTCTGCTAAGAGTACTGTTGATATTAACAATATATCTTTTAAAAATGTAAGCTTTTCTTATGAAGAAGATAGAATTGTGTATGAAGATTTTAATTTATCGATAGATAAGATGGATATTGTGGGAATTTGTGGAAAGAGTGGAGAAGGTAAATCTACACTTATTAATCTATTATGCAGGTTTTGGGAAACAAATGAGGGTGAAATATTAGTTTCCGGGGTACCAATTAAAGATATAGAAGTTGACAAATTGAGGGATGAAATTTGTATAGTTAGCCAAAATGTAGTGCTCATAAATGACACAATACGGAATAACATTCAATTAAGTCAAGACTATAGTGAAGGTGACATAATTGATATATTAAAGAAAGTTGAATTATATGAGTATATATGCAAATTACCAAATGGGATAGATACTTATATTGGGGAAAGAGGAGTTAAATTGTCGGGAGGCCAACAGCAAAGGATAGCTTTAGCAAGAGCATTAATGAATAAGTCATCAGTTTTAATTCTGGATGAAGCTACCTCAGCCATAGATAACATTATTGAATCATCAATATTTAAGAATATAAGGCAAATACTCAAAGAAAGGACAACAATAATAATTGCACATAAACTGAAAACACTTGAAATGTGTGATAATATTATTGTTGTTGATAATGGGAGGGTAGTTGAAAGAGGAAAATATGATGATTTGTTAAAAAGAAAAGGAAAGTACTATGAATTATATCATGCAAGTACTAGTGAAAATATTAATGTAAGTTAATATTACGAAGTCTGTAAGAATACTTAAATGGATTATTTAAATGACTAATGGATGTGGAGAACAATATTAATAAGTAAGGGTGAGATTAATGGTAGTATTGAAAACTGAAAATCTGAAAAAGTATTATAATGAAAGTTATAATTTAGTTAAAGCTTTAGATGGGATAAACATTGAAATAAATAAAGGCACATTTGTTTCATTTGTTGGTACTTCGGGAAGTGGTAAGAGTACATTATTACATATGTTAGGAGGGCTTGACAGGGCTACTGAAGGGAAGGTTTATATTGACGGGAAAGATATTTCAAAGATGACAGATGATCAGCTTACTGTATTTAGGCGTAGAAATATTGGATTTGTGTTTCAAAGCTATAATCTTGTACCTATTCTCAATGTTTATGAAAACATAGTTTTACCCATAGAGCTAGATGGAAAAATCATAGATAAAAATTATATAGATAGCATAATAATGACGTTAGGTCTTGAAGATAAGTTATATAATCTGCCAAGTAACCTTTCCGGTGGACAGCAGCAGCGAGTAGCTATAGCCCGTGCGCTTGCAACAAAACCAACCATCATACTTGCAGATGAGCCTACAGGAAATCTTGACACTAAAACTGGGAGAGATGTTCTGGAACTCTTAAAGATAACAAGTAAAAAATTTAATCAAACTATTGTAATGATTACTCATGATGAGGAAATTTCAAAGCTAGCTGATAAAATAATCAGAATAGAGGATGGGAAAATTGTTAGGGGGTGAAAGTTATGTATGAGAAAGACAATAGATCTTTTATAAATAAAATCTCTTATCGCAGTATGAAAGCCAATAAAATGCGAAATATATTTGTCATAGTAGCTATAACTCTAACCACCGTGCTATTTACTACATTGTTCACAATGGGAATGAGTATGATTAAGTCACTTGAATACAATACCATGCGACAAGTGGGTACATCAGCGCATGGAGCTTTCAAATCTATTACAAAAGAACAACTTGAAGTTTTAAGCAAGGACAAAGATATAAAGGAATATGGAATTAGTATGTTTGTCGCTATGGCAGAAAACAAGGAACTTATAAAAAGGAATGTAGAAATCAAATATTTTGACGAGAATGATGCAAAGTATAGCTTTGTTACTCCCTTGGTAAATGGAAAAATGCCTCAAACTGAAAATGACATTGTTTTGGATACCATCATACTGGATATGTTAGGAATAAGCAGTGATATAGGTCAGCAAATTGTTTTGGAATACACTATTAATGGTAAGAAATTTAAAAAGGATTTTGTTTTAAGCGGGTATTATAAAGGCGACAAGGTTTCCATGACAAGCTATGCCTGCGTATCGAATATGTTTATACAAAAAAGTCTTATTGACATTGACGTTAAAGATTCCAGAAATTCTGAGTCTAAATTCGGCCTTGTAAACCTTGATGTTATTCTGAATAATAGATTTGATATTGAAAACAAACTTATTAATATATTGTCCCGAAGTGGTTTTTCAACAAAAGAAATAAAATTGGGTGTGAATTGGGCATATGTGGAGGGTGGTTTAAACCTAAAATCTGATAACCTTATTCCAATTGTTGGAGTACTATTATTAATAATGCTAAGTGGTTATTTGATTATATATAATATTGTATATATATCTGTAGTTAAAGATATTTGTTTTTACGGACTACTCAAAACAATTGGAATAACATCTAGGCAAATTAAAAAAATAATTTTAAGACAGGCGGTAACCCTTTCTATAATAGGGATTACAGTAGGCCTAGCAATAGGTTATGTGTTAGGTGTGCTTTTTATGCCTCTTATCACAAGGATTACAGCGGTAACTTGTTATGTAGTTTCAGCAAGTCCAACTATCTTTATTGGGTCAGCATTATTTTCATTTATTACTGTTCTAATAAGCTGTTGGAGTCCTATGAAAGTCGCTTCTAGAGTGTCACCTGTTGAAGCGGTAAGATACACTGGAGTTGACAAATTAGGAAAGAAAAAGGTTAAGAAATCTTCTAATGGTGCCAAGCTTAATAAAATGGCTATTTCCAATTTGTTTAGGAATAAGGCAAAGATAATTATATCAATAATTTCACTCTCACTTAGTTTAATTTTATTTAATTGTATATACACAGTGGTAAAAGGATTTGATCTTGATAAATATTTGAATAAAATGTCCGGTTCTGATTTCACTTTAGGTGACGCTAGCTTTTACAAGTCAAAATTCTCAGGAGAAGGTCAAAATACTTTAACTGATGAATTGTATTATGAAATTTCACATCTGCAAGGAGTTCGTAATGTTGAAAAGATATTTTTTAAGAAGATTACAATTCCATTTACAGATACAATGGAAAAGCTTATTCAAAGTAAAATGAACACAATTGATTCAGAATTCAAACCAAATTTTGAATTTATGTTAAAGCAGAGGATAATGAATGTTGATATCTACGGCTTAGATAGTGGACTTTATGATTTGTTTGATAATTATATTATTGATGGCAAACTAAATAAAGATCTGCTTAATAGCGGCAAGTATGTTATTCTAGGAAGAAATCGTTATATGGGAGAACTCTATAAACCAGGAGATCAGATAACCTTTAAGACTTATAATGGAGAGAGTACCACATATTCAGTGATGGCTATATTAGATGATGATTTACCTCTGTACCTTTATAATGGTGCTTCAATAATATCAGGGTTAACTGTTTACATGTCAGCTGAAAACCTTGGAACTATTGTTGATAAACCGCCAATTATGACCATTTTATTTAACGTAGAAAGTTATAGTATACCTAGTATTAATAACTTTCTGCAAAATAAGGTAAAACAAGTCCATTCTCTTGATTATCGATCCAGGGATATATATAAGAAAGAATTTAATGAAATGATAATTACAGTTACCTTTATTGGATATGCCTTGAGTTCAATTATCGCTTTAATTGGCTTACTTAACTTTGCAAACGTAATGATAACAAGTGTTATTACAAGAAGAAAGGAATTTGCTATAATGCAAAGTATAGGGATGACATGTGAACAACTCAGAAGAATGCTTTTATATGAGGGAGTTTATTATGCCATAGCTACCATTGTAATTTCACTGACCGTAGGCATGTTGATTTCCTACACAGCTGTTGGGGCACTAAATAATACAATGGCATACTTTACGTATCACATTACAGTGCTGCCTATTCTTTTTTGCGCTCCATTTTTAATTGGTATCGTGGTATTAATATGTACTATTGCCTTTACTAAAACAAATAAGATAAGTATGGTGGAGCGTTTGAGAGCAGAAGTGATATAAATATATTTGGTAAATTGAAAAATAACTTCTGTTTTATTAAGTTCTTGAGAGGGGGGGCGGACATAAAGTTGGACTCCCCTAGGGCTCCGAAAGGAGCTTCTGAAAGATGTATTCAAAAGAAAAAGTTGAAGTACCACCATGCCGGTCTAATAAGGTAGCAGTTGTTATTCACCTTCTCTATGCTACCGTTGAAGTGTTGGATGGAAGTAGTCAGCAAACAGTTGAAGCAGTTCTCCTGACACTGAAAAACATATGTTAGGCGACATCACCATTGCAAAGCATATTTATCTTGCCTGCGGCTATATAGATATGCGCAAATCCATTGATGGCCTAGCGGCTATAGTACAGCAGCAATTTCGTCTGGATCCATTTAGTCAGAGTCTTTACCTGTTCTGTGGCAAAAGGCGTAACAAACTCAAGTCACTTCTTTGGGAGGGCGATGGCTTTGTTCTCCTATACAAAAGACTTGAGAATGGAAATTTCAAATGGCCACGCAGTAAAACAGATATCAGGTCACTTAGTTGGCAGGAATTCAAATGGCTCATGGAGGGTTTGGAAGTAGAGCAACCAAAGGCGATAAAGCCTGCAATTCTTGGTTCGTTTTGCTAGCACAAAGTGCTTGAAAATGGCTTATTTACTGGATTTCAAGCCTGTTTTATGGTATAATAATCTTATCAAAACAGATAAGGAAATATATCATGGATAATAAAGATGCCTATATAGAACAACTGGAAAATACAATAAAAAGCCTAAAGAACCAGGTAAATAATCTTACCAAAATGATACTTCTCTTAAGAAAGGAGAAGTTTGGTTCAACCAGCGAAAAAACTCATAAAAAAGATATTGATGGTCAAATCTCCTTTTTTAATGAGGCAGAGCTTGAGGCAGATGTTAATGCACATGAACCTATCACTCATGAAGTGAAAGGATATGCAAGAACAGATAGCCGCACCAAACGCGAAGAACTTATTAAGGATCTTCCAGTGCGCGAGATACTCTGTGAATCAGCTGCAGAAGACCAGTATTGTATTCAGTGTGGCATTCTTTGAAACCTATCGGTAAGGAAACAGTTCGTGAGGAACTGGAATACATACCTGCTAAACTTCAGATTGTAAGATATGTGAGGATGGCTTATGAGTGTCCAAAATGTAAGCATACCAACCATCCATATATACAGAAGGCGTTGACTCCGTCTTCCTTGATGAATCATTCTTTGGCATCTCCGAGTTCCGTGGCAGATGTAATGTACCAAAAGTACGTGAACAGTAATCCGCTTTACCGCCAAGAAAAAGATTGGGAGCGACTTGGAATAGCACTTAGCCGTACAACAATGGCAAACTGGATTATACGATGTTCTCAGGACTACTTTACTCCAATTATTAATTATTTCCGCAAGGAACTACTGAGAAGGGATGTCATTTATTGTGATGAAACTCCTGTGCAGGTTCTTAAAGAGAAGGATAAAAAAACCACAAACCAAATCCTACACGTGGCTCTACCTAACCGGAAATGATTCTAAGGCCCCAGTGGTTCTCTATGATTATCAACCCTCCAGAAATGCCGATTATGCGGCAGCATTCCTGAAAGATTTCAAAGGTTTCCTGCATTCCGATGGGTATTCTGGATATAACAAGCTGGATGGAATCATAAGATGCGGATGATGGGCACACTTAAGACGTAAGTTCGTAGAAGCTATTCCTGGGCACAATGCGGAAAGCTCACTGACAAATGCAGAAATTGGAAGAGATTACTGCAGTCAGATTTTTAAAATTGAAGAAGGGCTTTCCAAACTTTTACAAGAAGGAAGATACACTAGACGCCTTGAACTGGAAAAATCGGTTTTGTGGGCTTTCTGGTGCTGGCTTGAAAAATTGGTTGTCCTTAAAGGTTCAGCTCTGGGCAAAGCAGTTACATATGCAAAGAACCAAAAACCATATATGGAGAACTATCTTTTGGATGGAAGATGTTCTATTTCTAATAATATAGCTGAAAACAGTATTCGACCATTTACGGTGGGCAGAAAGAATTGGCTATTCTCTGATACACCTAAAGGTGCTTCTGCCAGTGCTGCAGTTTATAGTATTGTTGAAACAGCAAAGGCTAATGAGCTTGAAGTATATACTTACCTTGAATACTTGCTCTTATACATGCCGGATTTAGACTGGCAGAATCATCCGGAAGATTTAGAATTGCTTATGCCTTGGTCACAGGCAGTACAGGCGGAATGTAAAAGATAAAATTGGGGTCAGCATTATAGCTGATCCCGTTTTAATTTACAAGGCACTTGGTTGTTAAGCGCTTACTATTAAAATAACACAACCGTAACACAATAGAAAAAAACAGTATACTCAATATTAATTGGAATAATATAGAAACTTGCAATAATATTAGTATGAAATTTGTAATTATATTATAATTTACATATTAAATAAGACGTGATTGTAATTTTGTGTAGAAATAATTCTTCGGCTTTTTCAATAATGAGAAGATTTTTGAGAATGAAATAAGAGAAAGTTTTATGATACAATGAAGATTAAAATTTATTAAATAAAATGATGAGATGAAGGATAGGGGGTAAACTATGTCTGCTATTCATGATTTTTTGCAACAGGTTACAGATACAGAACTTAGGAACAGATTGAAACAAGAGATAAATAGAACGATAAAAAGCAAAAAATTGGACTTGTATTCGAGGACCATCTTTCTGAATGTACACCTTTATATGGAATTACTGTGAAACGAGGTTCTACTGTAGTTAAAAAAATGGGCCTATTAATGATACTTTCATGGTAGTAAAAATTAAGGAGGAAATTGCTACCTGTGTGCGCAAAAAAGACAGGAGAGAGAAGATGTTTCTGCAGAAGAAATTATGTGTGTGGCTGAGTTTGGGGAGCCTAAATATCCACAACTTATTCCTATAGATTCGGTAGAGAATGATTCTAGTAGAAATTTATAGCATACACTTATTGAAGCAGATAATTATCATGCTTTGCAATTGTTGGGATATCTTTATCCCAAGAAGGTTGACTGTATTTATATTGATCCGCCATACAATACCGGAGCTAAAGATTGGAAATGTAATGATGATCATGTGGATTCCAAAGATGTCTATCGACATAGTAAGTGGCTTTCATTTATGGAACGACGATTATTATTAGCAAAAAAACTTATGAATCCCCAAAATTCAATTTTAGTAGTCACTATAGATTAAAAGGAATACCTGCATTTAGGATGTTTATTGGAGAATATTTTCCCAGAAGATCAAATTCAAATGGTAAGCATAACGATTAATCCACATGATGCGGTTAGAAAAAATTTAATGTTAAAACTGATGAATATGCATTTATAGTACTCATAGGAAACGCACATATTACTCAACCACAAGGGGAAGGCGAAGAAGAAGTAAGATGGTGGTATTTAAGAAGGAATGAATCTACATCACGTAGAGGAACGGTTAAAGGAGGGGGTGCACAGCTTTACCCTATTTACATAGATGATAAAACACAGAAAATTTCATGATATGCGTCTAAATCAGTGGGCATCTATTGTAAGCACATGCCGCAACATTAGCTGGGCTTTGGCTAGAGGAACGTCAGAAGCAGAGACAACTGACAATAAAACCCGTAGTTGAGGCTTTCTTTGCATGGGTAAAACGTATCTATACCTCTGTTTTACCAAAATCAGAAACAGGACATGGCTTCACTTACTGTCTTAACCAGGGAAAATACTTAAAAGTATTCCTTGAAGATGGGAATGTTGCTGTGGATAATAATGCAGCTGAAGGTAGTATTCGCGGATTCTGTATAGGAAAGCATAACGGACACCTTATAGATACAATTGATGGAGCTAAGGCTAGCGCCATTATTTACAGTATTGCAGAAACAGCAAAAGCTAATAATTTAAACCTTATAATTATTTGGAATTGCTTCTTACAGAACTTCCAAAGCACATGGAAGATACTGACCTTGGATTTCTTGAAGATCTTCTTACGTGGTCTAAAAACTTCCTGCTGAATGCAGAGAACAAAAGTAATAATTTTATAGGCTGCCAGAAATGGCGGCTTAATTATTTGAGTAATCAAGGTTGAGCGGTTACGTTTTTATAACTGTATACATTCTTTTACTTTATAACAATTGCAATTTATTACTATTATTGGTTTACATTTGCCAAAAATTACCCTTTTTACCTTTTAGAGAGCATTAAATCTAAGGAGGAAGGGTGTTTTATGGAAAATAACTTATATGATTTATTGATAGAATCTACAAACAATAATGAAGATGCACTAATGAAAATTATAGATAAATTTATGCCATTAATAAAAAATTATAATAGAAAATTATCCTATGATGGAGCAGATTCTGACTTAATAATACATTTAATAAAAATAGTAAAAAAGTTTGTAAATAAAAGACATTTCGATTTTACAAATGATAAGTTAATTGTGTCATATATAGCTAAATCTATAAAACATGAGTACATACGATTATCAAAAATAAATTGTAAAATCACAAAAAATGAAACCCTATTAAATGAAGATATATTATCAATTCCTACTGATAATAATTTTGAGAATGCAATTTTAATAAATGAATTGTTGAACAGGCTTCCCAAAAATCAGAGCAGTCTTTTAAGACAAATATATATGGACGGCTATTCTGAAACTAATTTAGCAACTAAACTAAATATATCTCGCCAGGCTATCAATAAAGCTAAAAGAAAAGCTCTAGATAATTTAAAGAAATATATTCAAATTTGATGTTTAAAGGAGGGTTTATACTTTGGAAAATGAAATAGTTAGAATAGCCTCAACGCAAGGTATATGGGCAGTGATTTCAATCGTACTTATATTATATATTTTAAGAACCCAAGAAAATAGGGACAAGAAACAAGACTCACGTGAAAATAATTACCAAAACATTATTACAAAATTAACTGAAAGATTTAATATAATTGAAGGTATAAAACAAGATGTAGAAGATATTAAATCATATCTACTAAAGAAGTAATCACAATAGTTTATTAATGCCAGCATAAAAATGAGGCTGTCGCATCAGAAGTAAAAACTGCTAATGAGAAGTTATATAACGCTGGTAAAAGCTTATCAGAGCTAAGTAACGAGTATTCCCTTTCAAAATCAACAATATTAGGTTGGATAAAGATGAGCTTTTCTCTAAAAACTGGACACTATAAAGTTAGGTTTTCTTCCGTTTCCTTAGAATTGCTAACTCTGACCAAATATCCTGTTAATTTAGTTTACAGTTGCCAGGTATAACCATCCTAGACCTGTACCCCTATAAATTTACCCCCAAATCGTTTACTACTTTATTTACAGATTTGTGTTCTTCCTGTATAAGCCTTATGATATCAGACTTAAATTCATCATAGTACCGATTGAAGTTGTTTGTCATTTTTATCTCCTCAACAGGTTTATTTTGCCTAACTTACCTGTAGCTTGCAAATCAAGTGTTCAGCAATTCTTTTAAAATTTTAAGTATAGTAGTTTACATATTATATCTAATATTTATTTATGTTATATGAATTTAAATACAACAGAATTAATAGGAGGGATATTTAATGAAATACACTCGATTGTTAAAAAATATAAGCCCTATGATGTATGGGGATGATGTACGCGCAGTTCAACAAAAGTTAAATGAATTAAGTTACAACACAGGAGCCATTGATGGTTGGTTTGGTAAAAACACAGAGAATGCCGTTTTATTATTTCAAAAACAAAATAATCTTGAAGCTGATGGAATAGTAGGTATAAATGCATGGAACAAACTTTTTAATAACAATTTAATTAATACTAAATTTATAACAAATGATTTGATAGAATTTGTGAAAAGTTATGAAGGCTTTAGTGCTATCCCATATGATGACTGTGCTGGAATAAAGACAATTGGATATGGAAGTACATCTGGTTGGATAATAAAAAAATCTCGTGTTACAGAATCAGAAGCTCTACAAGCTCTTAGTGAAGAACTGAACTCCCTTGCAGAGCAAATAGAAAATGACCTAAATTCAAAATATATTAATCTAAATCGACAACAATTTGATGCTTTGTGTAGTTTTGCATATAATTGTGGTATTGGAGCATTATTTAGTTCAATTTTATATAGAAAGATTTGTAATAACATTAATGATAGTTCGCTAAAAGAAAATTTTGAAGCTTGGTGTCATAATGACAAAGGAGGAGTTATAAAGGGTTTATTAAATAGACGTAGAGAAGAATATAACATATTTATGTATGGTAATTATAATAAAATTAGATTAAATAAAAAATGATACAGACTTTTAGCAAAAATATTTTTACCAAAAGCATCCTGCATCATTGTATAAACAATATTGACACTTTCAAACTTTAATTTATTCATTTGTATACTTGAGGGAGCACACCCATGTGTGACAGCCTCATTTTACTAACTTTAATTCAGGTGCTATCTCATGCACCCTTTGATGCTACGGTTACCTTATACCATCAGCATTCATGTCCTGAGCGCCCAGCTGAGGAATTTAGACTAAACACCGAATAAAAGCGTTCCTATCATCGTATAAAGGATTGGGCAAAAAAATAAAATTATATTTAGTATTAGACCCCATTTTGCAAGATCATCTTTGTTCTTCTTTAATGGAATCAAACCAAGGATTGCACCGATAGGGGCTATCAATGACGGCAATAATATTAAGATTCCTTGCAGCTTGGTTTTATGGGTAGGGAAGATTTGCACAAATTCATTTATAAGAATAACTACAAGAATAAGTGCAATTCCGATTGATATCTTGCCACATAATGTATGCTTTTTTGGCACTTCACAGTTTATGCTCATGTTTTAACACCTCCTTTGACCCCTAATTTTTGTAAATATAATATGTTTTTAGGGCAATAAAACTTATTATATTAAGTATAAAAATTATACCTACAAAATTAAGGGGATTGACTATATTAATTCCTATATATGAATAATATACAAACATAATAACAGTTGCAACCATATTTATCCAAAATGTTATATATCCCGCTCTTCTTACATTTGCTTCTATCCTTTCATCTGTATCTCTGACTGATTTATACCACATTCTCGATTTTGAAAGTGATATGCCTTCTATTACAGTCCATACAACAAATATTACAGTTACTAAAGGGAGGACCCAATAACCACCACCCTGCAAATATAATGAATAAGTAAATAAAGAACAACTTCGTAAGATTAGTACAATCGCCAAAATTACTTTTATTAAGAAACGATACAAATAAGTCATTTATTCTCCCTCCTTCTGTAGCCAAAACAATTGTTCAATAGATGTCCCTAAAACTTTAGCCAACCTTATGGCTAATCCCACTGACGGCTCATATTTTTGGCGTTCTATAGAAATAATTGTAAGTCGAGTTACGTTCACCAACTCCGCTAACTGTTCTTGAGTTAAATTATTTTTATTTCGCAAGTCCCTTACCCTATTGTATATAAGGTATTTATCACCCATTAGAATCACCTCATATTAAATAAATGTATAGTAGACTATACATGCGATTTGTATGTCAAGTAAATATTAAAACTTGAGTTTTTGAAAGTTTATCCACAAGTCTTGCTTCCTTGGGGCTTTGTTATAAACAATTTTAAATAGTATCAAATACAAGGAATACTATTCCTTTTCGAAGTAAAACTTAATCATCACAAAAAACTTACTAAACAAAAATTGGTTGATTCATTATGACTAAATTTACATCAATTTTAATTTTTACAAATATGATTTCTATTTCTCATCCAAGACCAGAACGCAATTCAGTGCAGATTGTACTTATTAGAAACTTGCATCTGGCAACTACATTCTCAATAGATAGAGGTCACGATGAACACAAGATGGTCCTGAAGCTGAATGAACTGAAACAGAATTATGTTGAACGTCTTACTGCTAAAAGCAAGTTACTTTACTGCAAATAAATGGACTAAGGCTACGGAATTGCGTAACCGTAGAAAGGGCAAAAGTATAATGAAGCTTTTCTATCCAATGTAAAAGTTCCTAGAATAGCTTCCAGAAAGTATATCTATCTCTAGGTATATAGAATAAGGGAATATCCAATAAATGTTGCCAACCAACAAAGAAATAAAAGCAAAGTGGATGTTATCAAAGCATTGACACTTCAAGGCGTGGAGGTAATTATGCTTGACATTATACAATTGTCTCATCTATTTTATTTACAGTAAATGATCATTCATTTTAATTTACATTGAATTATTTTGATATAATATAAAAATGCTTTCAATTCTTTGTGAAAAATGCACTCACAAATGATTGAAAGCATTAAAGTGATTCTATTTATATATCTTTCAACAAACAGTCAAAAGATTCCTTATTGAAGCCAATAGTATATTTATCATCTACAAATAAAGCAGGAACACTTAATATATTTTTTTCTCTTAACTCATTTACTGTTTCATTATTCAGAAATATATCTTTAACTTCGAACTTAATACCTTTTCCCAATAGATACCTAATACAAACATGGCTATGGTTACATTTGCTATTGACATATAGTATAATGCTTTTCATACTTATCACCTAAATTATTTTATATTTACTAAATACTTAAATCTATTAGTCTATATGGCCAATTACTATCTGGGTAATTTAGAAGTTTTGTATGTTTATAAATTAGCTGTAAAATAAGTGAATAATCAAGGCTTTTTTTATATATAATTTCATATTTATTAATTATTAATGCAATCGCACCTGTAACGTATGGGGCTGCCATAGAGGTACCAGAAAACGTTGCATAACTACTTTGAATAAATGTTGAATATATACCTACACCAGGTGCTAGAATATCCACTTCAGTATTGGTGCTTGAGAAATTAGCCATTTTATAATCACTATCAATAGCACCAACAGATATTACCTCTGGATATATAGCTGGATATTGTTGCTCAATTGTTTTAAGGTCTCCATCCCCCATGTTCCCTGCAGAACAAACTATAATAATATTATTTTTGATAGCTTCTTTTATAATGGAATGTAATTCAACAACATCATCTTTTATGCCTAAGGACATAGATATAATTCTAACCTTTTCACCACAAGGACCTGTCCAATTTATACAGTATTTTATGGCATTAATAATACTTTCATAGGCTCCATGTGCATAATTTGTTAAGGTTTTTAATATTAGTATATTAGATTTAGGGGCTACACCTACAACGCCTTGTTCTTTTCCGGTTGCAGCTATTATACCTGCTACATGTGTTCCATGCCCATTATTGTCAGAGTATTCATTTGGATTATTCGCATAATCTGATGTAAAGTTATACCCACCAATAATATTTTCCTTTAAATCAGGATGATCGATATCACACCCTGTATCCAGAATAGCAATAGTAACACCTCTACCTTCATAACCTTGATTCCATAAATAAGCGCTATTAAGCATTTTAATTCCGTAAGAACTATATAGAGTAGTCATATTTAATTCCTGATTTTTAATAGTTACTATTTTTTGTTCTCAAATTTTCTATAATGCTAGTAAGATTGCCTATAATGTAATCAATGTCTTCATTTGTAGTGTTCTCTCCTAAAGTTAATCGTATAGATTCACTCGCAAGCTTGTCAGGTAGCCCTAATGCTAGCAAAACATGAGATGCGTTTAATGATCCGCAGCTACAAGCAGATCCGCTTGAAATTTGTATATTTAATTTATCAAGCAAAGTTACTAGGGTTTTTCCATTTACCCCACTAAAAGAAAAGTTAGCGTTATTAGGTAAACGTTTGATAGGATGCCCATTTAATTTTGAACAAGGTATGTTTAATTGAATTCCATCTATTAAGTTGTTTCTCAAAGTAACTAATCGATTTATATTTCTTTCCATATTATTGTATACTTCTTCTAATGCATAGGCTAATCCAATACAATTTGCTGCATTTTCAGTACCTGCTCTTCTTGAATTTTCTTGGGATCCACCATGAATTAGGGGATCTATATTAACACCATTTTTTATGAATAATAAGCCTATTCCTTTAGGACCGTAAATTTTATGTCCTGAAAGAGAGAGCATATCTATGTTGTATTCATTCAACTTAATATTAATATTGCCTATTGCCTGTACTGCATCTGTATGAAAATATACATTTTTATTTTTGCAGATATCACCAATTTCCTTTATTGGTTGAATAGTTCCAACTTCGTTATTAGCAAACATAATAGAAACTAATGTAGTTTTATCAGTAATAGAATTTTCGAGAGCTTCCAAAGAAATTAAACCATATTCATTAACAGGTAAATATGTTACTGTAAAACCATTTTTCTCCAAATAGTGACAAGACTCTAAGATCGAGGGATGTTCAATTTTTGATGTAACTATATGATTTCCTTTATGCTTATTTGCTTGAGCTATACCTTTAATGGCCCAATTATTTGACTCAGTTGCACAAGATGTGAAATATATTTCTTTTCTATTGCAATTTAATAGATTTGCTATTTTATTACGGCAATCTTCAATTGCGCCCTTAACTTTTTTACCACCGTAGTATATACTGGAGGGATTTTCAAAGTAATTGGTTAAGTATGGTAACATTTCATCGAAAATTCTATTTTTAATTCTAGTAGTTGCAGAATGATCTAAATATACATTCTTCATTTTACACTTGCTCCTTTCAGTTTAATACCAAACTAGCAGGCTGTTTATTACTATTAACAGCCTGCTGGTTGTTAAATTTTTTCTTTATGCAAACGGATTACATGGGGCTCCGCTAAAATAAGTATAAACCAGTATAGCCCATTCACTTCCTTGTAAGACATATGGCCACAAGCAATATAATAAATTAGAGTCGCAAGAACAAGCAAAATATCCCCTACTTGCATAACAATTATCATGTGCTTTACAACAAGTATCCACTGGACTAATTGGGGCACCAGGTCCACTACATCCAGGTCCACACCAATTCCCATAGATGCAAGGTATATTTGCGGCTACCTCTGATCTATCAAGATTATCAGGTAATTCTGACTGTTCTAATTGTTTTATACCTTCTAGAAGTTTATCATAGTCAACATCGCCTTTGTGTTGTAATCTACCATCCATTAAGTGATACATTTTAGCAACAGTAACACCATTTTCTTCTTGTAAAACTCTTAACCCAACTATAGTTTGTCTTGCTGTCTTAATAAAAGTGATTCTTGCTTTATCATTTTCTAGAGATGCAGTTAAATAATTTACATCACCATCAGTGGATTGTAATTTTTTAGCATCTAGAACAGTAAAACCTTCAGTGTTTGTTTTCTTGTTTCTAACCAATTCATTAATAACAAATTTAAATTGCTCTTCACCTTTTACTGTTTTAATAAAATTATCTAGATCTATGCCTTTAATATCTATAAATTTTTTTGCCATTTACATTTCCTCCTTGCATTTGCAATTATTATAAATTTATTTAATAAGAACATTTCAGCGCTGAAGTTCAATATTAACTTGGTATGTGATATTGAAGATATATTTATATAAAATACAAATAATATTTACTACAACCATTAAAGAGGAATAATATCAAAATTTGTAAACCTGAGAAATAATATTTTTGAAATTAAGAAATTTTCATAATAAGTTTATTCATACACAGTTTCTAAAAAATAAAATTAGAGGCAGTTAAACTGCCTCTAATATATTTTTCTCATGAATCCTGACATAATGCATACACCTTCTGCGCCGGCACTAACAGCTTTTTGTGCATTTTCAAAGGTTATACCCCCAATAGCGTAAACTGGGATATTAACCGAGCTGCAGATTGTAGATAGAAATTCCAATCCTCTAGGGGGAAGGTCTTTTTTGCAGTTTGTTTCAAAAATATGCCCAGCTGTAATATAAGAAGCACCTAAACTAAAAGCGACCATAGCTTCATCAGCAGAATGAATAGAAACTCCAACTTCATGAAAACTATTTATAATATCCGGATTGGATTTTAAAATATGCAAGGGAAGATGAATGTTTCTGCAATCCAGCTCAATTGCAGCCTTGTAATAAGTGTGCAGTATGCATTTTGTATTATTTTCATTACATATATTTAAAACCTTTACTGCTAAATTCTTATATTCTTCTTCAGGCAAGTCCTTTTCCCTAAGGACTATACTTAGGGATTCTATGTGAGTATCCTCATGACCAAACTTGCAGATATTTTCAATTTGAGTTAAAAAATCATTTTCGCAAAGATGACGATTTGTAACTGCCAATAGCTTATACATATATATAGTCGCTCATAACCGCTTGGAGGCCCTTTTTAAGAATTACCTCTGAGATTTCCGATACCGTACGTGGATCTGAAATTTCAAACTGCTCATCACCTTTTGCATCCTCATCCTCGCTGTGCCCACCTATTCCTACAGAAACTCCGGCAGATATTTTAGTTGCAGCAAGACCAATTACATTGTCACGGAACCTTGCACATTCACGTGTTGATATTGTTATGTTTGCAAAGGGAAGGAATATTCTATAGGCGGTGATAATCTGTAAAAGCTGCCTTTCATGGACATCCTTAGGGTTAATTTTATCATTATTAATTATTGGGCGCAGTCTTGGACATGAAATAGCAATTTCAGCATGGGGATATTTACGCTGAAGAAGGTATGCGTGAAGCCCTGTGGCAAAAGCATCCTTTCTGAAATCATCAAGTCCAAGGAGAGCAGCAAAGCCAACCCCTCTCATTCCACCTTTCAGCGCTCTTTCCTGTGCATTAAATCGATATGGGAAAATACGCTTGTTCCCGCCTAAATGCAAGGTTTCATACTTATCAGAGTTATAGGTTTCCTGAAATACTGTAACAAAATCTGCACCGCATTTATGCAGGTATTCATATTCATCCGAGTTCATAGGATATACTTCAAGGCCCACTACCTTAAAATACTTTCTTGCTATTTTGCAGGCTTCACCGATATATTTGACATCAGACATGCTAGGGCTTTCCCCGGTAAGAATTAATATTTCCTGGAGCCCTGTTTTAGCGATACACTGCATTTCTTTTTCTATTTCTTCTGAATTCAGCCTTGCTCTTTTTATTTTGTTATGGCAGTTAAAACCACAGTAAATACAGTAATTTTCACAGTGATTAGCTATGTATAGAGGAGTAAACATATATATTGAGTTACCAAAATGTTTTTGTGTTTCATACTTAGCTCTTACAGCCATTTCCTCAAGATAAGGAAGAGCAGCAGGGGAGAGTAATGCTCTAAAAGCCTCAATGTCAAGTACATCTTTCTTAAGAGCCATAAGCACATCTTGGCTTGTATATTTTTCATAATCATACTCTTTCATTTTCGAAACAACCTGATCCATTACATTAGAATCTAGAACTTCCATTCCCTCAAGGTATTCCATATGATTAATATTTTGTTTCATAAAATTGTCCTCCTTAATCTTCAAGAAATCCAGTTAAAGGTGATGATGCAGATGCAGTTCCTTCAAGCACCCGGCCAAGTCCTGAAAGATATGCGCCTCTTCCTGCATTTATTGCATTCTTAAAGGCTTTAGCCATTCCAGCCACATTCCCTGCAGTAGCTATAGCAGTATTTGCCATAATAGCAGCAACACCCATTTCCATGGCTTCACAAGCTTGAGAAGGTCTGCCTATTCCAGCATCAACAATTATTGGGAGATCAATCTCATCAACTAAAATTTTAATGAAATCACGAGTGCATAATCCTTTATTTGATCCAATAGGTGCACCAAGAGGCATTATAGCAGCAGCTCCAGCATTTGCCATATCTCTTGCCGCATTTAAATCCGGGTACATATATGGCATTACTATAAAGTTTTCCTTTGCAAGGATTTCTGTAGCTTTTATTGTTTCGTAGTTATCAGGTAAAAGGTATTTTGAGTCCCTGATTATCTCTATCTTAACAAAATCCCCACAGCCGATTTCACGTGCCAGACGGGCAATACGAACTGCTTCTTCAGCATTCCTTGCACCTGAAGTGTTTGGAAGTAATGTAACATTTTCAGGTATGTAATCCAATATATTTGCGCTGCCACCTAAGTTGGCACGACGTAATGCCAGGGTTATGATTTCTGCACCTGCATTTTCAACTGCAGCCTTTATTAAATCAAGTGAATATTTCCCAGAACCTAATATAAATCTAGAATTAAACTCATGTCCCCCTATTATTAGTTTGTCCTTGTTAATTTCCATAATTTATGCTCCTTTAAATTATATTTCTTCTATACCAAGTATTAATCTTAAAACCATATTAGCCTGGTGACCTGCACAAATAGATACTCGAGGAGCCATTAGCCCTCGTCCTACCTTAGCTCCATTTTCCATGTCACCGCATAAATAAAAATTACTTGTTATTTTCTTTGTTATTATTGTGTTGCTGCTTTCAAAGCCCGCCATTCCTGAAGCTGATACGATTTTTTTTCCAGGATAAGTCTCCAGAAGAGTATTTACAAGCATTGCTTTAGCTGTCGGATTATCAAAAGCTTCACATATGAACTCATCCTTTTCAAATAATTCTTTAATATTTTCTTCAGTAACTTTTATAGTATCAATTGTTACTTCAATAAATGGATTTATTTCTTCAATTTCATTTTTTAATGCTTCTGTTTTATATAATCCAAGATGCTTTATTTTATACTGCTGACGATTTAAGTTACTGGGCTCCACAATATCAAAATCAATTAGATGCAGATTTCCTATTCCGGTTCTAGCCAGGCTTACTGCTATATTAGAGCCAAGGCCGCCAAGACCAGCAATTGCAACCTTTGCAGCTTTAGCTTTTTCAAAAACATGAGGAGTATGCCTTGCACACATTAAGCTTTCAAATTCGTCTTGAGGGGGCATCTCTCCTTTTTGGATAAAATTCACTTCATCATTTTCCTTAAGTGCATAATCGTCATTAGTTTGAAATCCATTTAGAATGGTCACTATATTGTTTGAATCACCAAAGCTTTCTTCACGTAATTCATACAGAGTAGAACAGCTTGAAGCTAAAGGTTTTCCATTAAGTTTAATATTCAAATTAGCCGCCTCCAACAAAACTCACAATTTCAACAACATCACTATCAGCTAATACTTTTTCTTTAAATTGAGATTTTGGAACTATTGAACCATTACATTCCACTGCAACATAAGAAATAGTGTAGCCGTTTTGAATAAGATAATCATATAAATATATATTATCTGCATTCTTAATTTCCATGCCATTTATATGCATACGAATTCACCTCCTAAAGTTTATCTGCAGCAAAAAAAGGTCACACGAAGACTTACACCCGTGGTGGTGTACCCCTTCGTGTGACCTCAATCAACACTCTGAGATATATTTTAACAACATAATGGTACAAAAGTCAATGTAAATTTATGTTGAAAAAGAATCTTTTGGGTTATACAATGTATTTAAGATTATAAAAGCAAAGGAGAGATTAGCATGGATATCAAGGGAACCAAAACAGAAAAAAACCTGGCAGCAGCATTTGCCGGTGAATCAATGGCAAGAAACAAATATACATATTTCGCATCAGTTGCAAAAAAAGAAGGTTTTGAGCAGATTTCAGCAATATTTGAGCAGACTGCAAATAACGAAAAGGAACATGCAAAGCTTTGGTTTAAGGCTTTAGGTGAACTTGGTGACACAGCCGCCAATTTGCTTCATGCAGCAGAAGGTGAGCACTATGAATGGACTGATATGTATGAAGGTTTTGCAAAGGATGCAGAAGCAGAGGGCTTCACAACACTAGCAGCTCAGTTCAGACTGGTAGCAAAAGTTGAAAAGGCTCACGAAGAACGCTATCGTGCACTTCTTAGCAATGTAGAGATGCAGAAAGTATTTGAAAAGTCAGAAGAAACTATTTGGGAATGCCGTAACTGCGGACATTTAATAATGGGCAAGAAAGCACCTGAAATATGTGCTGTTTGTGCTCATCCACAAAGTTATTTTGAAGTTAGAAAAGAAAATTATTAGTAGCTAAAATAAGGGCTTCATTAATGGAGCTCTTTTCTAATATTGGAGGTCCATTATGAAGGAAGCCGAAAATGTAATTCACTTAACTGAAAGTGTATGTCCTGTATGCTTAAAAAAAGTAAAGGCAAGGCATGTTAAGATAAATGATGATATATATCTTAAAAAAGCCTGTGAGGAGCATGGAGAATTTTCTGCAATAATCTGGAGAGGGGCAGAAGAACCTTTTTATGATTCCTGGACTAAGCCTAAATGGCCGGTAAGTCATCAAAAATGCCTTACTAAGGTGGATAAGGGATGTCCATATGACTGTGGAATATGCCCAGAACATAAACAGCAAAGCTGCTGTGTTTTAATTGAGGTAACTGAGCGCTGTAATTTAAACTGCAGTTTTTGTTTTGCCAGCAGCGGAGGAGAAAGCAAGGATCCTTCTCTAGAAGAAATAAGGGGATGGCTTGGTGTTTTACTAAAGACAGGAAAGCCATTTATACACATTTCAGGGGGAGAACCAACAGTAAGAAATGATCTTCCTGAAATAATTAAAATGATTAGTGATATGGGTTTCCCATATATTCAATTAAACACAAACGGCTTGCGACTAGGAAAAGAGCCTGAGTATGCAAAAATTCTTAAGGAAGCGGGACTCTCCTCAGTATTTATGCAGTTTGACGGCACAAAAGGAGAAATATACTCTAAGCTTAGGGGAAGAGACGTCCTGGCTGATAAAGAAAAAGCAATTAAGAACTGCGGGGATAATAATCTTGGAATAGTACTTGTACCAACGGTTGTTCCTGGTGTAAATGATGACAACATTGGAGCTATAGTTAATTATGGTATTTCAAAAGCTCCAGCTGTAAGGGGAATTCATTTTCAGCCTGTAAGTTATTTTGGAAGATATCCAACAGCACCACTAGATGAAGAACGTATAACCCTTCCAGAGGTATTAAGAGGAATTGAAAATCAAACAGAGGGTAAATTTAAGGTAGAGCATTTTGCCCCATCAGGGTGTGACAATGCACGCTGCGGCTTCCATGGAGATTTTGTAATAATGCCTGATGGTAATGTAAAGCAGCTTACAAGAAAAAGTGAGGGGGGATGCTGCTGCAGCAAAAGTGACTCCTCTGGAGTTGAAAAAAACAGAAATTTTGTAAAGAGAAGATGGGTTAGAGAAAGTTCAAAACCAAAAATAACATCAGTAAAATCTGATGTTAAACTAGATGAACTGGATATATTTCTTGAAAGGTTAAAATCTCATGGTTTCACAATTACCGGGATGGCATTTCAGGATTGTTGGAACATGGACTTAGAGAGGCTTCAGGAGTGCAGTCTTCATATATTAAGCCCAGATGGTAAGATTATTCCGTTTTGTGCATATAATTTAAGCAGCACGGAAGGTAAATCACTATATAGAAAAAACAGCTGTGAATAATTTTAAAGCCGAAAGCAAAACTTTTCGGCTTTAATTATTAAAAATCATTGACTCTAATTATATTTAGTGATATTCTTTATATAAGGACTTAGTAACAAAATGTTACTAACTAAAACAAGAAGGTGAAACTCATGGGATATGATAGCAAAGGTTTAAAAAATAAAAATGGTGAAACTCTTGAAGAGTTCCTGAATAACTATAATTCATCAAGATATGAAAAACCCTCAGTAACAGTAGATACACTTATATTTACAGTTTCAGATAAATATAATGAAAATA
>JBLNDT010000044.1:0-9104 GCA_050261915.1 Solirubrobacterales bacterium
ATTGTAACAACCTTTATTAATGCAAACCAAAACTCAAATTCTCCGAAGGCCTTTACTGCTATTAAATTTACAATGGTTAAAAGAATTACACACACTAGGGCTGAAACCCATTGAGGAACACCTGGCCACCAAAATTGTATATAAATTCCCACTGCAGTGGTTTCACACATCCCTACAACAACCCATAAAAACCAGTATGTCCAACCAGTCAGATAGCTTGCAAAGGGGGATATAAACTCGTATGCATATGTGCTGAAAGAACCTGAAATAGGTTTTTCAACCGCCATCTCACCAAGAGCTCGCATAATAATAAACATAATAATTCCGCCAATCAAATAAGAAAATAAAATTGATGGCCCTGCCATTTTAATAGCTGTTGCAGACCCTAAGAACAACCCAACTCCAATGGCTCCACCTATGGCCATAAGCTGGATATGTCTCTCTTCAAGTCCACGATTCAGATCTTCATGTACAACATCTGATTTTTCACTCATATTAAACCCTCCCATATTTTTTTTGTGTAATTATATTTTTTACCTCCTTTTCAAATTACACCTATTATCATTTTATGTAATAATATTGCAATTTTCTTCTTCGGTAAAGATACTGTTAATAAACCCTGCAGTGAAATATATTCATTTCAAATTTTTAAGCTCATATTTATACATCATTAATTTATTAATTTTTCATTACATTCCATTGCTACGTCATGAAAAAAAGATGTACTCACATAGTATATGAATACACCTTTACCTTATATTTATTAAGTGATGAATGTTATTCACCATATTGTTTAGAAAATGTAACTTTACTATACAAAAAACCAGCATTTATAATAATAATAAAATTACAGCCAGTATCAAAGACGTTTCGCCAGCGTCTCTGTTAACCCCTAAAAACCCGATACACCTCGGGTTTTTATATTTTAATAATTATTTACTCCGGTTACTAAGTTTACTAAACATCTTTCCTGAAAATAATGAGTCAAAATTATCCCCTATTGATTTTTTTAACACCTTTTGACTTTCTTTAAAAAAAGCATCTATGGTATTCTTTAACAATATCTGAGTAGATGAATCCATGTTTTTATAGCTTTTCACCATTGCATCTATTGCATTTAATTTTTCAGCAGATAATTCACTGAAGGTTAGAGCTCCTGTTCCTTGAATTATTTCAAACAGTGCCTCAACGAAATATTCCCTTTCTTCCATGGACAAAAGGCTTAGCCAAGATCTCAAAGCAGTATCAAAGCTGCGGCTGTTTTTTGTGAGTTCACTCTCATAAACAAACTTTGGACCTAAAACTTCCCAGTTCAATGCTTTATGCTGCATTATTCCCATACCGCTGCTTGACACAACTTGATATTCCTCCCCATGCTCCATAAGCAGCCCTACCATGGAGGATTTTGGAACAAAGGTATTAATCTTATGCAATATACTTTGATATTCTTCACTTTGAACAATTTCTATCTGAAAGCCTGGACCATCATTATTAAAAACAGAAATTATTCGCTCCTTTATTTCTTTCTTAGCATGGGCTGCGGCATATACAGCAAGGTTACCCCCTTTTGAATGTCCTCCAAGATAAAACTCTCCTTCAAATCCAGGGATAATAGTATTTACATAATTTACAGCTTGTTTCTGTGCAGGTACTGCATCCATAAAACTCATCTGAAAATCCTCTTTCCAGCCTGCTATTGTATCATCTGTACCTCTAAACCCAATATAATGATGTTTACTATCCATTGAAAATACTATAGCTGAGAATTGATTTGAGTTTTCATGATCAAGTTCACTGACATAACAGGATATTTCAACATTTCCAAAACGTCTTGTTTGTGCAGCCCTTTGAAGAAAATCCGGCATCTGTGTAAAAAATGGATTCCCATAAAAGGCTGGTGACTTTAGTTTTTTTCCTTTAAAATATTCTGCAGCCTTTAAAATGCAAATCTTTTGTTCTTTGATTTGGAAATCAACTATATCCTCAAAGTTCAAATATGAAAGTACTGAAAACACCAAATTGTCCACTTCATTTAATTTATCTTGAGTAAAATCCAAATCTCCACGCCATTCAAGGTAATCAAACATATTGCTCACTTTTGACCCTCCCAGATTAGATTTTATTAAAGTAAATCCCCCACGCCTAAGAGTGAGGGATTTGTGCAATTAATTATGCTGTTTATTTTTATCCTTATACATAGCCTTATCAGCTTCAGCTATTAATTTATCTATGGTATCTCCATTATCCGGGTAAAAGCTAACTCCCATACTTAGAGATATATTAATTTTGTTTCCTTCATAAACTATTTTTTTGCCCTTATCATTATTAATTCTTGTGATTATTTTTTGATAATTATTATAATCTTTAATGTAGGGAAGCAATATTAAAAATTCATCCCCTCCATGCCTTGCTACTATATCACTTTTTCTAACCGCATTATTTAATATTTCTGCCACCTTTATAAGCACCTCATCTCCAGCTTTATGACCAAAGGTATCATTGATACTTTTAAACTTATTCACATCAATAAACATAAGTCCGATTATACTGTTGTTTCTTTTAGCACTGCTTAGAAATTTTTCAGCAAGTTCATAAAATAAAGTCCTATTTGCAACACCAGTAAGATTATCGTAATATGCAAGATTTCTGATTATTTTCTCCTGTTCTTTCAATTGCCTGTTTGCCTTGTTCAGCCCTTTTATGTAATCCTTCAAACGACTTACTTGTATAAATTGATTGGTTACATCAGTAAATTCCAACAATAAAAACTTTACTCCGTTTTCCTCAAATCTGCTTGCTTTCAAATTGAAATTTACTTTTACGTTAAGCATGTCCTTATGCATTGCTGCTGAAAAAAACATTTTACTGCCACTGCTTAAAACAGTATTAAGAGCTGATACAATATATTTTGTGTTAATTTTCGGCAAAACTTCATATATGTGATTTTTCAACACATCTTCCATATGAGTTGCAGTAAAAAGCTCCATGGAATTGTTCCAAAAAACTATTTCAAATTTATCATTTAAAATAACTATACCTTCACTAACATTATCCAAAATATTGTATAAAACTTTATTCATTAAGTTCATCCCCAAAATTATCAATATTTTTAATCAATTCATTTAATGAATTTAATGTGAGATCCACCAGGATTGCACCTTCAATTTCTGTATTTTCAATTTCAAAGGTTATATATAGTAATAATGCCTGCATAAACCCACTGAGTTCAGAGTCTCTACTAAAATCATCCTTATCAAATATCTTTACCTCTGGCAGTGTGTAATCAAAATTTATGTTCATATATTTTCCTAGCCCGCTCATAATGGAATTTAAAACTATACTTCCAATTTCCTTAATTACATCAAAGTCCACGTCCGTAAAGTTAGGTTCAGACACTAAATCTAATTCGCTGTCTTCTAGGCACAGATTAATAAATGTCCGCATTTTTTCTTCAGGAAAAATTAAATTTGCTTTCCCAGCCATTTTTCTTTCAAAAGATATGGAGGATACCATAAGATTTCCTTCCGTATCATTTAATATGTTCTGTGACATATTTAGAGGCTGGTTGTTAATATCTATAATTTTAACATCAGGAACATTCAACATAATGTTTTTGTTGATTATTTCTGATAAAACAATAGAGGCCTTCTTAACGCTTATATTAAAAAGATTATTTAAAATATCATACCTTAAATTTTTACTTTTCATTTTTATCATCCCCATCATTTTATCAGAACAGGCTTAGATATTTAGCAATAAATTATCCTTTTTTTAATTTTACTATTAAAAATTTAAAATATCAATCATCTATTCAATACCTTCAAACTGGCTTTTGTACAATGTAGAATAAAACCCTCCAACCCTTAGGAGTTCTTCATGGGTTCCCTGTTCCACAATATCCCCTTCCTTCATAACCAAGATTATATCTGCACCTCTAATAGTGGATAGTCTATGAGCTATAATAAAACTGGTTCTTCCATGCATAAGATTTTCCATAGCCTTTTGTATAAGTAATTCCGTACGGGTATCTACTGAGCTTGTGGCTTCATCAAGGATTAGTATCCTTGGATCCGATAGTATTGCTCTGGCAATGGTAAGTAGCTGTTTTTGACCTTGAGATACATTGCTGGCTTCTTCGTTTAAAACCATATTATAGCCTCCTGGAAGTGTCTTTATAAAATGATGGGCATGGGCAGCTCTGGCTGCACTAATAACATCCTCTTCTGATGCTTCAAGTCTTCCATACCTTATGTTATCCATTATGGTTCCGTTAAAAAGCCAAGTTTCCTGTAAAACCATTCCAAACATACCCCTAAGTTCATTCCTGCGAAAACTTCTTATATCATTTCCATGAATTAAAATTGATCCCCTATTTACATCATAGAATCTCATTAAAAGTTTTACTATGGTTGTTTTGCCTGCTCCTGTTGGACCTACAATTGCAACTCTCTGCCCTTGTTTTATAAGAGCTGAAAAGTTATTAATAACTACTTTATCAGAGCTATATCCAAAGCCCACATTTTTAAATTTAACCTCTCCTGTTAAATTCTCAGCAGAAACAGGATTCAAAGTTTCAGGGATCTCCTCTTCTTCCTCAAGAAATTCAAATACCCTCTCTGCAGCTGCTGCTGTGGACTGAAGCACGTTTGATATCTGTGCAATTTGTGCAATAGGCTGATTAAACTGGCGCATATACTGAATAAAAGAAAGAATATCTCCTACTTCTATGGTTTTCTTTGCAGCCAGCCATCCCCCTAGTATAGATATTAAAACGTAACCTAAATTACCCACAAAGGACATTATTGGCATCATCATCCCAGAGAGGAATTGTGATTTCCAGGCTGAATTATATAGAGAGCCGTTTAGTTTGTCAAAGGCATCAATAGCTTTATCTTCTCCATTAAAGGCCTTCATAATCAAATGCCCCCCATAGGTTTCTTCCACCTGACCATTCACATGGCCAAGGTATTCCTGCTGCTCCTTAAAATAAACCTGGGATCTCTTAATTATTACTGATATAAGAACCATAGACAAAGGTAAAATTATAAGTGCAGCAAGAGTCATAAGCCAGCTGATAGATAGCATCATTATTAATATACCTATCAAGGTTACTGCTGATGTTATAATTTGAGATAAGCTTTGATTAAGTGACTGACTAACCGTATCTACATCGTTTGTTACCCTGGACAGCACTTCACCATGGGTTTTTGTATCAAAATACTTTAAAGGCATCTTGTTTATTTTTAATGAAATATCCCTTCTCATTTTATAAGAAACCTTTTGTGCCACGGAAGAAATAATTATGCCTTGTATAAATGAAAATAGTGCGCTGATTACATATAGACAGAGCAGTATGAGTACTATTCTCTTTATATATGCAAAATCAATACCAGCTCCTGTTCCCGAAACCTTACCCACAAGACCTTCAAATATTTTTGTGGTGGCCTTCCCAAGAATTTTTGGACCAGCTATTGAAAATATTGTACTGCCTACAGCAAATATTATGACTACTATAATAGAGTACCTGTATGGTTTAAGATTGTCCCATAGTTTTCTCATTGTGCCCTTAAAATTCTTTGCCTTTTCAGCTGGCCCCATGCCCCCCATAGGGCCTCCCATTCTGTTTCTTGAGGATCCTTCTCTTTTCCTTTCTCCCATTATACGAGTTCCTCCTTTGAGAGCTGTGACATAGCAATCTGCTGATAAACCTCACAATTTTCCATAAGTTCCTTGTGAGTGCCTATCCCTGCTATTTTTCCATCCTCCAGCACTATAATTCTTTCTGCGTTAATTATAGTACTTATCCTTTGACCTACAATCAACACAGTATTTTCTTTAGTTTCTTTCTTTAATGCACTTCTAAGCATTGCATCTGTTTTATAATCAAGAGCGGAAAAGCTGTCATCAAAGATAAAAATCCTGGGAGATTTTATTAGTGCTCTTGCTATGGCAAGTCTCTGTTTCTGTCCTCCAGAAACATTTGTACCTCCTTGAGATACAGGCTCATTAAAGCCTTTTGGCTTATCCTTAATAAAGTCTAAAGCCTGTGATATTTCCGCAGCTTTTTCAAGTTGAGCATCCCCAGCATTTTCAACCCCGTAGCTGATATTGGTCTTTATAGTCCCTGAAAATAGTACTCCCTTTTGAGGCACATACCCTATCATATCTCTCAATTCCCTTGTTGGAATCTCTCTTACATCAATCCCGTCTATTAGCACTTTTCCTGAGGTAACATCATAGAATCTCGGTATTAAATTAATAAGGGTTGTTTTACCGCTGCCGGTACTGCCTATAAATGCAGTTGTTTCTCCAGGTCTTGCTAAAAAGCTTATATTGGAAAGCACCTCCTCCTCTGCCCCTGGATATCTGAAAGAAACATTTTGAAATTCAATGATGCCTTTTACTGGTTCATGGAGGTGTTTTGGTTTTTCAACATCCCTTATTGAAAAGTCCGTTTCAAGAACTTCATCTATTCTAGCTGCAGCTACAGTTGCCCTAGGAAGCATAATGGAAACCATTGAAATCATCAGAAATCCCATTATTATCTGCATGGCATATTGTATAAAAGCCATCATATTTCCAACCTGCATGGCCCCAATATCCACCTGCTTAGCTCCAACCCATATTATAAGCAGTGTGGTTCCATTCATTATAAGTATCATTAATGGCATCATAGCTGACATAACCCTGGATACAAACAGGTTCGTATTTGTAAGTTCCCTGTTTGCAGTATCAAATTTATTTTCCTCATGACCTTGTGTGCTAAAGGCTCTTATTACAAGAATTCCTGTTAGTATTTCTCTGGTGACAAGATTTAATCTGTCCACAAGCTTTTGAATACTTTTAAATTTAGGTATTGCAATTCCAAAAAGTATTCCTACCAGTGATAAAATTGCAAGTACTGCCAATGCAATTATCCACCACATGGAGGAATTATCATTGTAGACCTTGATTACACCGCCAACAGCAAGCAACGGGGCATAAAAAGCAATCCTTAAAAGCATAACCATTAGCATTTGTACCTGTTGAATGTCGTTGGTGCTCCTTGTAATAAGTGAGGCTGTTGAAAACTTGTCAAATTCCGAGTTTGAAAACCCTGCAACTCTTCTAAACACATTTCTTCTCAGATTCATTCCAAGACCAGCTGAAACTCTTGCAGCATAATAACCCGCAATAACTGAGGCAGCCATGCTCAGCATTGCTATAAGCAGCATTATCCCGCCCTGATAAAGTATATAGTTTGACTGTAGTTTATTTGTATTAACACCTAAAGCATCATATTCAGCCTTAATATAAGAAACTGCCCCCTGGGTAATCATAGATTGTGAAATTCCTGAAAATTTTTTTTCAATATTTGCTTTTAAATCTATGCCCTTAGGCAAATTAAGTCCACCGCTTTTTTCAATTGCATAGACTGCAAGTATTGGCTTACCCATAATTGTATTTAGTTGATTTATTACTTTTTTATCCTTAGTATTCAATATGTAAATTGGTTCCTCTGAAAGCCTTGGATACTGTTTCAAATACACCTTTAAATCGGCCTGATTCATATTTTTACTATCCATCAAATTATAATTATCAGATACAATTGTTTTTTCATCTTCATTCATAAATATAAGAAGTTTATCCAACTCGCTTTTGCGTATTGCCATGGGCACTGCCTTCTCAATTCCACCTTGTTGTATACCTGTGTTTATAATGTTTGATGTATAATCTGGCAGAGAAAGGTCGCAAAATGCTTGAACGAGGAGCAGTATAACAATAATAAATACTTTTACTGAAAATGGTTTTAAGTATTTTATCAATTTTAACATATAGGTTTCTCCTTGATGACTTGTTTATAAAATATGATGTTAGTTTACCCAGTACTTAAGCACATATACGCAAAATTATCATAACTACCCGTAAAACGGGTAGTTTGCTCTGAGGCTATAAGCCTCTGTTACCTGCCAGCGCCTAAAGACGCTGGCTTTCACTTTGTTCAAGCCACTACGCCTTTGCCACTTTTGCTATCCCTAAAGGGATGAACTTATTACTGGCTACCCCTTAAAGGGGTCTTCGTATTCTTTTACACTTAATTTATCCACCATGATGTCGTGTTTTTCTTGCTCTTGAATATATTTTTTGATTGTTGCCTCATTAAGTCCTACTGTGCTCACATAATACCCTTCAGCCCAAAAGTGCCGGTTACCGAATTTATATTTTAAATTTGCATGCTTGTCGAATATCATCAATGCACTTTTCCCTTTCAAATATCCCATAAAACTCGATACACTTAGTTTGGGTGGAATGCTGACCAATATATGTACATGGTCCGGCATTAAATGTCCTTCTATTATTTCCACTCCCTTATAGTTGCATAACTGCCTTATTATATCTCTCATACTTTCTTTGTATTGATTATAAATTATTTTTCGTCTATACTTGGGAGTGAAAATAATATGATATTTACACATCCATTTTGTGTGTGCTAATGAATTTTCTTTATTTGCCATTAAGATCACCTTTCCTCTCGTTATTATAGTAGCTTGAACAACTCTATTTTAACGGAAAGGTGATTTTTTTGTAGAACATTTTATCTCCCACCCGCATAGCAGGTGGTTTTTTATTTCGCACGCTTTGCGAGCTCAACAGGCTAAAGCCCAAAATAAAAAAAGGAACTCTATAAGAGCTCCTTAAAATAATATGTCATCAAATTGTATCTCCATTTTTTCTTCCACTTGCCATTGCACTGGCAGCAGCCCTTATTGCAGCCTTTTTATAATCGCTGTTCCATCTGTTAACTCCAATATAGTCAAATATTAGTGCACCTGTATGTCTGCAAAACCTGTCCATCTGTTCTAAACAAGTAAGCATTCCATTTCCCGATCCCCCTGGCACCGCAATCATCAAAACCTGTTTATTCCTTAAAACTTCATCCTGATTAAACTCGCATCTTCTAAGTCTGTCAATGAAGCTTTTAAATGCTTCAGAGGTTTCACCCCAGTATACGGGAGAAGCCATAATGATTGCATCACTTTCTTTTATTCTGCTCCTTATTTCATCAAACCCGTCCGCACCATAGGTGCAGAAATTCTCATCACGGCATGTACCCCATCCATTGC
>JBLNDT010000045.1:0-18583 GCA_050261915.1 Solirubrobacterales bacterium
ATGTTATACAATTATAGAACTACTAAGGCAGAAATTAAGAATATTGCAATCGAAATTGAGGAGCTGAAGAATGATTACATAGGGTGCAGCAGCATATCATATGAAGAAAAGTCAGCACCTACAAATCAATTCAATAGTTCAGTAGAAAATGAAGTTCAAAATAAAGAGCATCAGATACAAAAGCTTGAAAGACTCAAACATTCAAAAGAGTTACAAATTGAAAAGATAGACAATGCTCTTGAAGGTTTGAATGATAATAGGTTAAAAGAAATAGTAATAATGAAGTATTTTGATAAATTACAAAATGGAAAGATTGCACACAAGTTTGATCTAACAGAAGAGTGGATATGCAAATTAAGAAGTGATGCAATTGAAAAAATATCAAATATGATTTTAATTACTATTTAATAATTATTTAATACAAACTGAATTATTTAGTATATAATGAAGATATTAGAAAAGGCGCTTTAGTTTAACTAGGTGTCTTTTTTTATTTTTATGTGTAAACCTACAAGGAGGTGGTTATATGTTAAATGAAAAGATGTTGCTTGCTGCTCAGTTAAGGTCACAAGGTATTGACGTAACAGAAGTTTGTAAACAGGTTGAGATAAGTAGAACCACATTTTACAATTGGATGAATAATGATATGTTTGTGGCTGAGCTTAGCAGATGTGAACAAGAGTTTTTAACTACCACAAGAAAGATGTTAGCTGCATATGGTCCAAAGGCTGTGCACAAGCTTATGAAGCTAGCAGAGGACGCAGAGAGTGAGAAGGTCCAAATGGATGCATCGGCTAAGATACTGGATAAACTGGTAAGCAATGCAACCAAGATTGATATAAATGACTGTAGTAACAGTGATGACAAGGTAAGTACTGATATCCTGGATGAAGAGTTTGCCCAGGAAGATGATGTATAAATGCCCCTATAAAGGCTAAATAATGAATGTTTATGCTTTGATTTAATGTGTCGCAAGTAATAAAGGACACAAACCTAGTAATACCAACGGTTTGCAAAGAAATGTCGCACTTAAACCATTCCATGAAAACATAATTTAGTAGAACGACATAATTTAGAGGGGGTATGCTTCTAAATCCCGAAGATGGGGAATTGGGGGTATTGGACTCAACATTTTCTATAGTAATTTTCAACCTGCGGGAACGTGGGTAGTACTCCTCCTTTCAGGCGGCAGAGATAGCATCAAAGCCGCTAGTTTAATTTGCGAGGTAAATAAATATGGAAAAACATAAATTAATGACAAAGTGGAGAGAAAAAGAGCTTGTGTGCTGCTGTCCTATTAAAAATCAGTGCAGTAAGAACCATGGGTGTGAGGAATTAGAATTTAATTTAGATCCTTATGCTGATGTTAGCGAATGCATGCAGGGCAGGGCTTATAAAAGAGTAAACGGAGCTATGAGGCAAACGAGGTAATAATGTATGCAGGATGAAAGCAGAAATAACCGTAAAATTTTAAATAAATACCTGAGTGAATTATATGGGAAGGAAAAGGCTAAGGAACTTATATATAAATATAAGGACCATTTATTTGATTTCCATGGGCTTGCTTGGTCCCTGGGGAAGAAATCACTTGAGTTTTTCTGTTTATATTTCTTGCAAGATACATTTTTGCCGAAGGAAACAAACTCAGCTGCACCTATTGCAGATGTACACCGGGGAATCTGGAAAGACATTAAGGAAAGCATAATAGATGATGGGGCAGAGCAAAGAGGATGGATTGAGCCCAGGGGAACTGGAAAAAGTGCCTTTGGCACCACTGCAACTACAATATGGTGTCATTGCTATGGTTTTAAAAAATATACTCTGATATGTTCTGACATAGGATCCACGGCTGAAAAGTTTATCAAAGATATTAAAAATACGTTCCTTGAAAATGAATATATTAAAAAGGCTTTTGGGGTACTGCTTAATGATAAAGACAAGAAATATATCTGTAATAGTACTCAATTGGAATTAACCAATAAAACATTTATTGAAGCAATATCTTCATCGTCTCCAATGAGGGGACGTAAATATGATAACTGCAGGCCAGATTTAATTATCCTAGATGACTATCAATCAGAAGATGATGTAAGGACTGAAGATGCCAGGGAGAAAAAATGGAAGCGGTATTCTGATGATGTTAAGTTTGCAGTTCAGAAAGCAGTAAGACGTAATGGGATAATAGTAAAAAAGGGTACAACCCTAATAGCATTTGGAACACTGCAGCATAAGGAGTGCTTTTATTCCAGGCTGAGCAAACAGCCAACTTGGAAATTTAAGAATGATAAAGGTGTCCTTGTGGATGATGTTGATAAACATTTTGAATCCGGGTTATGGTTGGGGTTTAAAAACATATTGTTTGACTTCAAAAATGAAAATCATCTGGAGGATGCAAAGGAATTTTATTGGCAGCACCAAGAAGAGATGCAATATCCGCTTTTATGGGCTGAATTTTGGGATTGCCTAGATATGGCCTTGAGTTATTATGAAAATCCTTCAGCATTTAAGCAGGAGGTTCAGGGCGATGTTGATTCCATCGGTAAAAAATGGTTTAAAACTGTTGTGACCGAGAAAAGGGCAGAAATTGAAACCCATAATTTTATAAAAACTATGCTCCTGGTGGACCCTGCTTCAACTGCAAAGGAAAAATCTGACTATAGCAGTTATTTAGTAGGTTCGCAGGCTGATAACAATTTAAAATATGCCCGTAAAGCTGAACTTGCAAAAATAAATGCAAGAACTGATTTTGACAAATATGTTGATCATATGATAGAGCTGTTGAAGGAATATATTGATATTACTCATGTTTATATTGAAAAAAATACATTCAATGGAGCTGATGCAAACCAGCTGGAACTTAAAATAAATAAGGACCCGGTACTTATGTATAGAAATATTGAAATCATAAATGAAAGTCAGCGAAAAAATAAAGATGATAAAATCAGCACACTTATTCCTTACATGAACAAAGGTCAGATCATATTTGCGGAAGAGGATGAAGAGTTTACTAAGCAGATACTTGACTTTAGGGGGCAAAAATTCAGCATACACGATGATGCGCCCGATGTAACTGCGGAATTTAATAACAGAATTGAAAATATAAAGGTTTGCCAGTTTGCAACTTTTATTGATAGAAGATTATTGGGATTGGGGAGGTGATATTTTGGATCAAGTTTTATTACAAAATTGTTTTGATGAATTTCTGGGCAGAAAAGACATTTTTGATAAGATGTATGAGTATTACAAGGGAAATTCTGATGCCATAAAGAATTATAAATTAGTTACACAGAGATCCAATAATAAAACTAGTGTAAACTACATGAAAAAATTCATCAAGGAAGAAGTAAGTTATTCTGTTGGAAATGATATTACATATATCAGTAAATCAAGTAATGGGAATATTATTAGAGATATAGATTATTATACTGCTCACTGGTCAGAAAAACATGATAGTGATCTAGCAAAAATAATGCTTACATTTGGATTCGCATATGAGCTTTACTATACTGATAATAAAAGTCAGTTTTGTTCAAAAATAATAACTCCTAGGGAAGGATATGCTTATGTAGATGATGTTGGCAATATTCTTTTTTTTATGCATATATATCAAAAGAAATTTGACTCTAATACCTATATTGATGTGTATGACGATAATAATATTTATCACTATGATAAGGACTTTAAAGAAATTGGTAAGCCAGATGTTCATATATTTAATGTTGTGCCTGTTGGGATTGCTCAGGTTAGCATTGAGCAGGAAGAAGATACAATTTATAAAGATATTAAAGGACTCCAGGATGCCTATGAAACAAATTTATCTGATATAAGTAATGAAATATCTGATTTTAGAAATGCTTATTTGTTTGTAAGTGGATTTCAAATTGATAAGGACGATTTGCCAAATATGAAAGAGCTTGGAGTTATTCAAGTTCAAACACCTGATGGAAAGGCTGCATGGTTGATAAAAAATATCAATGATAGTTTTATACAAAACACATTAAGCACTATAGAGGATAAAATATATCAGTTAACTTCCCATATAAATCATAATGAGAAGATGCAGAGTAATTTATCTGGTGTAGCTCTTAGGAGTAGGCTTATATCCTTGGAAGAAAAGTGTAAATTAAATCAAAAGGCAATAGCGGATTGCATTAAAGTAAGGTTGAAAATGCTTTTTGTCTATCTGAAGTTCTTAAAAAGTATAGATTATGACTATAAAGATATAAAGGCTAAATTTACACCTAATATTCCACAGGATGATTTAAATACTGCACAAATTATTAATCAGCTTGGGGATAAGTTAAGCACTGAAACTGGATTAGGTCTATTAAGCTTTATAAATAACCCAGCTAACGAGCTTGAAAAAATAAAAAAGCAAAATGCAGCTCTTAAAATTGGTGCTGATTTATTAAACTCTTCAGGCGGTGGTACTGGTGAATAAAGAGTATGAGAAACTAATTCTTCAATTTGAAGCTGCAGGATATAAACTGTCTGAGGATATGGCTAAAGTAATATATGAAATGCAAAAGAGGAACCAAGAGGATATTCTAAATCAGATTGCCAAGATTCTACTGTCTTATACCATAAAGGATAGCGAACTTAGTATTAGTGACAATGACAGAAAAAAGCTGCAGCAGGACTTTAACGAGAAAATTACAGCGGTGATGAATTGTCAGCTTACAAGTGAAAATGAAGTCATTGCAAGCATACTTAAAAAAGTAGTGGAACAAAAATATTATACCTCAGCCTATGCCATGAGTTTGGGGATTAACTATAAACTTAAGAAGGTTAGCAATGGTGACATTGATAAAATAGTTAATTCTAAGTTACAGGGAGAGGCTTGGGGGGAGCGGCTTTGGGAAAATAAAAAAGCCATGGCATCCGAATTGCAGCAGCAGGCAGCGGACTTTTTAAAAGGCAAGGTAAATGTTAATCAGATAGAGGATGCTATTAAAAATAAATTCAATCAAAATGCCTATAATTCGCATAGACTTGTACAGACAGAGGTTGCAAGGTGTCAGACTGCAGCCAATGATTTATTTGCTGAAAAGCATAGTGTTAAACAGCAAATGTTTTGTGCCACATTGGATAGTAGAACTTCAGAAACATGTAGGGGATATGATGGAAAGGTATTTGATATTGATGATTCAAATAAACCGACACCTCCATTGCATCCATTTTGCAGATCGTGTCTCATAAATATTCCATATGATGACTGGAAACCTAAAATGCGTGTAGATAATGAAACTAAAGAGAAAATACCTTACATGACCTATGATGAATGGTATGAGAAAATTGTAAAAGCAAAAGTACAAAATGCCTATAATGAATTAATAGGCTTGAAGGTTAAAACTGGCTTAGACATAAACAGTGTATCTGAACACTTGACAGAGAGAGCAATACAAAGAAAAGTTTCAGCTATTGAGGCTAGGGATGCATTGATTAATCCTCTAAAAATTGGTAAAATAGTAAGTAAGGAAAATGGAAACAGCCAAGAATTTGTTGGCGAGTTCGCAAGGGTGATAATTAACCCGGATACGGGTAATATTATTACTATTTGGAAAACAAGTTCTAAGCTTAGAACAAAATTGAAAGGAGGCAAATAGTATGAAATTAGATTTTAATGAAAAACAAATTGAGTTACTGAATAAAATCGGTTTTGATTTTAATGTTTCGGGACCGTTAACTGATGAGCAGATACTTGAAATTGATGATAAAGTTTCAAATTATTTTGCCGCCAAGGGTTTAGGTAATAACGATGTTGTAAATGAAACCGGTCAGATATGCGAAAGCATAATGGATATACTAGGTGAATTATAAGAGCACTTACTAAGTAAAAATAGTAGGTGCTTTTATTATGTCTGAAAGTGAGGTGATGCTATGAATATACCTGAAAAAATTAAAATAGGTGGACATATCCTTAATGTTATTGTCACAAATAATTGTGATGAAATAGAATATAACACTATAGGTAGAACCTGTTTGGCCAAAAACATTATTACTTTGAATGAAAATTATCCTCAAAGTAGGCAGGAAGAAGCTTTATTACATGAAATAATTCATAATTGCCTATATGATCTAAAAGAAGATCAGAATGAAGCTTTTATTGAACGCCTTGGAACATTGCTCTATTCGGTAATTAAAGATAATCCAGATATATTTAAGTCTTAGAAATAAGGCTTTTTTATTTTATAAAAATTGCGTTCTTAGTCCATGGGGTTAAGGGGGCCAGGAGGTTAAATATTATGTTAAAAAAAGAATTATTAAAACTCATAGAGGCATTGAAAGATGATGACAATATTGATGAAACACTGTCCAAGAGTGAAGTGGTTAAGGCACTTGCAAATAGCGGTTTAACTATTGATGCTTTCAAGGATAAGATTGCACATGACAAAGATTTCATGGCTTTTCTGGATAGCGAAAAAGATAAGCATTCCAATAAAGCTTTGGAAACTTGGAAAACAAATAATTTGCAAAAGCTGATTGACGAAGCAGTTTCGAAGGCTAATCCTCAGGAAACTCCAGAGCAAAAGAGAATAAGGGAACTTGAAGAGAAAATTGCTAAGGCAGATAAGGATAGGCTGCGAGAACAATTGACAAATGGTGCTTTGAAGTTTGCTACTGAAAAGAAACTACCAGTTGAATTAATTGATTTTGTAGTTGGGGCTGATGAGGATAGCACTAATGTTAACTTAACTAAATTGGCTGAAGTATTTTCAAAACACGATGAGAATATAAAAACAGCATTGTTAAAAGAAAAAGGCTACACCCCACCTGACGGTGGAGGCGGCGGAGGAGATAATACAACCTTGGCCGGTGCACTAAAGGCACATTACAATAATTAAGAATTGAAAGGATGATGAAAAATGGCAATAACATTAGAACAAGCAAAAGTAGGGATGGCGAATAAAGTTGACCAGCAGGTAATAGATGAATTTAGAAGAGGATCTATCCTTATGGATAAATTAACCTTTGACAATACAGTTTCACCAGGAACTGGCGGATCTACATTAGTATATGGGTATACTTTATTAAAGACACCAGCAACAGCTGACTTTAGGGATATTAATACCGAATATACTCCACAGGTATCTGACAGAGATGATAAATCTGTCACACTTAAGATATTTGGTGGAGCATTTGACATTGATAGAGTTATAGCTGAAACCTCTGGTGCTATAGATGAAGTAAACTTTCAATTGAAAGAAAAGGTTACTGCTACAATTAATTTATTCCATAATGCAGTAATAAACGGTGACAAGTCTGTAAAAGGCTTTGACGGTTTAGATAAAACTCTTGTTGGAACTTCCACTGAATTAAATACTGGTGCTGTGATAGACTTATCCAGTTCTTCTGCAATGGACACAAACTATAAAGCCTTTTTAGATGCACTTGATGAATTCCTTGCTGAAATGGATGGTGTGCCTGATGTCCTTATGGGGAACACAAAATTAATTACTCGTATTAAGCAAGTTGCTCGTAGGGCTGGATATTTAACTCAAAGCGAGGATGCTTTTGGAAGGTCAGTTGAAAGCTATAATGGGATACCATTGTTAGATCTTAAATACTACCATAACGGTACAACTACCGTTCCAACAGTACCAATTGTTACAAGAACAGTGAGCACAAGTCAAACAGGATTAACTGATCTTTATGGTGCAAGGTTTGCTTTAGATGGATTCCATGCCGCATCACCTGCAGGCGGGAAACTTATAAGGACAATCCTTCCAGACTTTACTACTGCGGGAGCAGTGAAAAAAGGTGAAGTTGAAATGGTTGCTGCAACCTTACTTAAAAAGACAAGGGCTGCTGGAGTTCTTCGTAATATAAAAGTACAATAAGGCGGTGGGATCAGATGTATGAAGTAAAATTTAAAGATGATAAAAAATATAGTGGGGATTATGGTCCTGTAATATTTACTGAAGGAATTGCTAAGGTAGAAAATGAATGGCTTGCAAGCTGGTTTGAAGGCAGAGGATTTGAAGTGAGTAAAGTTGAACAGGGGTATGTTGTTAATGACATAAATACTATGACAGTAGAACAATTGAAAGCTATAGCTGAAGAAAAAGGTATCGAAGGTTTTGACAAGCTAAAAAAAGATGAATTAATTCAAGCTATAAAATCTCTTACTGATTCTACAAGCGACGGACAAAATGCAAAGCCAGAGGGCGCTGTGTAAACAGCTCCCCCTTTTCTTTTTACCTATAGGGGGTGAATAACATGGCTGTAAAGGACGATATTAAAACTCTTGTTGGAATATCAGATGGTTCAAAGGATTTAATACTGGACATATATATTCGCAAAGCTACTACTTTGGTAAAAAATTATCTTAATAAAGATGATTTAACACCTGAAACTATTGAAGCTGATTATCCCGATGCTGTAATTGACATTGTGGTTACTGCCTACAATATGCGGAATAAGGAAAATATTAAACAGATACAACAGGGAGCCAGGACTGTAGTTTATAGTGACAATACTGTTTTTGCAATAACAGATAGTGTGGCAAACTTATTGCCTGCACCTTATGCAAGGATGTGTTAATCATGTTTTACAATAAGGATGTATTTATTTATACCTATGGGGATGCAGATGATGAACATAGCATAAATCGAGAGGGATATACTTTGTTATCCAACATTCCAATATCTGTAGACATGCAACCATACTCAAGCGAAAAAGCAAAAACGGATTATGGGTATGATATTAAATGTACCAAGAGAATGTTTTGTGATATCAATTCGAGCATTAAAGAAAGTGCAATAATTAAGTATAATCAACAATTCTACAGCATTCAGAAGATCATAGAATGGGATGATTATATGGAAATTATGCTTCTTGAAACTAAGGATGTGACTGTAAATGCTTAGTTTTGATGAAATGCAAAAGCTTATGAAAAGTAAGTTTAAGGAAATAGACAATATCATAAAAGAGGAAATGGAAGAAAAGGCTGATATGTGTGTTGCTGAAATTCAAAGCAGGACTCCAGTAGTAACCGGCAACTTAAGAAGATCTATGGGCCGAAGTAATATTAAAAAATATAGTGGGTCTTATTCGATTAAGGTTGGAAGCAACTTAGAGTATGCTAAATGGGTTGAGGAGGGACACAAACAAACTCCTGGGAGGTATGTTCCTTCTATAGGAAAAAGGTTGAAGAAGTCTTTTGTTCAAGGAAATTTTGCTATCAGGGATAGTGTTGAAATTTACCAGGCTGAGCTAAACAAGAGTATTGAAAAAAGAATTGGAGAGGAGCTGTTTAAATGATAAAGAATGTAGATTTGTTATATACAGTATCTAAAGCTTTAAAAGATAAGTTTGGATACAAAATATCACTTAAACAGAAAGAAGATGTTGAATCTCCTATATTCTTTGTGAAAGTAACTCCTCTTACAACAACCTCAATGCTTAAATGGAATGAAAAATTAGTCAATATAACTATAACATTTACTGATGAAGTAGTAACCCATGAGCAGTTACTAAACATACAAGATGACTTAAACGATCTGTTTGATGTGTACTTGGATACTGGAGCTAGAAAGTTAGTGATAGATAAAAAAACATTTAACTTAACAGATGATTTTTTAACCTTAACCTTAACAATAACTTATTTGGATGATAAGGCAGCTTGCAATATTCCTCTTAATGAGAGATATACAGACTTAATGAAAGAATTTATAGATAATATGTAGAAAGGAATGATGTGATTTATGGGAATGCAAAGTGTTGTAATAACATTGAAAGCCCTGGCAATTTCAAGCAGCACAAGATCTGAACGTGGCGTTGTTTGTATTATACTGAATGACACTACCGTAACTGGTGTTCATACTTATACACGGCTTAAAAATGTAGTTGAGTCTTATTCAGCTGCGAACTTAGCAATTATTAAGCGTTGCTTTAATAAATATGGTGTAAAAACACTTAAAGTGGCTTGTTACAATTCGGCAGCAACAGAGCCTGAAACAATAGCGGATGCATTAACTATATTGGATGGTGTTAAATTTAATTATTTGGCAGCACCAACAGCGGAAACTGCTGACAATGCTTTAATCAAAACATTTATTAGTACTCAAAGAGAGGGAAATAATATACTTGCAAAAGCTGTACTAAGTAACCATGTTGGAGACTATGAAGGGATTATAAACTTCATAAATAATTCAATAACCATGGAAGGTACAACCTATACAGGCAAGGAATTTTGTGTTGATGTTGCTTGTTTAATAGCAACCTGTGGAATAACAAGTTCAATAACCAATATGGCTATTGACGGGGTGACTGCAGTTGATTCGGTTGGTACTGACTTGGATGCGTTAGTTGATGCCGGTAAGCTCTTCTTATTTTATGATAATGACTTGGATGCAATTATATTTTCAAGAGGAGTAAATTCCAAGACAACTATAGGAGCAACTGAAAAGGAAAGTCTTAAGAAAATTAGAATCGTTGAAATTCTAGATATGATTAGAGACGATTTTAAGGTTACTTTTAAGGCTGATTACCAGGGAAGGGTAGAGAACTCTCTTGACAATAAGAACTTGCTTATTTCAGCATTAAATACTTATTTGAGAACATTGTCAAAGCAAGGTCTATTGAGCAAAACTGAAGAATCTCTAATGAAGCTGGATGTAGATGCAATAGCAAGCTACATTGAGACAAATAAGGGTATTGACTGCACTGAAATGACAGACGAAGAAATACTTGCTATTGGTACAGATGATAAAGTTTTTGTAACTGGGATAGTATATCCTGAGGATGCTATGGAAGATTTAACATTAGTATTAAATTATTAGAAGTGTGGTGATGAAGAATGAAGAATTTTGAAGCAGAAAATATAATTAACGGACGATTTTTCTCTTTATGGATAAATGGAGATAAAAAGGCAGAGGTTAAGGCTGCAAGTGCTGAATCATCATTAAAGACTGAAGAAGTGCCTATTGCTGGTAGGCTTGGAAGTGGTGTTGTTATTACTGGTGTAACAGGTACAGGCACATTAACATTTAACAAGGTTTATGGTGACATAAACAAGGCTATCAATGCTAATATAAAAAAAGGTAAACCTTTTGTGTTTGATTTAATATCAGAACTTAATGATCCTAACCAATCTGGCAAGGAAAGAATAATGATAGAAAATTGTGTGATTACAAAGTTTAAACCAATAGATGCAGATATAACAAAACTGTTAGAGTCTGCTTATGATTTCAGCTTTAACCCTGATGATGTAACATATGAATAATTTATATGGCCAGTTTAAAGACTGGCCATTATTATGTTTGAAAGGATGATGTATTGATGATAGATATAGAAATACTGTTAAAGAATAAAGGAGCTATTGAGGAAAAGACAGGTGAGAAAACTAAGATTTTAGAAATTGAATCTTTTAAAAATCTCTTTGGGGATGGTGAAATAACAATAAATTCGTTGGATCCCAATAAAATGGTTGAAATAACTCAACAAGCTGACAATGTGCCTTATAAAATAAAATCTTTAGTGGTTTATAATGCTGTGGAGCTTAATAACTCTACCAATTTAAAGGATAGGAAATTGCATGATGCTTTTGGATGCAAAGCTGATCCATATGAGATAGTAGGCAAGCTTTTCACACCTATAGAGGTACAGATGATAGCTGATGAAGTGTCATTGCTAAGTGGATTTGAAGCTAATAAAGAAGATAAGGTTGTTACTGAAATAAAAAAGTAATTGCTAAGGACATGGAATTCAGGATGTATGCCTACTATTTGGATAGAGGACATACTCTTGAAAATCTGTTGAGCCTTGGCTACTATGAAAAACTATTTTATATTGCCTGTATGCTTAAAAATAAAGAAGAAGATACAGACGAAAAAATCACATTGAATCCATTTTTAAAGAAGAGGTGATAAAATTGGCTGAATTATTTGGCGGTAGCTTAGCGATAAGGGATGCATTTTCAAGTACGTTTTCAAAATTTGATAGCTCTATTTCAAAATCTAAGAGCCAGTTTGGATTATTTACTTCTTCAGTGAATGACACCTCAAGTGCCTTTAATAAAATGGGTAAGAGTGGTTACGATGCCTTTAATACTGTTGATAAAGGGGTTCAATCTTTTGGGAAAAGTGCTCTTAGTACTGTGTCTAGGGTAACAGCAGGATTTGTAAGTCTTGCTGCTGCTGTTAAAGGATTGAAAACAGGATTTACAACGGCAATGAATTACCAGGATAGCAGAATGACATTAGATGCTTTATATCAAAACAGTGCTCTAAGTGCTAGTAAATTTAAAATGGCTACAGATTATGCAAATGCAACCCCTTGGGAACAATCTGACACCGTAGGAACCTTAGTAAAACTTAAAGCTTATGGTTTGGATGATAGTAAAAATATGCTTTCAATGATGTCGGATTTAGGTTCAGCTTTTAAGGGTTCTGGACAAAATATGCAGACTGCTACTGAAGCATATGCTGACATGATGAATGGTGAATGGCAAAGAATGACTGAGTTCGGTATAAAAAGAACTACGTTAGAGCAATTCGCAAAAAGTAATAACATGAAAGCCTTTGACAACAAGCAAGGTCAAATTACTGATAAAGATGCATTGGCAAGTGTTTTTGAAGCCTTTATGAAAGCTAAGAACTACACAGGTATGACTCAAAAACTAAGTGAAACTGCAAGTGGTAAATTATCCACTTTAACTGGAAATCTAAAGCAGTCTTTAGCGCAATTAGTGGGAATTTCTGAAGATGGAACTGTGAGGACCGGAAGCCTCTTTGATAAATTTATTAAAGGTATGGATACCTTCATTACAAAAATGGATACATTTGCGAATAGTGCTGAGTTTGACAAGCTATCTAATGGCTTGGCTGAATTAGGTGGTAGTATAGTTAATGCATTCAGTTATATAGTTGAGCATCCTGATTTAGTTAGCAATTTATTAAAATTGGGTGTAGGGTTGTGGGTGTTTGGCAAGGTGGCATCCGTGGTAAGTGGAATTAGTGCAATTGCTGGGCTGTTTAGTTCTACTGGCCTAATTGCATCATTAGCACCGATATTGGCAGGAATTGCTCCTGAATTATTGGCTATTGCAGCAGCAGGAGTAGTCTTTATGGCAGCTTTTAAAGGTGGGGAATTTATAGCCAAGCTCTTGGATGGAACCACAGATATCTCAAGCAGTGAGTTACAATATGATACCGTGGCAACTCTAGAGAAAAATGGAAGTATAACCAAGACTGATGCTAGTCAAAGCATTATGAACAACATGAATGTAAATATGAATATTGATACTGTGAAGGAAACAGCTGACATTGATGAGGTAATGGATACTGTTACTAAAAGGTTAGATAAGTATTCTCAGACAAGAAATAATTTAGATTAGGGGGATTGTAATGGGTGGATTAAGAAGAGTAAAAATATCAAATTTATCTAATAGCACATTTATATACCTCCCGGTTACTCCTCTCATAACATTTAAGGAAAGCATGAACACAACATCGCTAGATTTATTTGGATTTGGAGAAGTTGATTCTGGTACTACTGCTAAATTAATAACTTGGTCAGCTGAATCATTTTTTCCTGACTCAAGTAATGAATACCCATTTGATATGTCCTATCCGGAAAAGCATGCTCCTGAGTATTATATTCAACTGTTAAAAATATGGATGAAACAACAACATAAGTTGAAATTTTGGTATTATTCTGAGGACGAACCGCAAGTTGGCCTATATGATTATTATTGCAAGATAACAGGGTTTACCTATGGCGAAAAGTATGGAAATAAAGATGTTTATTATACATTGGACTTTAGGGAGTATAAAGAGTTAACATTGAAGGATTCAAACGTTATTCTTGATTCAACAGGATATAGTAACTCTGGAACACACATTGTCTTAGACGGTGAAACTTTGCCAATTATTGCTGCAAAGGTATATGGCGATAGCTCTAAGTGGGTGTATTTAATGAATTTAAATAAACTCAGCAACCCTTTGAACATAAAAATTGGGCAGGTGTTGTTAACATGAATGATGTATTCTTAAAGTTAACAAAATATAATAATTGTGATAAATTCTATTGGTTGCAGGATTATTGTGCAACCATCAAACTCTCAAATACCATTACACAAATAGCAGCTGAACTAACTTTTGAAATTCCATTTGGAACATTCTCCTCAAGCCTCCTTGCTATCAATGTTGAGGTTGGGGATGTGGTAACTTTATGGTATACCAGTAAGAAAGTTTTCAATGGGAAAGTTATAGATATAGATTTAAAAGGGAAAGCACAAACTTTAAAAGTAACATGTTATGACTACTGCTGGTGGCTTTGCAAATGTAATATCACGAAAAATTTCAACAATATAACTATTAAGCAGGCTATAGCTGAAGTTTATGAGACTATTGGTATTAACAACTATTCTGCAATTCAAGAGCTTGGGGCAAATGGTGATGTGATACTTGAAAGTCACCTTGTGAAAGATAAGCCAGCTCATAAAGTATTATCAGCTATTTATAATGAGGTAACGAAATCATCAACATCTGGAGTATATTATTATATGCATCAAGATGATACGGGTCAAATAACTATTACGCAAGTTGATAAATACTTTTCGGGTATAACAATACAGGCCCCTACAAACATGGATACTGCTGATGGTAATTTAATTGATTTTGAGATAACCGAGTCAATGGCAAACATGGTAAACAGGGTTGCGGTTAGTTATGATGATGGCTCTGAAGTTCAAATAAATAATGCAAATGATGGCACTGCTAAAAATTTAGTAACTATGAATGATACTGATTTCAAGCGTTTTGGTCGCATTCAAGAGTCCTTGACAGTTGATACGGGGTACGATGTTGCAAAGGCAAAAACAGAGGCCTTGGATATTTTGAAGGAAAAGAATAAATTAACTGAGGAACTTACAACTACATGTAAGGGAGATATTGATTATAAAGTTGGATATGGGACATTGGTTAAAATACCAGGCACAGCTTATTATGATATATTTATGTACATTTTATCTTCGGAGTGGGCATGGAATAAAGACGGTTCGTTTACAAGCAAATTAACACTCACTAAATCGACGCATCTTGATGTAACAGAATTTGCAGATATTGAAGAAAAACAAAGCACAACTTCAAGCGCTACAGATACCACAAATAGTGATTTAGTAAATAGAATCTTAACAGAGCTAAAAAAATATTTAGGTCTACCATATAAATGGAATGGCAAATCACCTGCTGATGGTGGTATGGACTGCTCTGGTTATATTGCTTATGTTTATAACCAATTCGCTAGTGAGTTGAGCATAATTTCTGGTGATAGAAGTTTGCACAGCTACACATATACTATGATGAATGAGGGCAAGGATGTAACGAGTGATTTCCCAAGCAACCTTAGACAAGGGGATATTATTTTTCCTACTGCTGATCATGTTGTGGCCTATATAGGTAATAACAAAGTTATCCATTCACCACATAGCGGAGATGTTATAAAAATATCTGATATTTGGTTTACTAAGCCAGCAAAGGTTATAAGAGTTATCCCTGATAGTGCCTGGGCTTCAAAAACCTCAGGAGCTAATACAGGTTCAGTAAGTGCTAATTTGATTGATTTTGTTAAAGGCTGGGAAAAGTTCAGAGCAACGGTATATGATGACGGATATGGCAATTTAACAATAGGATATGGGACTACAAGCGGAAGTAATCCATCTGCTATCAAACAAGGTGTGTGTACAGAATCTCAAGCAACAACATGGCTAAAGATTGAACTTAATAATTGTGCTTTAAGTGTTACTAAGAAATTAAAGTCAATCGGTGTGAGCCTCCCGCAAAACAAATTTGATGTATTATGCGATATGACATATAATATGGATCCTAGTAATTTTGAAGGGTTATATACTTTAATAAAAAATGGTGCATCTGATGATGAAATCAGAAATAAACTCATGGTTTATAACCATGTAGGTGCAAATGTCGTAAATGGACTTACAAAGAGATGTGCTGCAAGGGTTAAAATATGGTTCAACGGTGTTTATGACAGCACGCATTAAGAGGTGATTGAATGGGTTGGGAAGAAAAATTATTAAAATCAATTGAAAGAACCGCTGGTTCATCAGTGGATGTTAAAGAGTTTGAAATAGGAAGAGTTGTTTCTGCGGATCCTTTGCAGATAGTCAATGGAGATCTTCCACTCTTTTCAAGCAACTTATATATCAACTCTGACTTAATGGCAAATACAAGAAACTTCACATCATTAACTGGAACCGTTGGGGGTAGTACAACAACTATCACTAATGGTTCTATTGATTTTAAACAACAATTAGCAAAGGATGACCTTGTTTTAATGCGAAAAATGAGCGAAACAATGTATGTGGTCCTTTTTAAAATGAATAAGGGGGCTTAACAATGAGTATTTTCCCAAGTGATTATAATAGTGGTTCGGGTATTGAAGTTAGCTCAAGTTCAACCCCTATACTATTAAAAGAATATGCAATAAATTTTGATACTGAAAAAGTGCTGCTTGATGAAAACAATAAATTTGTAATAGTTGAGGGAATAGAAGCAGTAAAAGTAAGGTGCTGGTTGGCATTAAAAATACAAAGAAACCGATTTTTAATGTACATGGATGTTGGAAACAATTTGTCTAGTCTGGTAGGGAAACCTTTATCAGATGCAAACAGTAAAATTCAATTACTCTTAAATGAAGCACTGGTTGATGGCATATATGTGACCTCTATAGGCGATGTAACATTAAATCAGACCAGTGACAAGGTAAATATTGATTTTACCGTTAATTCTATTTATGGGTCATATGCTGGGCAGGCAAGTTATTAAAGCGAGGTGATAAAATGGGTTTTTATAAAAGTGCAGAAACATACTATGCTGAAATGACAAGTACAATGACCGATGTTGATGTTGGTAAGAATAGCTTAATTTATAATGCATTAATGCCTTGCTGCTATGAATTATCTTATCAGTCCCTTATGTTAGATGAAGCAGTTAAGATGGTATTTGCACAACTTGCGGTAGAAAATGGGTACTCTGATTATATAGATTTGAGATGTGCCGAGCAAGGATTAAGCAGAAAAACAGCGACAACAGCTACTGGGACAATAAAAGTTACTGGCATTGCCGGATACACTTTGCCAGCAGGAGCTTTGGTGTCTACGGTGTTAGGGTTAACATATAAAACTGATGCTGCACTAACATTGGTAGATACAACAGGATATGTAAACATTACAGCTAATGAATCCGGAAGTGGCTATAATGCAGCCATAGGGGACATTTGCAAAATGCCGGTAGCATATGAAGGAATAACAAGTATTACTAACGAAGAAGCCATTGTAAATGGCTATGATATTGAAACGGATGAAGAATTATACAATAGATATTTAACTAAGATACAAAAGAGTGCAACGTCTGGCAATGCAAAAGAATATGAAGATTGGGCTTTATCAATCACGGGTTGTGGAGCAGCAAAAGCACATCCTTTATGGAATGGAAATGGAACCGTGAAGGTAGTTGTAGCTAACAGCAATAAAGCTGCAGCAGATAGTACTCTTGTTAATGCTATAGCTGCATATATTGAGACTGTACGGCCTATAGGTGCTACAGTAACCATAGCAAGTGTAGTTGAGGTTGCGATAAATATAAGCATGACATTACAGTATGATACAGCCTATACATTAGATGATGTAAAAACAAATATTCAAAATGCAGTTAAGGATTATCTGTACTCTGTAGCCCTAAATACTACTACTATTAGTTATAATAAAATTCTAGCAATAATAATGGATGCCGATGGAGTGAATGATATAAGTAATTTACTAATAAATTCAGGCACATCAAGTATAACCATAAATGATGGTCAAGTTGCTGTTATAGGGACGGTGACATGCAATGTTGCTTAATAAATATGTACCCCAATTTTTATATAATGACCCCATATTAAATAAGATATACCTTGCACAACAGGCACAATTGAACATACTTAATGATGATATTCAGGACCTAATAAATCAATGTTTCATTGATACCGCCACATGGTCTCTTGATATATGGGAAGAAGAGTATGGACTTAAGACTATAGCTGGATACAATACGGATTATAGGAGAACAAGGGTAAAGGCAAGAATGAGGGGGCAAGGAACGTGTACCAAGGCTCTTATCGAGAATGTAGCCGAAAGTTTTAGTAACGGTGAAGTCGATGTTATAGAGGATAATGCTAATTCCCAATTTATAGTCAAGTTTATTGGAGTGATGGGGATACCTCCTAATATGGATGATTTGCAGGCTGCATTAGAAGATATCAAGCCAGCACACCTTGCTTATGCATTTGAGTACACATATATAAATTGGAATCAATTTGATAACTATAATAAAACTTGGGATCAGTGGGATGCCTTAAATCTTACTTGGGATCAGTTTGAAGTTTATAAGGAGTAGAGGTGATTAAATGTCAAGTGAAAATAAAACAGCAGTTTTAGGACTAAACCAATGGGCAGGAAATGAGAACCCCAAAAGAGAAGATTTTAATGCTGATAATTTAAGCATTGAAAATGCTTTCGTGGATCATTTGAATGAAAATGCTACAGAAACATTAGAAGGGCATGTACAATTTGCAACTG
>JBLNDT010000046.1:0-3853 GCA_050261915.1 Solirubrobacterales bacterium
TTAAATACTGGATAAGAAAAGGCTGCTAAGTGCAGCCTAAATTTTTTAGAATTTATATTTTGATTTTTTTATCATTTTGCTCATTGGAACTGCTATAATTATTCCAACCAGAACTTCAACAATGTTTGCTGGCACATCCTTTAGGGAAAGAATTAATCCTTGCATTAAAGAAAGATGTTCTGTAAGAGTATAGGTGGCCACAAAGGCTCCTGCAAAAAGATATCCAACCACCATCCAGATTCCTGCTACTACAAATGCCAGTATATTATTTGGAACATTGTCACCCTTATTATTGCCTCTATATACAATTAAAGCAGCAACTAAAGCCATAATACCTTTAATAACAAGTGTAAAAGGGGCCCAAACAAGATAACCGCTTAACATATCTGCAAGACACATTCCAGCAGCAGATGCAACTATTGATTTCTTTTTGCCTAGGAGAATAACAGATAAGAAAATCATACTGTCACCAAGGTGGGTGTACCCAGTGTAGGTAGGGATTTTAACCGTCATAGTAACTAGGGCAATAATTGCTATCATTAAAGAAGTTTGTACAATAGACAAAGTTCTCCTATTCATAATTCCTATATTTCTTTTTTCCATTTGAATACCTCCAAATTTATTTTACAAATTCATTATAAAACAATATCATAAAATGCAAAGTGTATCCATACAATAATAAAATACCCAGCAGGTAAAATAATTGTTTACATTGCTTAAATCGTGTATAATTAAAATAATAGGATTTCAATGGAGGTGTTAGTGTGAAGACATATAAACGAACATACTTGGTTTTTGCATTGGTTTTTATTGCATTAACTGCGGTATTGTATACTGGATGTGAACCTTCCAATAATGGGAATAATACAACCACAAATGGTAATAAAAAATATACTATAAGTGATTACTACCCATTTACAGCAAATTTAAAAACGGTTTATGAAGGCAGCGGCAATGAATATGCTTCTTATACTCAATATGTGGATTACATAAAAGGTGATAAGATCCAGCTTAGGGTGGATAATGGAGGAACTGTTCTTGCCCAGGTACTGCAAATTAAAAATGGTGAGCTTATAAAGCTTAATTCAGAAGGGGAAAGCTATCAAAAAGAAGATATTACTTCTATGGAAGGCAAGAAAAATGAAGTAATGCTAAAGGAACCCCTTGAAAAAGGCACCAGCTGGCAGCTTGCCAATGGTACAAAACGATCAATTACAGCAATAGACGTTGATATTACTACTCCTTCAGGTAAATACAAGGCTTTGGAGGTTACTACCGAATACGCTGATTCTGTAACTAAAGATTATTATGCAGTAGGAAAAGGATTAGTTAAGACAGTTTTTACATCTAACGGCACAGAAGTATCTTCATCTCTAAAAGAATATATAACAGACACAGCTTATACCAGCAATATAAAAGTATATAATTTTAAGGTTACTGCCACTGATATACAAATAATTTATAAAAATGTTGCTGCGGAATTAAAAACAAATGAAGAAATTGCAGGTGTTTTACAAAAGTACTTCAGTGAATCTATGGGCAGTGGAACAGGTGCATTAATAAGCAAAAATACAAAAATAAACAAAATTTATAAAAATGGAGAAACTGGTAAGGCATATATTGACTTCTCAAAAGAGTTTGTAACAGAAATGAACGCAGGTACCACAAAAGAAACAGGTGTTCTAAGGAGTGTTACAGATACTATAGGAAGCTATTATAATCTGGATAAGGTTGTTATTACTTTAGATGGGCAGCCATATGAGTCAGGCCACATTTTGATGGGTCAAGACGAAGCTTTCAAAACAGATTTTACCAATGCATTAGAAGTTAAGTAAAATAAGCCGCTGTTATATATTGACAGCGGCATTTTTGTGCGTATAAATATACAATCCTCAAAAAATTAAAAAGAAAACGTTTCAACTGCGTTTTAAACACACGAACAATTTAATTACTCAAAATGTATTGAATAATTATAAAAATGGTATTATAATTTCTTATTATTAAGTAAATATTTTGAAAAGGCAGCGGCGTCTTTAAAAAAAGAACTAAAAGTTCTTGATTTAAAGACGTCTTTTGTTTTTTGAAAATATAGTGAAAGGGGAGTTTAAATTGAACAATATCAATGGAGCCGATACCACCTTCTTAATTTTGTCAACAGTGCTTGTAATGTTTATGACACCAGGTTTGTCACTGTTTTACGGAGGAATGGTAAGAAAGAAAAATGTACTAAGTACCACAGCAAAGAGCTATGCAGCCCTTATTATAATATCAATACAGTGGATATTAATAGGGTACAGTCTTTGTTTTGGACCGGATTTAAAAGGATTGCTTGGTGGTTTTCAATGGTTTGGGTTGAATGGTGTTGGGTTTTCGCCAAATACTGATTATGCAGCAACAATCCCACAACAGTTATTTATGCTTTTCCAATTAATGTTTGCAATAATAACACCTGCATTAATATCTGGAGCTGTAGTGGAAAGAATAAAATTTTTAGCCTTTGCATTATTTATTTTACTTTGGTCAACCCTTGTTTACGATCCAATCGCACACTGGATATGGGGTGTAGGTGGATGGATTAGAAATATGGGAGCCCTGGACTTTGCCGGCGGAAATGTAGTACACATCAGTTCAGGTGTATCTGCCCTTGTAGCTGCCTTAATGTTAGGTAAAAGAAAAAAGGTGGAGACAATAACACCACACAATATACCAATGACCTTAATTGGAGCAGGAATACTATGGTTAGGATGGTACGGATTTAATGCGGGAAGTGCCTTGGCAGTAAATGATGTAGCATTATATGCCTTTATAAATACAAACACCTCCGCAGCAGCAGCAGCTATAGCTTGGAGTTTGTGTGAATTTTTATACAGAAAAAAAATTACATGTCTTGGAATAGCCAGCGGCGCTGTTGCAGGTCTTGTTGCAATAACCCCGGGGGCTGGATTTGTTACACCTATGTCATCTATAGTAATAGGACTTGTTGGTGGTGCAGTTTGCTTCTTTGCGGTAACTGTGGTTAAGCATAAGCTTAAATATGATGATGCTTTAGATGCTTTTGGATGTCATGGGGTTGGAGGTATATGGGGAGGAATAGCAACAGGTATATTTGCCTCAACAAGCATAAATTCTGCCGGTGCAAATGGTTTATATTATGGAAACCCACATCTCCTTTTGGTTCAGCTTATTGCAATTCTAGCTACAATAGTATACTCTGCAGTAATGACCTTTATAATATTAAAATTGATTAACGTCGCTATACCAATAAGGGTTACAAGGGAAGAAGAACTGGAAGGCTTGGACATATCACTTCATGGTGAGGAAGCATACGCTGGATTAAATATATAAATTATATTGTTTATGATATAATATTAAAAACGAGGAGGAATATTTATGGGTAAATTGACTAAGGTGGATATAATTACTTCTCCAAGCAAATTCGAAGAATTGAAGGATGCATTAGGGGAAATTGGAATTACTGGTATGACAGTGTCAAATGTTCTTGGATGCGGCATGCAGAAGGGCCACAAGGAAATTTACAGAGGTAAGGTTGTGGACATCAACCTTCTTCAGAAGATAAAGGTTGAAATTGTGGTTTTTGAAGTTCCTGTAGAGGCTGTTGTAGAAACCGCAAAGAAGGTTCTGCAAACAGGAAATATGGGAGATGGAAAAATATTTATATATGATGTACAGAACGTAATAAGAATAAGCAATGGTGCTGAAGGAAGAGATGCTCTTCAGTATAATGATAAATAAGCTTGATATGAAAGGGTAGGGTGGAAGTATTGAACAAAAAGTTTAGTAAAGAGGAACTTTTATCAGAAGTTGAAGAACTGGATGTAAAATTTATTCATCT
>JBLNDT010000047.1:0-85243 GCA_050261915.1 Solirubrobacterales bacterium
TGCAAGTGAAGCTGTTACTTCTTCAACTGTTTGTAAGAATTCTGGTTCATTTGCGTTTCTAGCTTTAACTTTAGCTACAACGCCTTCAATGTACGCTTTTGCATTTTGGTTTGCCATAATAATACCCTCCTAAATTGTGAATGTAATATTGCATCTTTGGTTAGATGCTGAATTATATTTTTTATTTTGACATTATATATATTCTACAAAAAAAATATATTTCCTCCTTAAAATTAAAAAATATTTATAAATTTTTTGAATCTTTACAATTATTAATTATAGGGCCGTAAAAAAGAGAGGATTTCTCCTCTCTTTATTATTCGTTTTCTTTGTAAGAATATACCTGATATTCTTCCCAAATATCTTCTAAATCTGTAAAAGTGGTGGATATTTTCTCCTTTTCTCTTAATCCCACAGATACAATTAAAGCATTTATTACACTTAATGGTGCTACCAAAGAATCTACAAAGGATGCCATATTGCTTTGAGCTATCAGTGTATAATCAGCCCTTGCAGCTAATGGTGAAAGAAGGCTGTCTGTTATTGCAACAACACTTGCACCCCTGCTTTTAGCAAAAGAAAGGGACTGAATTGTTCTTGCAGCATACCTTGGGAAGCCTATTCCTATAACAAGATCCTCTTCATTTACATTTATCATCTGTTCAAAAATATCACTGATACCGTAACTTACTATATGTACGTTGTCCAATATAAGATTTAGATAAAATCCAAGGAATTCAGATAATGCAGTTGAGCTTCTAAGACCTATTATGTATATCTTCTTTGCATTAAATATACTGTTTACAACTTCTTCAAAAGTTTTGTGGTTAATTTTTTCAAGGGTTGCCCTAATGTTCTCCATATCAGACTTTAAAACACCTTTTAATGCGGTTTCCTCACTTACAAAATCATTTGAAAGCTCAATTCTCTGAACTGTTGTAAGCTTGTTCTTAATAAGTTCCTGAAGAGCCTTTTGAAGCTTAGGATAACCACTAAAGCCAAGTTCGTTTGCAAACCTTACTACGGTGGATTCGCTTACGCCTACACTAACACCTAATTTTGCAGCTGTCATAAATGCAGCCTTATCATAATGTTTAAGTATATATTCAGCAATCAGTTTTTGACCCTTGCTAAGTCTTGGAAATTTCAACTGAATGGTTCTCATCAAATCCTGCTTGTTATTTTCGTCCATTTCATTCATTCCTTTCTTTTTATCGAAGAATTATTGCAATATTTACTTCATTTTATCATCTATTGCAAAATAATTCAATACATCTTTCAATTGTTTAATAGAACTTTATTACTTATTTGTTGAATCAAAATATACAGACCCCACTAACTATGATAATTCAAAGTAAGCGGGGTCTGTTAATATTACAAGTTAGGATTGACAATTATTCATATGCTGAAAGAAATAATTAATCCTTCACTTTACAATCCTTTAAAATATTCAACTTCTTCATCGGTTAAAAAGCGCCAGGTACCTTCTTTTAAGCCCCCAAGTTTTATTTTACCGATTTTCACTCTTTTTAAAGTGATTACCTCATGTCCAATTTCACTGCACATTTTTCTTATTTGCCTATTCTTTCCTTCATGAATTGAAATTTCAACTTCAGTGATGTCCTTTAAAGCTCTGATAACTTTTATTTTTGATGGTGCAGTCACATACCCTCCAATATCAACCCCATGCCTGAAGTGATCCAGTTCTTTTCTTGAAGGAGTACCTTTTACAACAGCAATATAAACCTTTTCTTTTTCTTCTCTTGGATGAATTATTCTATTATAAATATCACCATCATTTGTAAGAAGGATAAGTCCTGAGGTGTCGTAGTCAAGCCTCCCCACAGGGTATATTCTTTCCTCTATATCAATAAGGTCAATTATCGTTTTACGTCCACGTTCATCCTTCACAGTGGATACATATCCGGTTGGTTTATTTAATGCAATATAAACTTTTCGTTCCTCCGGTGTAATTAATTTTCCATCAACATAAACTCTGTCTTCTATACCTACCTTGTATCCAAGCTCCACTACCACTGTATCATTAACCTTAACTCTTCCTGCAGTTATTATTTCCTCGCATTTTCTCCTTGAGGCTATTCCACATCCTGCCATGTATTTCTGCAATCTTTCCATTTTACCACCTGCTCTTTAAAATAAAAACTATCAATTAAGATTTTAACCTAATTGATAGTTTATTACAATTTTATTCTACTTCCTGTATACTTATTTGTCTAATGTGTTTTGTATGACTCCACTCTTTGTTGTTTCTATCCATAATACCCTGGATGGTAATTGGAATCCATGTCAATGTATAGAAACCATATAATAGATACCATATAAAATTCTTAAGTGCATCTTTTCTATTTGCCATAAGCATTGCTGCAACAAAAGCAAAGAAGTATAGAACATTTGCAACAGCTATTTCAAATAATTTACCGCTGTCACCAAATATATATGTGAAGATTACTATGTTGAAGGAATATAAAGTTAATACAGCCAGCATCTTCTTGGACAATTTATTTTCAAGCATCATAACAAATGGAGTGAAAATAAATTGAATTACGCTATATGTCTTCCAAACCCACGGAGTAAACAAGTAATTAATTACAAAAATATTTAATCCATGCTCTGTACTGTTTTGAGCCAAAGTAAGAATTGCAGCCAAGCCTATTGCTACTGTTACAAATGGTTGTATTGTATATATTGCACAGTCGAATGCCACAATGTTTCCTTCTTTAAAAGCTTTTTTCATAAGTTTCACAAAAAACCTGGATGAAACATCAGTAAATCCCTGCATCCATCTTTTTCTTTGATTCCAGGACTGTTTTAACGTGAGAGGCTTTTCATCATATACTATGGCATTGTGAGCCCAGCCAACTTTTTCTCCATTAAGTACTAGCTTACAGGTAAATTCAAGATCTTCTGTAAGACAAGTTGCCCCCCATCCCAATTCTTTAAGTACAGTTGTATCCATGCAAAAGCCAGTACCACCGATTTGGTTTGAAAGTCCAAGGTTTGCCCTTGCCAACTGGAATAGTCTGTTTGAACTCCAGAAGGAAATAGAGTATGATTTTGTAATCCATGAATCATCCGGGTTCTTGCTGTCTAAATATCCCTGTACCACTTTAAATCCGCTTAATAATTTATAATTCATTTCTTTAAGAAAGTTTTTTGAAATAAGGTTGTCTGCATCAAATATAGCTATGGCATCGTATTTTTTATCCATTTTATAGATTCTGTCAAACATCCATTCAAGAGCATGACCCTTACCCCTCTTGCTGGTTATATTTCTTTCATGAACCTGTACTCCTTCATAGCTTTTAGCTATTTCAGCAGTGTTATCATCACAGTTATCTGCTATAACCATGATATCGTACATATCCTTAGGGTAGTCCAATGCCTGAAGGCTTTCAATTATTTTGTCGATAACCATATCTTCGTTATGTGCTGCAACTACAAGTGCAAAGGTTTTTTCCGGCTGGCAGAAATCCGCCCCAACATCTTCCTTTTTGTATAATCCGAATAGGGACAGAAATAAATAATATAATGTTAGAATAAATACCGCTATTTGAAATACTGCCGTTAAATTTAATATAAGATTTTCCATTATCCAAATCCTTTCTAAAAAAATCAGTTTCTCTAAATGTTCTTTAAACCCGCTATCAATATTATCATAAAAATGCAATTTTGTCCTATTTGTTGGAATTTTCTGATTATTAATTTTGTATGAAGTTTATTTCTGTTTCAAATACATATCGCCGTAACTATTTGAAATTCATATACATTCCAATAAATCAGTTCCTTATGATATAATTTTCATATAATTATATCATAACGCACTAGGAAGGTGGTACTATAATGGATAAAATAATTGACTGTACAGGCCTTAAATGTCCTCAGCCGGTAATAAATACAAAAAAACACTTTGATTCAATAGGTGAAGGTTCTGCAACTATTATAGTTGACAATGAAGTTGCAACCTCAAACATATCAAAATTTGCTGCAAGCAATGGATTTGAATGTTCTTCAGAACAAAAAGAGGGACTATATTACCTCAACATTACAAAAAGCTCCTGCGGCTGCAAACCAATGAGTTTTCCAAATAAAAACCTTGTAATTCTTGTTTCCTCTGATAGACTTGGCGAAGGCAGCGATGAACTTGGAACAGCACTAATGAAAAGCTATTTATATGCTTTATCAGAAAGTGATAACCTTCCTTCCCACCTTTTATTTTTAAATGGAGGGGTTAAATTAACAGTTGAAGGCTCTGATTCACTTACAAGCATTAAAGCATTAAATGATAAAGGGGTAACCATATTAAGCTGCGGTACATGCCTTGATTTTTTCAACCTAAAAGAAAAACTTGCAATAGGTGAAATTACAAACATGTATACAATTGTTGAAAAACTGAATTCGGCTGAAAACACAATTAAACTTTAGTAATAAAACAGGATATATTCCTGTTTTATTACTTTATATTAGGTTTACCTTTAATATTGATATTATGCCTTTCAGTTTAATTTTATATATTCGTAGATTTCTTCTGACTTTTGTAAAATAAGCTCTTCAAGATTAGGAGCAACTTTTAATAGTATTGGATAAATATTATCATAAATACAAAATTCCTTTTCCAGGCTGTTTAATAATTCTAAAACTGCCTCTTCATTAAATAATGCATCTATAACAGCATCCCTTAAACCTTCGGCAATAGATTTTTTACCTTCATATGGGAAGTACATTGTTATATTTTTTATTTCCTTTTCCATTCCTTGATCTATTAAATTGGATGCGTTTTGTACCAGTTCTCTGGCTGCATCTGGAGAATTAAAATAATTATCAACACCTGATGCAAGTTTCAAATACAAGTTGTCAGCATTTATAAATTTCGCTGCAAGAGGATTTACCCCCCCTGCAAATTTATTTATTTCAGCCTTTATTCGATTTTCAGTATCCTTATTTCGGATTGCTTTTTTTATTCCCTCAATTATTGCAGGGCTATTGTTATATATATATACTTTAATATTATTTTCAAAACCCTTTGGAAGAAACTCTTTAAATGTAGTATCTTCTTTTTCTATCTCTGAAATTTTCTTTTCTATTTCACTTAAAACTAATCCCTCGAACTCTTTGGAATGTGCAGCTGAAATAATATGATCCTTTAGAATCAGCTTGAAATTTTTATATAAATCACTGCTTATAAAATCTGTGACACTTAAATTCAAGCTTTTTCTTATGAATTCAGCCAGGGATGTCTTTATTCTTTCTTCCTCATTATCAAATAAAATTTTAAAATTATTTTCCATTTGACTCACCTCAAAAACTTTATATTAGATATCTATAAACCTATCTATTTATATTATAACTATATTATAGTAAAATGTACTTATGATATTTTTTGGAGGAAATTATGCAAAACAGACAAAAATTTATACCTTATATTTCAGTAACATGTTCATCTATTATATTCGGGTTAAGCTTTCTTTTTTCAAAAAGAGCCTTAACACTGGCCTCACCCTTCGAATTGCTTTCTTTTAGATTTCTCACAGCATTTTGTATTATGTCAATCCTTGTGATTACTGGCATAATTAAAATAAACTATAAGAGAAAACCAATCATTACATTGCTTTTTTTAGGCTTATGCCAGCCGATATTATACTTTATATTTGAAACTTATGGAATAAAATACTCCACTTCATCTCAGGCAGGTCTAATGATAGCCTTGATTCCAGTTTTTGTTTCAATACTAGGAGCTTATTTTTTAAAGGAAATACCCTCTAAAAAACAGATTTTTTGTATTATGCTTTCAATATCAGGTGTTATTTTAATAATACTCATGGGTAACTCAGAAAAAGTTGCAATTTCAGTAACTGGAACAATAATGCTTGTTTTTGCAGTGTTCTGTGCAGCATCCTTTAATATACTTTCAAGGAAACTAAGCAATAATTTTACTCCATTTGAAATTACATATTTTATGATGGGGTTAGGAGCTGTTTTTTTTAATATTATTTCATTAATTAATAAAGCTGCTTCTGGTAACCTGCATGGTTATTTTGTGCTGCTTACCAATATAGACTTCATTATTTCCATTGGTTACCTTGGGATATTATCATCCTTAATTGCATTTTTCCTGGTTAACTATACATTATCTAAAATCAGCGCATCAATATCCTCAGCCTTTTCGAACCTTTCCACTATAGTAACTGTGGCTGCTGGTGTTTTCTTCTTAAATGAAAGCTTCAAGTACTATCACTTTGTTGGTGCAATCATGATATTGTTTGGAGTTTGGGGTTCAAGTTATTTTCAAAATAAAAGTGAAACTGGGTTGGAAGTGATAGAACTTGAAGAATAAATATATTTCTGTTTTAATACTTTATTTTTATTTTGTATTTCTTACTTTGGACTTGTTTGGAACCTATAGGGAATGGGTTTCTACAGCCCTTAAATTTTCATGTATCGTTTTATGCTTTATAAACACACTTCTTATTCATAATGAACATAGTAAAATTGATTCAGTTCTTCTAAAATGTGTATTTTTTATGACTATTATTGCAGATTTAAATCTGCTTATTTTAAACAATTACAAATTAGGTGTGATATTATTTTGTATTATCCAAACCTTTTATATAATAAGACACAGCCTAGCCTCAAAATTTAACTATAAAATTTGGGGCTTATTTTGTATTGTTTTTATTATTGGAGTTTTCCAATTTAAAAACATACTGCTCCTTTCTGGATTTTACTACCTATGTTTATCTATTTTAAGCATATATACAGCTATATCAACTCTATGGTATAAAAAATACCCAGAAATAACAAAAAGACTTATTATTTCTGGGCTTATACTTCTTTTTTTATGTGACATAAATGTAGCTTTATTTAACTTAAAGAGGAACATGATTTCAGGATGCCTTATATGGTTCTTTTATGTTCCATCACAGTTATTTTTGTCCTTAAGTGGCGAGGCAAAGCTTTTCCTGCCGCCAAAGCACCGGTCACAGCTTAAGCAGCAGTGTGAAGAATAATTATTGCAATGTCCCTTTCTTTGAAGATATCCCTGTTCATTATCTCTTTTGACCTTTTTTATCCACTTAAACAGCTTTCCCAATTCTTCACCGCATTGTTTTACTTCTTGATCTTCCCGCATAAAATCACCTCTTACAATCTATGTAAACATTATAAGCAAAAAGAGGCTTGTTTTCGGTAACATTGGATACTTATTTCATTATAACTTTAGAAAAAATCCATTCTTTTTTTGCAAAATCCCTTCCCTTTATAGTAACTTTCTTTCCATTCACTTCCACATATAAACCTTGACTTTCATCGTAAAGTCTTTTTATCTGATAGCCCTCTGGTTGAATAGCGTAGCTGACAGCACCTGTGTTTACATATGTAAATGGATAATTTGTGCTTACATTATCAACACTTAATAGAACATGAGTATGTGAACTAAATAAAACAACCTCAGGGTATGATGACAAAATATTAATAAGCTCTTTTTTCTGAACAATTCCGGTCCATCCCTTTATGCTTGTGTTTAAATGCTGATGAATGAACACAAAAATCGGTCTTCCAGGCAGGTGGTTTTCTGCTAGTTTATATTTAAGCCAGCTAAGTTGTGCTGCGGAAAGGTCTGCATTTAATATTCCATTTCCACTTGGATTTAGTGATTCCGAACCTAAGGAAATAAAATGATAGCCCTTAACCCATTTGTCATGATAAACAGATTTTTCACCCGAGAAATCATAATATAAATTCTTAAAATTTTCTATTGCCCCTGGTGAATATGAATCACCTTCATAGTTATAATAATCATGGTTACCGATATTTGCTATTATGGTCTCAGGGAGTTGCTCCTTTTTTTTTCCCATAACTGCTTTTATCTCTGTATACTGACTTACCAAACCTTGATCCACAGAATCACCATTAAGTATCAATGCATCCATTTTCCCATTTATTTTTTCAAGGTCATTAAGTGCAGTGTTGAATTTCCCTGAATTTCCATGTATGTCGCCTAATATACCAAAGGCAAGGTCTGCTTTTTCAACTTCTGTATTATTGTTAACAACTTTTGTATTATTGTTCATCTGGTACTTGATAAAAATTATTGATGATATAATTATTATTGCAGCTGCAATGAATGATAAAACCTTAATTTTTTTCATATTTCATAAAAGCTTCATATGTAATACAAAGCATTTCCTTTCTTTTGTTTTGCTATTCCTTATATTTTATCCGAAAAGCCTTATTGTTTACTGCTCTTTGAACAGCCAATATTCCGTCTAAATGGTCGTATTCATGCTGAATAAGTTCTGCCAGATCTCCTTCAAAATGAAGACTGCATTCCTTCCAGTCCAGATCCCTAAAAAAAACTATGCATTCCTTATATCTTTCAACCTTTACCTCTAGATTAGGGAAACTCATGCAGTCATCCCAAATTTCAAATTTCTCATCAACAGGGAACTCAAGCCTAGGATTAATAAATACTATACTATTGTTGCCATAATTCATATAAAGTATTCTGTAGGCCGCATCTATTTGTGGAGCTGCAATAGCTCGGCCAAATCCATTCACCCGCCTAAAATCCATTAAGGTTTCATGAAGGTCCTGCACTACTGTTTTCACACTGCTTAATTCTTCATAGTTTAATTCCCTTGATATCTTATATAAATTTTCATTTCCAAGAAGCAGTATATCTTTTACAGCCATAAAATCACTCCTTATGTTTTACCTTTATTGTATCGAATATATATCCGAAAATTCAATGTTTATTTTTTCAACCTTGCTGTTTATTGCTTTAATATTATCAGGATTGCCTTCATCTCTCAAGCTAACAGCAGGGAGCATAATTTTAAATGTGCTCCCCTTTCCTGGCTTGCTTTCAACCCATATCCTACCTTTATGAAGGTCCACTATTGATTTAACTAAGGACAACCCTATCCCGCTTCCTTCAGAATTTCTCGAGAGAGATTTATCCACTTGATGAAATCTTTTAAATATATCATTAAGACTTTTTTCATCCATGCCTATTCCTGTGTCTTGAACCCAAATTTCTACAGAATCATTCTCGTCAAAAACATTTACATATATCTTGCCACCTGGATTAGTAAATTTAATTGCATTTGATATAAGATTTAATACTATCCTCTCAATTTTATCTGGATCGCATGCAATATACTTTTCTTCAACATCCGTATCAAAAATAATATCAATGTCCTTCTGAGAAATATAATCAGACACTGAGAGCACAATATCCTCTACCAGCTGCACAATATTTTCATTTGAAAGATTTAGTTTGTAAAAACCTGATTCCATTTTAGACAAATCAACTACATTGTTTATTATTTTTGTAAATCTGTAGCAGTTTTGTTTTACAACGTTTATATTCTTCAATATTCTCCTGTCATCATCCCTGATAAGACCTTCTTTTAAGTAAAATTCTGTTAGCTGATTAGTGCAGAAAATAACATTTAGAGGAGTTTTTAACTCATGTGATATATTTGCAAAGATATCCTCCTGAACCTTTAGGTTTTCCTCCATTTTCTTTCTTAATTCTACTTCCTCAGTTATATCTATAGATATAATCACTTCCTCTAAAATTTTGTGGTTTAATCCATAAATTGGCTGGTGGAGAATCTTGTAATATTTATTGCAGGTTCCAACCTTAATATTCTTATATGTATAATAAGAATTCATATTTTTATCTATTAAATTTTTAATGTTTAATTTCATTTCATCCTTGTTGCCAAATGGATGAATATTGTCTAATGTTTTTCCAATAATAGAATTTATAGGACCTATTTCAGGACTTATATACTTCAAAGTATCATAATATTTATGATTCATATCTATAATCTTATAATCAGGATAATTAAATCTTACGAAACCAAGCTCAAGTCTTTCAATTATATTGTTCATCAAGTTATACTGAGTTTTTATAAGAAGTGCTTCTTCATTTTTTAATCTATTCGTTACATCATGTCCAATTATCATTACAGAATTTAAATTTTCTTTGTCACATACAGCAGTACAGTTTATCTCAAAAGATGCTGCCCTGTCATGGTTTCTTACAGTATATTGAATTTCTTTACTATTATCACCTTTTAACATATTATTAAAATCCTTATTGTCAGAAAATACCCTTCCCCTGTAGTCATACACCTCAATGTTTTCTAAAAGACTTTCAATATTCCCTATTTCCATAATATTGTTAATATTTTCTCTCACAACTTTATTTGCACTTGTTATATTTCCCATTTTGTCCAAAGCAATTACCCAGTCCGACATATTTTCAATCATGGTCTCAAGCTCTTCCTTTTGTCTTTTTATTACGTAATCCTTTTCAACATAGTCAGATATATCCACAATTTGAGAAATCAAATATAAGGGATTCCCTTTAGTATCCCGAACCAAGGATTCCGTTACCAGCATCCATTTTAGCTCACCAAATTGGTTTTCATATCTTTTTTTAAACTTATAACTTGAATTAGAGCTGCTGCATAGTTCTTGTATATGCTTATTAAATTCCTCATCTTCTTCATAAAATATTTCCTTGTATGAACAGAAGTTATTTCCAAATACTTCTTTAAAATACCTGTTTATTTTTATCCATTCTCCCTTCATTGAAACTATAGAAATTCCATTAGGGGAATTCTCAAATAAAGATACAAACAGGTTTTGACTTAAATTTAATCTCATTAATGCTTCATTATACGGATATTCTGCTGTTTCCATATAAACTCCAATAAAGAGGTACCCACTGCATACCACCCACAATAAATGACCTAAATTATTGAAATATGAGGTTAGATCATTTTGATATAATGTAAAACAAAATTCTGAAACTATTGCAGAAATTATAGCGAATCTAACATATTTAAAATTCACCGGCTTATTTCTATCACTAGTATTGTTTAACTTAATTAATGACATTATTAGTATTAATATAACCATATGCTCAAGAATAATTTTTAAATTTGTTAGCCCATTAACAGTCCAAAGCCTGAATTGAAATGGAAACATAAATACTAATACAGTACCAGCTGCACTAATGAAAATTGAAATGAGCAGAAGCTTGTATTTATTAGTAATAGCAGTCATAGGGGATTTTAAGGAAACACCAAGAAGAACAAATGCCATAGCAAATCGTGATATAATCCAAAACTTACAAGTAATTTCTCTGCAGTAAAAATAATCAAATATATTGATTTGAAAATATGTGGTATGGAAAATACCAAATATTGTTATTATCAAAAATCCAAAGCCTATAATGCGGCTTATCTCAGAGCTTTTGTCGAGCATTTGCCAGCTTATAAGAAATATAGAGAATCCTACAAATATACATATTATTTCCAGTATTGTATGCACCATCTTATAATTTGCAGCCCAAGGAGTATAAAATATATTAGACGACAAAATGCACAGGAATATTATTGAAATGTATATCCAATTTTCGTTAAGTTTATTTAATTGGCACAAGGAAATTTTAATATTTTTTTCCATACTAATCCTTCTTCCTGCAATATAAAATCACTACAATATAATTTTACATCAAATAGCATAATATATAAATAATTACAGATGATTTTACCATAAACATTTTCGTTCAAAAAAACACAAGGTACTACAAAACCTTGTGTTTTTTTATTGATATTAAATTACATTTTGGTTTGATATATAATTGACAATTTATTAATATATTTCAGGTCTTCTATGTTTAAGCAGGGGCAGTGATTCTCTAACTTCATTTATGTCATCAATGTCTAATTCTAAAAAAAGTATGTCTTCCATTTTATCAAGTTTTCCAATTACTTCTCCAAAGGAGTTAACTCCTATTGAATTGCCATAAGCTTGATAAGGTCCTTTTTCGTCCCGTGCTGAAGAAATACCAAACATATAAAGCTGGTTGTCAAGTGCTCTGCATCTAAAGGTGAGTTCCCAATGAGCAGGACCTGTAGTCATGTTAAAGGCTGCTGGTACAAAAACTCCCTTTGCACCTTCTAGTGACATTTTTCTAGTGAATTCAGGGAATCTTATGTCATAGCATATCATTATCCCGAACTTTCCCCAAGGGGTATCAAAGGTTGTTGATTGGTTTCCTGGATTTAACACGTCAGATTCCTTAAAAGTAATTTTCCCCTTTATATCAATATCAAATAGATGTGCTTTTCTGTGCTTTGCTATTAGTTCACCATGATTATCAAATACATAACACGTATTATATATCTTATCCTCATCTATTTCAGGTATTGAACCTCCAACAATAAATATGTCATTTTCTCTTGCAGCCTCAGATAACATCTTAAGGGTTTCTCCATTAGGATAATTTTCAGAATAAGCTCTGAAATATTTATTGCTGTATGGACAGTTAAACATTTCTGGCAGTGCTGCAATCTTTGCTCCCATTTTAGCGGACTTTTCAATAAGCTCCTTGGCATGACGAATATTATCACTTTTATCTTTAACTACCATCATCTGACATAATGCTATTTTTAACTTTTCCATGTAAACACCCCTTTTCTAGTCTTGTACAAATTCTAGCCTTTCACCGTCAGGCCCATAAAAAAAGAATATTTTTCCCTCTTCGAATGGCTTTGGAGCATCAAATATGAGCTTTACCCCGGCATTTTTTAATTTATCAACGCTTTCTTCAATATCTGTAACCTTAAATGCAATATGGTCCACCACACCAGAAGTTCTTTCTAGCCCTTCAGCGGTATATTGAATTAATTCAATAATTCCATTTCCACTATCCATAAAGGCAATCTTAAGTCTTTCATCCTCATGACTTCTGCATTCCTTTAACCCAAGTACTTCAGAATAAAACTTTTTTGAGGTTTCAAGATCCTTTACCACTACTCCAATATGAGCAATATTATACATATTACCACCCCTTTATATAGCTTAAGTATTAACTTTGGTTTTTATTAGATTTCATTTTTACATGCTGTTTAAACAGTTTTTCAACTTCAGGTTTATCCTTTTCACATACTTCCCAGTCTGTGGTGATGCTTTTATCAGCCTTGATATATTTGTAAATAAGCATTGTAGCTCTTCTGTCCGACCATTCAAATTCAGTTATATTTTCCCATAATATAAAATTATAAAGCTGCTTGTCATAAAAATTCCTTGTTCCTATACCCTTTTCAGTAATGATATTAACCTTGCTGAAATCTAAAATACAAAGCAGTGCATAAAAAACTATTGCCAAGCCAAGATATGAAAGCAGTGAATTAACAAAGGCATAAATTAGATAAAACAAAATCAAAATAAATAAAAGTCCTAACAGCTTAAGCTTTAAACCATTAGACCTAAGTCTGTAAACTTCTTTTCCAGGGGATTTAATACTGCTTTTTCCTTTTAAAAATGTAAAATAAAATTGAAGTATAGACGCTGCTGCCACAAGAATTAACAGCATATTTTCATAATTCATATATTAGCCACCTTTCTCTGTTGTAACAATTCAATTATACAACAAAAACACTTATTTTTCATCACGGAATATGCAGGCTACAAGCATTCCCATTATAACTACCCCAAAAATGCTTTCTGTCATTATAAAAAGCTTTACCAGACTTGAGTTTGGAATTATATCACCATAACCTAATGTAGTTATTGTTACAACGCTAAAATATATAAAATCAAATAAATTCCAACTACCATTCCCCATACCCTCTCTAAAGATAAAATAATCAGGGGAACATAATGAGATTTTCCAATAAATTAATCCAAAAGATATAAACACAAATATATAAATAAGGGTTAGAATTATAATTGTTTTCTTTTTTGACTTCATAATGCACTTCCTGAACTTTTTATTTATATATATGAAAAAAAGCCGCTATTTAAGCGGCTTATAAAAATTTATTTAAGTTTCCAGGAAACCCCATCCTTAGTATCAATCAATTCAATATTCATTTCATTAAATTTGTTTCTTATTTCATCAGCTTTTGCCCAGTTCTTGTTTGCCCTTGCTTCATTTCTTTCAGCAATAAGTTTGTTAATAAGTTCTTCATCTAAATGGCTTATATCATCCTTATCTTCTTTTAACAAATCAAGAGATAATACTCGGTCAAAATCTTCAATTAATGTGATTTTTTCTTTTGAATTAAGTTCGCTGTCCTTTATAACATCTGAAAGTACAGTTAATGCATTTGGCATATTTAAATCGTCACTAATCTGAATACCAAATTTTTCTTTATATGCATTAATCTTTTCAAGGTCTATATTGCTGTTTTGATCAACTGTTTCAGATATATTTGCAACCTTTGCTTTTAACTTTTTAAGTGAATTTGCTGCATCTCTTAACGCATCAAAGCTGAATAAAAGCTGCTTTCTATATCTTGATTGAAGGCAGAAATACCTGTAATCAATGGCTTTAAACCCTTCTTCAAGAACTCTTGATAATGTTAGGAAGTCCCCGCTGGATTTTGACATTTTGCCTCCATCCACTACTAAAAACTCTCCATGCATCCAGTAATTTACCCATTTATGACCTAATGCACCTTCTGACTGAGCTATTTCATTTGTATGATGTACCGGAATATGGTCTATTCCTCCACAGTGTATATCTATTCTCTCACCAAGGTATTTCATTGACATTGCAGAGCATTCAAGATGCCACCCTGGAAATCCTCTTCCCCAAGGTGAGTCCCACTGCATGATCTGATTTTTAAATTTGGAATTAGTAAACCAAAGAACAAAATCCAATGGATTTTTTTTGTTTTCATCCACTTCAATTCTGCTTCCTGCTTCAAGTTCCTCCATGGATAGATTTGCAAGTTTGTTGTAGTCCTTAAATTTATCTATTTCAAAATACACATTTCCATTTGATACATAAGTGTAGCCTTTTTCTTCAAGGACCTTGATAAGGTCTATCATTTCCTGAATGTGTTCAGTGGCTCTGCAAATCACAGTTGGTCTTTTTATATTAAGCTTGCTGCAATCCTCAAAGAATGCATCCTCATAAAACTTTGCAATTTCCCAAACAGTTTTGTTTTCTCTTTTTGCTCCAAGTTCCATTTTATCTTCTCCTGAATCTGCATCAGACTGGAGGTGCCCTACGTCAGTAATGTTCATTACGTGGTTAACCTTGTAGCCAAGGTATTCAAAGGACTTCTTAAGAAGATCTTCAAAAATATAGGTTCTAAGATTACCTATATGGGCAAAATTGTATACGGTAGGTCCGCAAGTGTAAAGCTTCACACAATTTTTTTCTACTGGTATAAATTCTTCGCGTTGTTTTCCAAGTGAGTTATATAAATAAAAACTCATTTTAATCCCTCCCAAATAATAAAACCCCAGGAATAACTACCTGCGGCTTAAATCAAACAAAATCAAAAATTAAACTAATAGTTTAAGGCCGCATTAAATAAAGAGCATATACTAAAGCAGCTGCAACAACATTTCATTTTAACGACCTCCTTACAAACATTTATATATAAATACTACCATATTATTAAAATAATGCAACTGTTTTATTTTACACCAGTAGAGCCAAAGCCACCTCTGCCCTCATTTCCAAAGAAATCCACCTCATCAAATTCAATTTCGGGCATAACCTCCATTATTCGAAACTGGCATACTTTGTCTCCCTTTTTAATCATTGAGCCGCCCCCATCTCTTCCCTGAAGACAAAACACAGGCATATGCCACTGATCAGTATCCCCTATATATGTATCATCAATAACCCCCACAGAATTTGTTTGAATTATTCCCCAGGTCTTGAAGGTTGAGCTTCTTGGTGCTACGTGAGCCTCCCATCCTTTAGGCAGTTCCATTGCAATGCCTAAGGGTATCATTGCCTTCTCTCCTGTTTTAATAAAGATATCTGCATTTGAATATAAATCAATCCAATTTCCCTTTTCTATTTTTTTTAGTTTAACTGCTCCTTCAAAATACTTTATTCTGATTTTCATTTGTATCCTCCATCTCTATTCCTGCCATTTTTATAAGATACATGGCATTTCTTGTTTTTGATATACCACTCTTTAGTTTATAATCAAATTTCAGTTCCCCATCTTTATAAAACTCTTCAAAGTGATAATTTTTTACCTTATCTTTTGTTTCATCCTGAAGCTCTCCAAGCTCCAGGTCATGGGTTGAAACCATGCCAGCAGTATTTTTATCAATTAAGCTGTTTATTAAAATTTTAGCACCTAAATGTCTATCTATCGAGTTTGTTCCTTTGAATATTTCATCAAGAAGGAAAAACACATTTTTATTTTCACTTGAAGCAGCAACTATTTCCTTTATCCTAATAATTTCCGCATAAAAGGAGGATATATTCTTTTCAAGGTTGTCACTTATCCTCATGCAGGTATATATGTTCATAAGGGAACATTTAAATTCCTTTGCATTTACGGTTCCGCCGGAATAGGCGAGAACCAAATTAAGCCCTGCGTTCCTTAAATAAGTGCTTTTTCCTGACATGTTTGACCCGGTAATAAGCATTGCGGGAGAAGCTTTATTTATTATAATATCATTGCTTATATTATTTTCTGTTATGAGAGGATGGGCTGCACCTTTTGCTTTAAGCAGAGGAAATTCCTCTGTTAAAACTGGAAATATCCACTCCTTATTGTCAAAACACAAATTGGCAAGACTTGAATAAGCTTCAAATTCACCAATAGTATTTATCCATCTCTTTATTAAAACACCAGATTCACTTTTCCACTTTTCAAGAGCAATTACACAGTTTATATCCCATAAAAACAAAATATTAATTACTATATAAAGCATGTTATGTCTGTCGGAAATTAAATTAACTATTTTACCAAGTTCTTTTATTTTATCTGAGGCATTAAGGTCACCTTGTTTTAGATTTGCTTTTAGATCAACAAGAAGTTTTGATTTAAAATCTTGTTTTTCAATATGCCTTATTATTTTTTCATAAATATTTATACTGTTTTTGAAATTATAAGCTCTACCCAAAACATTGTTTAGTTTTTTTGAACTTATAAAAACTATTCCCATTTGAAATATAATCAATATATAAACCGCATTCTTTGAGATTATTTTTGAAAAAACAGCCAGCAAAAGCAAAACAGTAATTAAAGGAAGGAGCTTTGCTAAAACTTCAGCACCTTTTAAAGTGACTATTGGTCTTTCATTAGCCCAGCTGTAGATGGCTTCGTATTCGCTATCATTTTTTAATGTAACTAAAGCCTCTGCAAATAGCCGCTGCCTCCATTTTATCTTTGTAGCCAGCTCCTTGATACCCTGCTGCCTCATAATAATAGTATTTATATCTGCCGGGGTTTCAGTCAGGAGCTTTTTTAAGCTAATCCTTCCAATGGTTGTAACAGACATATTTATTCTTTGAAAAAGGGAGGCTTTGCCAAATATATCCAAGTCACAGGAATATCTATGGGCGGTATCAACAAAATCTGATCCGGTATCCTTGAAGTTTTTCCATTCACCCATAGTTCTTTTTATTGATATTTCGTTAATATGGATGAGTGCCAGGGTGTAATCTCGTTTTCCTTTAGTATTTCTGTGTTTTATTACAAATAAAATAAACACTGTGCTGAAAACAGGCAGTATAAAATAGGTAAATAAACTTCCTATTCTGTAGAGATAAAATGTGAAACTTAAACCTGTCACAAAGGCTATGAGCCTTAAAGCACTATAAAAATTCAAGGTTTCATTTTGCTTTTTTAATAAATATTTGTATTTTTCTATTCTTCTATCATACTGCTTTTTTACTTCCTCCAAACTGATACCCCCATGGTTTTAGCCATATATATTTTTTAGCAGCACTGCCATCTCATCCTTTGTAATTTTAACAGGATTAACCATGGTAGAGCCCAGCATAGAATTTTCTACTAAAGCATCAAAATCTTCATTAAAATCCTCTTTAGTTATTCCTGCTTCTTTAAAGGTAGCAGGAATTTCCAGGATTTTATTTAGTTCAATCACACTTTCAATAAAGGAGTTTGAATCTATTATTTTACCTAATTTTTTAAGTTTTTCCTCCACAATAGGATCCCTTGAATTAAATTTCAAAACATAAGGAAGGGCTATTGCATTTGTTAGTCCGTGTCCAAGTCCAAATTTCCCTCCTATGGCATGGGATATGCCATGAGCCATTCCAAGCCCGGAATTTGCAAAACTCATTGCTGCCATGCACTGGTAATTATGCATTTTCCCCCTTGCCTCTAATGAATTTTCATTAAAGGATATGGTTAGGTTTTTAAAAATCCCCTCAATGGCCCCAAGTGAAAGAGCCTCTGTAAAATCATCAGCATTTTTATTAATGTAACTTTCTACTGCATGGGTTAATGCATCCATTCCTGTTTCAGCAGCTACCTTACTTGGCATGGACATGGTGATTTCAGGGTCAAGTATAGCCACATCAGGAATAAATGCATCGCATTTTATACCATACTTTAAATTATGTTCTTTAAAAGTTATTACAGCAGCCTTTGAAACTTCCGTTCCAGATCCTGAAGTGGAAGGAATTGCTATTAGTATTACTTTTTCTCTTTTTTGAGGAAGCTTAACCTTCAAAATATTATTCATATTAATATCAGGATATTCATAAATTAGTGACATAACTTTAGCTGCATCAAGAGGAGAACCTCCTCCAACACCAATAATTACATCTGGCTCAAATTTGTTCATTATATCAAGGCCCTTTTCTACATCCAAGGTATCAGGATTTGCCTTAATTCCACTATGAATATATACTTCACAATTATTTTCTTTTAAAATATTATCTATTTTTGATATTGTTCCGTTGTTAAACATAGATTTTCCGCCGGTAACTATAAACACTTTTTTATTTTCTACATTTAAAAGATAATCTAGTGAACCTTTTCCAATAATAATTGAATCACCAAATTTTATATTCTTCATACTATACCCCCGCTTTAAAAAATAAAGTATTTGATTATAGCAAAGTATTCTCTAATATAACATACTGGAATAAGCCAGGTTAAGATAGGAGCTGAATACTCATGAACATTAAACCCCAGATTAGTACCAATAAGCTTAGCCCTTAACATGTGAAAATTACTTGTAACAACAGTTACAGATGGATCTTCATCATTATATATTTTTTTGATCAATTCCTGTGAATTATTTAAATTTTGTTCTGTGGAGGTTGATTTATCCTCCATTAAAATTTTATCCTTTGGTATACCTTTAGATACAAGGTATTTTTGCATCGCTTCTGCTTCTGTAATAGTTTCTCCCGGACCCTGTCCTCCTGAAACAATAACTTCAGCCTCAGGGTTTATCCTTATACATTCCAATGCGGCATCAAGTCTTTTGTAAAGCACATCTGAAGGTGTATCCCCCCATAGACCAGCACCAAGCACTATAATGTAATCAGTTTTTGCTGTGTCTTTTCCCATTCCGTTATAAGTTATTAGCCCCTCAACCAAAACAAAGCTAATAACCACTAATGTAGTTACTATATTGATAAGCATTGAAAGTTTATGATACCTCAAACTAAATTCATACCCATGTTTCATGGAGGTAAGGCCCCAGGCAACAAAGAAAACTCCTGCCAGAACAAAAAATGTGGAAAAGGAGATACCTCTTACCCGTAAAACAATAAAATATATGATGCATAAAACACCTATAAATATTCTAATCATAATAAAGCTCCATGGATACACCAGTTTCCTTTACTGAAAAGTACTTTGCAAATTCAAACTTTGATTGAAGATCTGTGCAGTGGCAAGGATAAAGGTTTCTTAAATTCAAGGTTTTAAAATAATTTATTGTTCCTTCTATCTGTTCCTTTGATGGATTTAAAAGGTGCATACCTCCAATTATATCAACTACACGATTTTCTCCTGTTATCTTCTTGGCATGTTCAATTATGTTGCATATGCCGCTGTGAGAGCATCCTGTAATAATAACCAGGCCATCTTTTGATTTGTAGGCTAATGCAGAATCATCCAATATGTAGTCATCTTCAAAAGTATCGTTATTAAGTACCTTCCCCACTGGCTTTTTGTTTTCAAAATTATTGTTCCTTGGTATTTCTCCAAGATATACTAAGTTTTTAGTGAGCCAAAAATGAGCATTTGTTAGTTCCATTTTAAAATGGAGTTTAAGCTTATCTTCTGTTATTAATGAGCCTATATCAATATTTTCATCAATTATTTTTGTTTGAAAGGTTTTATTATGGCATATAAGCTCTGGCTTAATAAAGGTTCTTTTTTCAAGGGACTCCTCAATAGACATGGTTATTAATGAAGGGAGACCACCGGTATGGTCATTGTGTCCATGAGATAATACAACAGCATCCACATCTGTAAGTGGCATTTTCATTTTCTTGGCATTTTTCATAAATACATCTGAATACCCCAGGTCAAATAATATTTTCCTGTTTTCATCCTGTATTAAAAAGCATAAGGCTGGTTCAGAAAGAAAATACCTGTCAATAATTGAATTATTATCTGTAAGTACTGTTAATTTCATAGTTCCTCCTTAAATCATAAAAAATGAAACAGCTATAATTATATATACTGCAACAAGCTGAAGTCCCTCCAGCCAGTTTGATTCTCCGTCTCCTGCCACCCTGTTTGCAATAAGTACCGCAACAATAAGTGCTACAAGTTCAAATTCATTAAATATAATTGTCATTGGGGTAAATAATAAACTAAGGAAAATTAATACGGGAGCTACAAAAAGTATTATCTGAAGACTCGAGCCAATAGCAATTTCAACTGCCACATCCATTTTGTTTTTCATAGCCATAAGTATTGCTGTGCTGTGTTCTGCAGCATTGCCGATTATTGGAATTAAAATAATACCCACAAAGAAACTGCTCAACCCAATTGCTTCTGTCATTGGTTCCACTGAACTTACCAAAAACTCGGATTCAAAAGCAATACAAACAGTAGCTGCCACCAATATAAATAAGGATTTTTTTAGAGTCCATTTAGAGTCCACAGCCTCATCGTGCTCAACTCCAAAAAGATCCTTGTGAGTATGAAAAGAAAAATAAAGACTCATTATATATATAATCATCATTATTACTGCTACACCTATACTTAATCCCTCATATCTTGATGAGTTCAAAAGAGCAGGGTCAATTGTATGTGTAAAAAGTGCAGGTATGGTTACGCCTATAACTGAAAAAAGAAGCATGCTTGCAGACACCTCAATTTGTCTTCTATTAAATTTCTGGGACTTGTATTTCATACCTCCAAATAGCATACTTGCACCTAAAACAAGAAGTACATTTCCTATAACTGAACCTGCAATTGATGCCTTAACAACATCAAACAGCCCTGCTTTAAGGGCAAAAAATGATATTATTAGCTCTGTGGCATTTCCAAAGGTAGCATTTAAAAATCCCCCTAATCTAGGCCCAGAATAAACAGAGATTCCCTCGGTTGCTTCTCCCATAAGCCCTGCAAGAGGTATAATAGCCAAGGCTGAGGTTATGAATATAACTACCGGGCCGCCTAGATGCATATATTCACATAAAATACTAATTGGTATAAAAATCATAAAAAACCTTAAAAATTTCATATTGTCACTCCTAACCGTTTATTATATATTTAATAGTATCTTTTTTCCTTATATTTTACAATATCAAATTATAAGTTGATAAATACACATACATATAGTAAAATTTTAAAAGAGTAAAACTAAAGGAGGATTTAATATGCAGCAGGAACACACTAAAATAAACGAAACTGCCTGGAACCAGCTTGCCTATGAAGCATGGACCAATAGATTTGGCACCCCTTTTGATGCTGCAGCGGATATCATGAAGGATCCAGTAAAAAAACTTGGAACCTTGTATAGATATTTTGGTGATGTAAAGGGTAAAAAAATAGTGAACCTCCTTGGCTCTCATGGAATTAAAGGTATAGCACTGGCCCTTCTTGATGCAGATGTAACTGTTATAGATTTTTCAAGTGATAATAAAAGATATGCCAAGGAGCTCTCAAAGGCTGCAAAGGTTAAATTAAATTATATACTTTCTGATGTATTAAATGTACCTGAAAGTGAAAATGCAAACAATTTTGATATCGCATTTTGCGAGCTTGGAATACTACATTATTTCACGGATTTAAAACCTTTCTTCAAAACAGCTGCAAATATGCTTAAGTCTGAGGGGGTTTTTATTATACAAGACTTTCACCCTATCTCAACAAAGCTTATAACTACAAAAGGCAAAAAGCATAAGGTTACCGGAGATTACTTTTCAACGGAGCTCTCTGAAACTGAGGTGGCTTATCTAAAGTATATACCAGGTATTGATGCCTTAACAGAAGATGAAAAAAACGGATTTCAAAAAGCGCAAATTAGAAAATGGACTTTGGGAGAAATAATTACCGCCCTGGCAGAATCAGGGTTTACCATTCTGGAATTAAATGAAAGCGAAGGACCAAAACCAGAAGATAAAGGTATTCCTAAGCTTTTCACCATAAAAGCTAAAAAATCCATATAAAAGAGGTAGATCAATGAAAAAGGGAGACAAAATAACTGCAGTGATTATTGCAGCGGTGATAATAATAAGTTCTGTTGGAGTTTTTGCCTATATGAAGCTTAATAAAAGCAGCCATCATATTGCTGAGATAAAGCAAGATGGAAAAGTTATAAAGACCATAGACCTTGATAAAGTTGCTAAAGCACAGGAAATAAAAATTCCTTATGGCACAGATGATTATAATATAGTTTTTGTTGAAAAGGGAAAAATAAGAGTTTCAGATGCAGACTGTCCAGATAAATTATGTGTTAAAGCAGGATGCATCAGCCAAAGCGGCCAGAACATTGTTTGTCTGCCACACAGGTTGATTATATCAATACAAGGCGGCTCAAAAGATGTAGACGAAAATGTTTATTAAGCAGGTGTGATATGAAAAAAACAAAAAAAATGGTGGTGCTAAGCCTTATGGTAAGCATTGCCCTTATAATTTATATAATTGAAGCACAAATTCCTGTTTTGTTTCCTGGAATAAAGCTTGGTCTTGCCAATCTTGTTTCCTTGGCTGCACTTATAATCTTCGGATGGAAGGAAGCCCTTCTTATTATGTTCTTAAGAACACTGATGGGCTCCATGTTTGGGGGTTCCATGTCTGCATTTATGTTCAGCATTGCAGGGGGGCTTCTAAGTAATTTTGTTATGATAATACTATACAAGTTTTTTAGAAACTCAGTTTCAATCTGGTCCATAAGCATTGTTGGAGCTGTGTTCCATAACATAGGTCAGCTGCTGGTAGCCTCTTTTGTAATTCAAGACCTTAGAATATATATATATCTGCCTGTACTTTTAATTTCAGCACTTGTCACAGGTTACTTCATAGGAGTATGCACAAATTTCCTTACTAAGCATCTTAATAAAATACCCGTTTTAAATGAGCTTATAAAATAGGCACTGATTTTATTCAGTGCCTTAGTTTATTCATTAATATCAAGTTTTAAGAGTTTAGCAACGTATTTTGCACTGCTTGCTTGAAATGTCAATGTTATAATTATTGCCATGGAAGTCAAGGCAGAAACTATTTTTGCATTAGGTATATTCATGGAAACAAGCATCCCCGCAAGTGCTGCTGGTATTACCCCAGTTTCTCTTGTCCACATAAGATATAGTATTTCTCTATAGTTCCATCTTGCCTTTTTATCGTAAATTACTGAAACAATTACAGAAACAGGTCTTGCAATGAATATAAACAGCAGAATAACTATTATCCCACCTTTCCAATACTCCCCTATAATTGTAAAATCCATTTGGGTTCCAAGAAGAACAAATATCATTATTCTTAAAATTGTTATTAATACATCCTTGAAACTCAGGTGAATATCATAACCTTCTTTTCCAATAGTCAGCTTAAACATGGATTTATTACCGCACATTATTCCTACAAGAAAAACTGCCATAAATCCGCTAAAGCCAAAATGCTGTGCAGTAACATAAGCCCCCATTACCGAGGCCACTGCAATTTCACCAGGAAACCCTCTTAAAACTCCAGCCTTGTGTTCTGATGCAATGAGGGTTGCTAAATATCCAAAAACAACTCCCGTTAATATGCCCCCACCTGCAGTTTTTAAAAGCTCCAAAAGACTTGAAATTGGTGAAAAGGAGCCTCCTCCTATAATTCCTACCACAACAAAGGTTACGATAGCTCCTGCCGCATCGTTAAAAGCTGATTCTGATATAATTGTCTGCTTGAGCTTTGGGCTTATATTCATATGCTTAAAAAGTGGAACCAGCACCGATGGGTCTGTAGATGCAATTACTGATCCAAGCAATAGTGCATAAATAAAATCCAGATGAAGCACCTTGGATGCAAAATATCCAGTTATAAAAGCTGATACCACTACTCCAACCGTAGCCAGCATTCCAACAGATAACTTAACCCTGTTTAATACGCTAAGTTTAATTTCCCTGCCGCCGTCGTATAAAATGTAAGCAGCTCCAAAGGTCAATATAAACTGATTTGCCATTGGAAAATCTTTAAAATCCACAATATTAAGCAATTCAGGTCCAATTATTACCCCTGCCAAAATAAATAGAACGGTATCCGGCAGATGGATAATCTTACTGCCCTTTGCACAAACCACACCAACTATAAGCATGATTGCTATAAGCTTCATTGCTTCCTCTGTTAAAAAAACTATATTATTTTCCATAGTACACCAACCTTAGATTTTGATTTCATACTCCTCAAGTTTCCTGTAAAGGGTGTTTCTCCCTATACCTAAAACCGTAGCAGTCTGAGATATATTACCTTCATGTCTTTTTAATACCTTTATTATATGCCCTTTTTCCAGCTCCTTTAGACTTTCACATTCCTTGCTTACAGGAACCATTTCCTCCAAAGTCACCGCAGTGCCGTCAAACATTCCTAAAGGCAGTGCTTCAGTATTTATTATAAGTTCAACTACATTTTCCAGCTCTCTTATATTACCCGGCCAATTATACTCCTCCATTTTTTTAAGAAAATCCTCTGGAATTTCTACAGGCTTTTTGCCAAGTCTTTTAGCTATATTAGCCATTAGACAATTAATCAGTGGAAGAATATCGTCCTTTCTTTCCCTTAAAGGAGGAAGAAAAATTGGAAGCACGTTCAGTCTGTAATATAGGTCTTTTCTGAAATTACCGTTTTCCACCTCAAGTTTTAAGTCCTTATTTGTAGCTGCAATAACCCTGGTATTTACACTAATTTGCTTTTGGCCGCCTATCCTTGTTATTACACCTTCTTCAATTGCTCTAAGAAGCTTTGTCTGCATATCCATAGGCATTTCCCCAATTTCATCAAGGAATATGGTGCCCCCATCTGATATTTCAAACTTCCCTGCATGGCCCCCTCGTTTTGCTCCGGTAAAAGCCCCTTCTTCATACCCAAAAAGCTCAGATTCAATAAGTTCTCTTGGTATGGCTCCACAGTTTACTGCTATAAATGGTTCTTCTCTTCTGCTGCTGTAATTATGAATGGACTGTGAAAAAAGCTCTTTTCCAGTACCACTTTCCCCCATTATTAAAATAGTTGATTTACTATCAGCAATTTTTTTAGCATAATCAATTACCCTTAAAAAATTTTCATTTTTCCCAATGATTTTATCAAAGGTATAGGTGGCCTGACCTGACATAAACTTTCCTGCAAGCTTCCTTATTTTCTTGATTTCCTCAAAAACACTTATTATTTCAACTATGTTTCCAATTGAATCATATATTGCATAAGCACAGAGATTAACCTGAATTTTACCTTCACTCCCAAATATATAAACGTTCTCATTAAATATATCTTTTTCACCGATAAAGCTGCTTTTTATACTATCCCAATTATCAATAAGACTTCCCATGGAACTTGACATAAGCTTATCGGAATTATAGTCAAAAAGCTGCTCTGCTTTTTTATTCACAAGAAGTATTTGATTATTAATATTACAGGTTATTATACCTGTTGGCATGGATTGAAATATGGTATCCATATGTTTTTTTCTAGAGGTTAAGACCTTGTTAATTCCTCTTATTCTGAGCATCTGTTGAATTGCATTTGATGCTGCAACCACCATCCCTAAGGTATGTGGATGCATATTGCTTGAGTATCCCGTAAGGTTAAGCAAACCAATGAGCTCACCCCGTTCATCAAGAATTCTTGCGGCAGAACAGGTCCATTTCTGGTATGCATTAATAAAATGACAGCTTCCAGAAAGCTGCACCGGATAATCCACCTGCAAAGCTATGCTCATGGCATTTGTTCCAATATTATATTCATCCATATATGCCCCTGGAATCATCTTCATTTCAAATGCCTGATCGAGAACCTCGTCATCCCCGATAACATTCAAGATACACCCTTCTTTGTCAAGGAGCACTGCAAAATAATTTGATCCCCTTACAAAATCATATAATTGTTCCATATATGGAATAGCTGTTAAAATAAGCTCTTGATTTTCATCAAATTTTTTTTCTAATTCTTCCTGCCCAATTATTTTCCTGCTGAATACTACTTCTCGGGTTAAACCTGATTTTAAACACCTTTCATGCGAGGCTTCAATGTTATATTCGTGTACTCTTGCTTCTATCATTTATGTTCCCCCGTTTAGCTCAATATATTAAAAATTATAACACTTATCATCATACCATACCAGTATAAAAAAAAGCCCGGCACTGCCGAGCTTATAATTACACTGATTCATGAAAGGTTCTGCTTATTACTTCCATCTGTTGAGCTTTGCTTAATCTATTGAAGTTAACTGCATAGCCTGATACCCTTATTGTTAGCAGCGGGTATTTTCCTGGGTTCTCCATAGCATCTATTAAAGTTTCCCTGTTAAGCACATTAACATTTAAATGATGTGCTCCTTGTATAAAGTATCCGTCAAGTATAGCAGAAAGGTTTGCTGTTCTTGATGCATCATCTTTTCCAAGTGCATCTGGAACTATTGAGAAGGTATTTGAAACTCCATCTTCACAAACATTTCTATATGGTATTTTTGCAACTGAGTTTAGTGAAGCAAGAGCACCCTGCAGGTCTCTGCCGTGCATTGGATTAGCTCCTGGAGCAAAGGCTTCTCCTGCTTTTCTTCCGTCTGGAGTTGAGCCTGTTTTCTGTCCATATACTACATTTGAAGTTATTGTAAGTACTGATAATGTGTGCTTAGCATTTCTGTAAGTTTTGTGTTTTTTAAGCTCGCTGCTGAAAACTTTTGCTATGTGAACAGCAATATCGTCCACATCATCAATATCATTTCCATACTTAGGGAAATCCCCTTCTATTTTAAAATCTACAACCAATCCATTTTCTCTTATTGGCTTAACCTTTGCGAACTTTATTGCACTTAAAGAGTCTGCAGCCACTGAAAGACCTGCTATACCAAACGCCATAAGCCTCTCAACCTTTGAATCATGTAAAGCCATCTGTGCTGCTTCATAAGCATATTTATCGTGCATATAATGTATTACATTCATAGTATTTACATAAAGTTCTGCAACATATTCCATTACCTTTAGGTAATTTTCCATAACCTTGTCATAATCAAGGATTTCATCCTCTATTTTGTCTATTCCAGGCACAACCAAAATGCCTTTCTTTTCATCAATACCGCCGTTTATAGCATAAAGCAGTGACTTGGCAATATTGCATCTAGCACCGAAAAACTGCATTTGCTTTCCTATGGTCATAGCTGAAACACAACATGCTATACCATAATCATCACCATAAACAGGTCTCATAACATCATCATTTTCATATTGTATTGAATCTGTTAATATTGACATTTTTGCACAGAACTTTTTAAAGCCCTCAGGAAGTCTATTTGACCAAAGCACTGTCATATTTGGTTCTGGTGCAGGGCCTAAATTTACTAGAGTGTGAAGGAATCTAAATGAGTTTTTAGTTACAAGTGTAAACCCATCAATACTCATTCCTCCAATTGATTCAGTTATCCAGTTTGGATCTCCTGCAAAAAGATCATTATATTCAGGAGTCCTAAGGTGTCTCGCTATTCTAAGCTTTATTACAAACTGATCCACAAGCTCCTGAGCTTCTTCTTCAGTAAGCAATCCATTTTTCATATCTCGGTTTATATATATATCAAGAAAACTGCTTACTCTGCCAAGTGACATGGCTGCACCGTTGTTTTCCCTGATTCCTGCAAGATATCCTAAATACACAAATTGAACAGCTTCCTTTGCATTTTGTGCACCTTTAGAAATATCAATCCCATAAGTGGCTGACATTTTTTGAATTTCTGCCAATGCTCTTATTTGTTCTGAAATTTCTTCCCTTAACCTAATGGTTTCTTCATCCATAGTACCATTATATTTTTTAAGGTCATTTTTCTTTTCAGCTATTAAGAAATCTACACCATATAATGCAATCCTTCTGTAATCCCCTATTATTCTGCCTCTTCCATAAGCATCCGGAAGTCCGGTAAGAAGTCCAACGGACCTTGCAGTTTTAGTTTCATCAGTATAAGCATCAAATACACCCTGGTTATGTGTCTTTCTATAGGTACTGAAGATTTCATACATTTCATCATCTATTTGATATCCATATTCATTAAGAGCCTGCTTTGCCATTCTTATTCCACCAAAAGGGTTTACCATCCTTTTTAATGGAGCATCAGTCTGTAGACCAACAATTATCTCATTTTCCTTGTCTATATATCCTGGTTTAAAGTTGTTAATGCCTGACACAGTTTTTGTATCCACATCAAGAATACCCTTTTCCAGTTCTTCTTTAATTAAATTTTCACATTCTGACCAAAGTTTTTTTGTTTTATCGGTAGGTCCAGCTAAAAAAGAATCTTCTCCTAAATATGGTTCCACGTTTTTATTTATAAAATCTCTTAGATCAATTTCTTGTGTCCAATTACCTTCTATAAAACCTGTCCATTCTTTCCTTTCCATATTATCTACCTCCACATTATTTAAGTATAATAAAAAAAACCGCACAACCTGAACAAAACAATTTGCCCAGGCGGCCGGCTTTAAAAATCATACTCCCTGTGGTTAATTCCACCGTTCCGCCAGTAATATGATTCACTTTATTCAAATTTGTAACTTAATAATAACATTGTCCGAACAATATGTCAATAGTCGACATTAAATTATTCTCAATATGCAAACGTTTACTGTTTTTTTTCGTTTAATGTTCGCATTAATCAGATGCTGTTAAACTATGTGAATACACAAGCTTATCCTCAGCATAAATACATATTCTACCTATTGAATCTCCAGTCTTAATATCTTCTGCATATTCAGGTTTAATAATTTTAACATAATATTCTTTATTTTTCAACATTGGTATTATTATATCATGGGGATAAACCATTTTTAAACTTCCTTTTTTGTATTGTATCTCCCCTGCAATATCCCCTTTTGAAAACATCTTTTTATAAGTGTAATTTTCACTTATATAATCGTTGATTTTTTTTGTTTCACCCCATCGTTTTGTGCAGTTTAATAATACTATAACCACATTGTTCCCCTGGTTATTTACAGAAGTTACAAGACATTTTCCTGCGTTTCCTGTATAGCCTGTTTTTACCCCATCAGCTTCCGGAATTAGCCAAAGAATTTTATTTATATTTTGATAACTCCTTGTAAACCCTTGAGAAGTTCCGTCAACTATCTTCGAGGATACAATCTGATTAAATAATTCATTTTCCTTAGCCTTTGCAGTAAGCAATGCCAAATCATAAACTGTGGTGTAATGCATAGTACTGTCCAGCCCATGGGGGGATTCAAAATGAGTATCAATCAGACCTATTTCGCTTCCGTATTCGTTCATACGGATTACAAATTCATCCACACTACCTGCAACTCCTTCACTTAAGGCTACTGCAGCATCGTTCCCGGACCTAAGCATAAGTCCGGTAATCAGTTCTTTTATTGAGACCATTTCTCCTTTTTTATATCCTACTGTGGAGCCTCCAATATTTGCAGCTTTTTGAGAAATTTCAACTTTTTTGTCTAAATCTCCGTATTTTATCGCTACAAGTGCAGACATTATTTTTGTTGTGCTGGCCATAGGAACCAGTTCATGTGAATTTTTTTCATATAGAACTGCACTGCTGTCCGCATCTATTGCTATGGCACACCTGGCTTCCACATTCAAGCTTTTTCCTGCAGCCTTAACTTGTATGTTTCCTAACAATAAAGCCAGCACCAGGGATAAACAGGTAAACCTTTTAAGCAATATTATCACCTCGCCTTAAACTTTATTTTAGTTTTCTCAACAATTTTTATTTAATACCTTAAAATTATATTTCCTCAAAAAAGCTATCAAGTCCAGGTAATTCCTTAATGCTCTCCAAGCCAAAGTATTTTAAAAACTCCTCTGTGGTTGAATAAAGGATTGGTCTTCCCGGCACATCAAGCCTTCCTGATTCCCTTATTATTTTCTTTTCTATCAGTGTGCTCACAGCCCTTTCACTTTTAACTCCTCTGATTTCATCAATAATTGCTCTTGTAACAGGCTGCTTATATGCTATTATTGCTAAAGTTTCAACTGCAGCCTGAGAAAGGTTCTGCCTTAGGTTTGTACCTAACAGCTTTTCCACATAAATGCTGTTTGCAGGCTTTGTAACAAGCCCATAGGAATTTCCCGAATTAATTATCTGAATTCCTCGATCTTCGCTTTTGTATTTACTTGTCATTTCCTCAATGATTTTTCTTGTAAATTCCTGGGAGCATTGGAGCACCTGGGCTATGGTGCTTAGTTCAACCGGTTCCCCTGAAACAAACAGTATAGATTCTATTATTGAGTAAAATTTATTTTTACTAGATGTTTCTTCAAATTCAAGCTGGTCTAAATCAATTTTCTTCATCACTTTCAGCCTCCTGTATATATATGTCCATAAAACTTCCATCCTGATATGCTTTTACCCTTTTTAACTTAATTAACTCAAGCAGGGCTAAAAATACAACAATTGCTTCTATCTTATAGGAACATTCCTTTATAAAACTTGAAAAGGTCTGCTGTTTCTTATTTTTCAAGCTTTGAATGATATATTCCATTTTATTTTCTATTTTAAATTTATCTATAGGTATTTCCCTCACAATTGCATTTGTTTTATTTTGCTTTCCATTGTAGTTTTCTATTACGCTGCAATAAATATTATATAAATCCAGCATTGAAACCTTTGCAAGAAAATCTTCTGGGTTTGGTTCCTTATGTACCGGTTCTATTATTTCAGGCTTTTTACTGTAAAAGGCACCAGTGTCTTCAAGCCTTTCCATTAACCAGCCTGATGCAAGCTTAAACTTTTTATACTTGGCAAGTTTGTTAATAAGCTCTTCCTCAGGATTACCTTCATTCCCCTCTGCAGTTTCATCTTTTTGTTTAGGCAGCAAAAGCTTTGACTTAATTTCAATTAAGGTAGCTGCAATGAGTATGAATTCAGAGGTAACCTCCAGGTCCATTTCCTCCATGGCTTTTATATACTCAAGATACTGACCTGTTATTTCATGGATCTTGATATTATAAATATCCATTTTATTCTTTTTAATAAGGTGAAGCAGAAGGTCGAAGGGACCTTCAAAATTTTCAAGCTTTATATTTAACTGCATGTAGTATCTCCCTTAAATTTTCTTAAATACTTATTTCACTTTATTATATAACAAAAGATGCACTGCTGAAAAGCAGTACATCTTTTATATTCCTCTATCAAGAATATTTGTAAAGTTATCCTTAAGGTTCCCTAATATTCCTGATCTTTTTACATCCCTGTCACTATATATTTTAACCTTTCCAATAAGTACACCATCGCTGTATATTTCTGCATATCCTGCAGCATCTCCAGTTTTGAAGTTTTTCTTTTCGGAATCAAGAACGCACCTGGTTGTTATTTTGTTTTGCTTTCCTCTTTCAACAACTGTGCTGAAATCTTCTGAGGCTTTTGCAATAAAAAATCTGTCCCCTTTTTTATTTAGTGCAACTTTTTCAATTTCAGAATCTTTGATCACTATCTTTTTTTGTTCAAATTTTGAAAAGCCGTAATTTAACAGCATACTTGCATCCTTATTTCTTACCTTGTAGGTTGGAGAACCCATAATAACAGTAAGCATCCTAATGCCGTCCTTATTTGCAGTGGCAGAAATACAGTACTTTGCCTCATCTGTAAACCCTGTTTTCAACCCATCACAACCACTGAAGAATCTTACCAGTTTATTATGATTTACAAGTTCTATAGGAGTTTTTCTTCCTTCGGTTATAGTTTCCATATAAGTTCCTGTATACTTCAAAATAGTACTGTGTTTAATTAGTTCTTTTGACATAAGTGAAATGTCCCAGGCTGTGGTTAAATGACCAGGTGCACTTAGTCCTGTACAGTTTTTAAAAGTTGTATCCTTCATACCAAGGCTCTGTGCCCTTTCATTCATTTTAACAACAAAGGCATCTTCAGTGCCTCCCAAATATTCCGCCATGGCAACTGCTGCATCGTTTCCCGATGCTATGCCAATACCCTTTAAAAGCTCTTCCACTGTTCTTACTTCTCCAGTATCAAGGAGCATGGAGCTGCCTCCCATTTTTTTTGCATTTTCACTTATTGTAACCTTGTCTGTAAGTTTAATTTGCCCCGAGTCCACAGCTTCCATGGTTAGAAGCATAGTCATTATTTTTGTTACAGAGGCAGGGGCAAGCTTTTTGTGAGAGTTAAAATCATAAAGAACCTTTCCTGTATTAGGTTCTATGAGCAGAGCTGATTCAGCCTCAACCTTAATGCCATCTCCAGTATTTGCGGCCCCTGCAGCTTCAACTGATGTGCTTAATATACCAAAAGCCATCACAAGTGCAATAAAACTGCTGATTATTATAAAATGTGTTTTTTTGCATAACATAATAAAAATACCTCCTTTCTTCAAAAATATCTTTTCCATAAAACCTTTGTTTTATGAAAATAAATTTAAAGAAAGGAGGTAGCCTATAGTATTACTTCATATACATACTTTTTAGCTTCCACAGGATTTTCACCTATGGAATATGCTTCTTCAGCGGTTTTAACTGCATCTGAAGCATCAGTAAGGTTGGTATGCAATATGCATAGAACATCTCCGGGATTAACCTTGTCTCCCACTTTTTTCACCATGGTAATCCCGGCGCAAAAGTCGATACTGTCTTCCTTGGTTTTTCTTCCGGCTCCAAGGAGCATGGCAGCTTTTCCTATGTCCTCAGCCAATATTGAGTTAATATACCCCTTTGTTTTTGATTTTATTTCAATATTAAAATTAGGATCATAGATTGAATCAATTTTGTTTACAAAATCAGGGTCCCCTCCTTGAGCTGCAACCAGTTCAAGAAACTTGTCCAATACTTTTCCTGAAGACAGCATTGAACTTAAGTTTTCATAGGCTTTTTCATAATCATTAAAAGCACCACCAAGTAAAGCCATATGAGATGCAATTGCAAGAGCAACCTCCACTTCATCCCTGGCACCATTTCCCTTTAACACCTCAATTATTTCCCTGACCTCATTAAAGTTACCAACTTCATGACCAAGAGGCTGGTCCATATTAGTTATAACAGCCACAGTTTTAACCCCTACGTTTTTTCCTATGTTAACCATGGTTTCTGCAAGTTCTCTAGCTCCTTTAAGGGTTTTCATAAAAGCACCAGACCCAGTTTTTACATCCAGCACTATGGCATCTGCACCGGAAGCTATTTTCTTACTCATTATAGATGCTGCTATAAGTGGAATGCTGTCAATAGTACTTGTTACGTCTCTTAAAGCATAGGTTTTCTTGTCAGCAGGGGTAAGATTAACCGTTTGTGCAGCTATTGCCATCTTATGCTTATTTACATTTTCAATAAATCTTTCAGGAGAAATATCAGTTCTAAACCCAGGAATTGATTCAAGCTTATCTATTGTTCCTCCAGTATGTCCAAGACCTCTCCCGGACATCTTAGCCACAGGTATTCCAAAACTTGCTACCAATGGTATTACAATAAGAGATATCTTGTCCCCAACCCCTCCGGAAGAATGTTTGTCCACTTTAATTCCTTTAATCTCAGAAAGGTCCACTTTTTCTCCAGAGTTTACATAAGCCATTGTGAGGTCAGCAGTTTCCTTTGAAGTCATCCCCTTGAAATATATGGCCATATACAGAGCTGATATTTGATAATCCGGTATTATACCAGCCACATATCCATTTACAAAGAAATCAATTTCCTCCTTTGTAAGTTCACTTCCAAGTTTTTTCTTTTCTATAATGTCTACCATTCTCATAGCTCTACCTCCTTATGTCGTCGTAAAAACTTAATCCGTTTATTTCATTTTCAATGTTGAACATGTGAAGTATAGTTTTTCCTATATCACAGAAGCAGTTTCTTGTTCCAAGATTTACCGCTGCTTTTATATTTTCTCCATATACAAGGAGCGGTATATATTCTCTGGAATGATCAGTGCTTATGGTCGATGGATCACAGCCGTGATCTGCTGTAATAATAAGTACATCCTCTTTTTCCATTTGTGAAATTATCTCAGGGAGCCTGTGGTCAAATCTTCTTAATGCATCAGCATAACCCTGTACGTCATTCCTATGACCGTAAAGCATATCAAAATCCACAAGATTTGTAAATATTAGACCTTTCCCTGCAGTTTTCATGAATTCAATTGTTTTATCAATTCCTTGTTCATTAGTTTTTGTATGGTCTGAAAAGCTTATTCCCCTATGATTGAATATATCTTCAATTTTCCCTACAGCATATACGGATAGTGAGTTTTTAACCAGGTCATCAAGCATGGTTTCTCCCACAGGGTCCAGTGCAAAGTCCTTTCTGTTCCCTGTTCTAACATATGAACCATTTTCTTTAATAAAAGGTCTTGCTATGATTCGTCCCACGGACCTTTCATTAACCATCAGCTTTCTTGCTTCCTCGCATATTTTATATAATTCCTCAAGAGGTATTACAGCTTCATTTGCAGCTATCTGCATAACACTGTCTGCAGAGGTATATAGTATTGGATATCCGGTTTTATCGTGGAGTTCCCCATACTCCTTAATTATTTCTGTTCCTGATGCCACCTTATTTGCAAGGAATTTTCTTCCTATAATTTCTTCAAGTTCACTAACAATATCCTCTGAGAAACCCTCAGGATATGTTTTTAAAGGATGTTCAAGAATAATCCCTGACATTTCCCAGTGACCAGTTATAGTATCTTTTCCCTTTGAAAGCTCCATGCATCTGCCAAAGTTTCCAATGGGAGATGGGTATTTTTCCAGCCCTTCCACAAAGTCAATATTTCCAAGACCCAGCTTTTCAAGGTTTTCAAGCTTAAAACCTCCAAGAACCCTGGATATACCACCTAGAGTATTGCTGCCTGCATCACCGTATTCTGCTGCGTCTGGCAGCTCTCCTATACCAAAACTATCAAGTACTATTAATATAACCCTGTTTATCATTGTTTTACCCCCCTGTTGTGTAATTTATTATCCCCCTATATTGGCAACTATTAGTTTAACAATATTCGGGGTTAAGTATGACTCTAAAAAAAACCCAAAAAACATAAAAGATGAAGGTATTAAAAAGGCAAATGAATATGAGGTTAAATTGATCCATATGTTTGAAGCTCTGTTTCTTTGAGCCCTGTTTCTAAATACTGCAGTTGAAAACTCCATGGCTATAACCGATGAAATTACTATTGCAGGTATGTAAATAATATTTTGAGGAATAATTCCTGCAAGGGTTATCCAAAGACCCCGCATTCCCATCTGGCTTATTATGAAACTTATAGAAAAACCTAAGGTAAAGCCCTTAAATAAATTTAACATAAGTATAACAGGAAGCCCAACTAGGGTAAGACCTAGAAACCAAATTGCAAAAATTAATGGAATATTGTTTTTCAAAGTTTCAAGGAAAATTGATTTGTAATCTACACTTTGTGAGGTTAAAGCAGTGCTAAAATTACTAAGATAGCTGGTTAAATCACTTTTTTCAAAGGTTCCCATATACCTTACACTGTAAATTCCAATAATAATACCAATAGATAAGCAAAGCATACTTGCAAAGTAAAATTTAATATTATTTTGAATATGCCTTCCTAATACTAGTTTAATCTTGTTTTCGGACATAAACATACCTCCTTTAGCACATGTCTTTTTAATTTTATGATGTGCTAAAGGATATTATTCATTGTTTATTCCATCATAAAGGCGCAAATTGTCTTAGCATCCTCTATTTTACCCTCTCTAATCATGCCTTTAATATTATTTACCTTAACCTTGTGAATATTGATAAATTCATCTTCATCCCCTAAAGAGGCATCTCCCGGATATAAATCTTCAGCCTTGTATAAGTATATATATTCATCACAAAAACCTGGTGATGTTACAACTTTTCCAAGAAAGGTTATTTTGTCAGATTTATATCCGGTTTCCTCTTCAAGTTCTCTTATTGCACAAGGAAGAGGTTCTTCATCCTTTTCTATTTTCCCTGCGGGAACCTCAAGGAGTGTCTTTTCTACAGCCTTTCTGAATTGTTCCACCAAGAGCACCGTTTCATGATCAACATATGGAATTACCGCCACAGCACCATTATGCCTTACAATTTCCCTTCTTCCAGTTTTACCATCTGGCAGCGCTACCTCCAATTCCTCTAAAGTAAGAATCCTCCCCTTATATATGCAATTTGTCTTTATAGTTTTTTCTGATAAATCCATTGATACACTCCTTTTAAGTTAAAATCTGCCTGAGGAACCTCCTCCGCTGGAAGAACCTCCACCAAAGCCTCCAAAGCCTCCCCCAGAGGAACCTCCGCCAAAGCCTCCCCCTCCGAAGAAGCCGCCCCCAAAGAAGCCTCCTCTTCTTCTTCTGAAAAATAAAAACCAAATAATTATTATGAATATAACAAACCCTATGCTGTCAAAGGGGTTTGAATTATTTGAATTATCCTTAGGCACATTCACTTTTTCATTTTTATCTAAAGTTACATTGTATTCCTTTGCTATATCATCTGCAAATACTGAAAAGGAATCCTTAAGCCCCTGGCTGTAGTTCCCCTCCTTGAATAAGGGTAATGCCACTGAATTCATAATCCTGGATGAATAAATATCTGTGACAGCCCCTTCAAGACCGGTGCCTACCTCCACTCTCCAGGCTCTGTCCTGCATTGACAAAAGTATCATAAGACCGTTGTTTTTCCCCTTTTGCCCAATGCCCCAATTTCTAAAAAGCTCATTTGCATAAGAATTTATATCAGCACCCTCCAAGGAATTTATTACCACTATTACCTCCTGGGCCCCTGTCTTATCCTCTAGTTCCTTCCCTACTGAAATAATATATTCTTTTGTGCTTTCATCTATGGTATTTCCCGTATAATCATTAACATATTTCAGTTCTGTTGGCTTTGGATAGTTTGCTGCAAAAACAGAGCTGAAGGTAAATAGTGATATTGATGCTGCACACAAAATGCCAATAAAATGTTTATTTAATAATCCTCTAAAGGTTTTCATGATTACTGCACCGGTGTAAAGTCAACTTTAGGAACCTCCTGGGCTCCATTAGAAGCTTTATAATATGGTTTCTCCTGGAATCTAAATATTCCTGCAATCAAAGCATTTGGAAATTTCTTAATAGTGCTGTTATATGTGTTTACCGCATTATTATAATCTTTCCTGGCAATACCTATCCTGTTTTCTGTACCTTCAAGGGCAACACTTAAGTCCTTGAAGTTTTGGTCTGATTTTAACTGAGGATAATTTTCAACAATAACAAGCAGTCTTGACAATGAAGTTGAAAGAGCACTGTCTGCATCAGCTTTTTCAGAAATTGTCTGAGCTCCTGCAAGCTTTGCTCTGGCATCTGCTACTTCCGTGAAAATTGACTTTTCCTGAGCTGCATAGCCCTTAACTGTAGCAACCAGATTTGGAATTAAATCAAGACGTCTTTGAAGCTGGGTATCAATGTCAGACTGGGCTTTATTAACATTCTGCTCCAGTGCTACCATATTATTATAGCTGCTTATTACCGGCACAAATATCAATGCAAGTACAGCCACTATAATAAGTATTGTTTTCAAACCCTTACTCATATTAACAACCCCCTATTTAGTATTTATAATAGTTTAACATAATTTTCATTGTTTGTATCACTGTGATGCATTAGAAAAAGTGCCTTCAAAAAGTATAGAGCCTGTTGTATCGTCTGCTATAATAAACAAAAATGGTCTGTCTGCTACAAAAGACTCAGTTTGCTGCACTGCAGTCAGCTTAATCTCCACCACTGTGGCCGCTGCAGCCTCACTGCCCTTTTCATCCACTTTTATTACAGCTTTGTGAAGTACCTTGCTTATATAAATATTGTCATGTATTCCTGAAAAGTCAGCATCTGTAGTGAAGCATTGCTTCATGCCTAAAGCTGTAAGGCTTTCCTTTAGGTCCTTTATACCGTATTCAATTTTAAATTTTGGTATTTGGACCAGCAATTCTTTCTTTTTAGAAATTCCATTCTTTATTTCATTCCATTTATCTTCATTCATGCTGTTTATTAAGCTGTTAATATCTGATTTTTCAGATGGGAGTATGCAGTACATGGAAATCTTCCCCTTTCCATAAGGAAGCTTTACAGCCTTGTAATCTGATGCACTTCCATATTCAGCTTCACCATACCTGCTCATCATACTTACCTGGCTTTCAGTTCCTGACCCATTGTGAAAAACAGTACTGAATGTGCTTTTTTCATCAAAAGGTACTGCCCAGTCCGACTTAAAGTAAATTGCATTAATTAGATACATTAGCACATCCGGGTCTATCGGAGCTGATACCATTTTATCTATTTTACCCTAGGTTGCATTTTCTATCCACTTGTTTATTTCATCTGCTGCAGTATCCTTTGAAAAATCCAGACTCTTTATTTCAGTGTCAAATATTTTTTTATTTAACTCTATATAATCCTGTTTTATGCTTTCCCCCTGCCTAATCCAAATTGAGTTGTTTATATTAAGGTTAACACTTATGTCTTCATTTTTTATATACCATAGCAGGTTTTTATAACTCTCATTAAGGTTTGATGGGTCCATGTCCTTATATCCTAAAACGGCAGCCATTTCCTCCCGGGTAGATCCTTTTGCCCCCTGGAACCCCATGGTAAGGGCTGTAGAAACACTCATTGGAGATATAAATATATTGTTGTCTTTATCCTGATTATTCAGCTGCCTGTACAAATCAAAGGCAAAATTATTATCTGCCCTGATTAATTCTTTGTTTACAGCAGATGGCACCACCTGTGCACTATTGCAGCCGTAGAATATAGTTGTACTTAAAAATACAGTTACAATATAAGAAAACAACCGGTTCATGGCTATTCACCTATTGGTTTCTTATTTGTAATAACAAAAGCTCCAAATCCCGCAAATACAATTACCAGCCAGCATAGAACTCCTACCACCGGAATCCTTGTTATAAGAACTACAATTGTAATTCCTAAAAGCACAGGCCATACCCCTTTATGAGGTGAACTCCAATTAAAGCGTTTTGTAAGCCATTCTCCAATATATACTGCAACAATAATCTTTGAAATATAAATGATTATTCCATAAAGCAATATTGTAATAATGCCTAAAGGAATACCTATTACCGTTATCATAAGGAGTATAGCAATCAGTGGAGTTACAAGAAATGCAAGGACTCCTGTACCTATTGATTTAAGAGAGCTGTTTATAATAGGCTCTGTATTTTTTGACCATAATTCAGGCCTCCATATTTTAACTATAAACCAAAGGAAAAGAGCACCAAGTATACTTGAAATAACCCCCCAAATACTTCCTGTGTTTTTGTTTTTATGCTGGTTTGCATTTGGCTCTACTGCCTGCCAGTAGGTTTTTCCACTAATTTTCGAATTATCATATATGTTTGCCTTATTTGCACTTTTATAAGTTAAGTCCCCAATTATAACAGCACCCTGCTGAATATTGATTCTTTCACCCTGAAGTTTTGCATCACTCCCAATATATCCTTTAAGTTCAATATCTGAAGCTGCAGCTGTAAAATCACGTTTTACACTGCCCTGGTCTGATATTATTGAGCCTGCCGCAAATAGGTCACGTCCGATTTCTGTGTCCTTTGATATATCCAAAGTTTGTGCTGCCATAAATGCATCACCTGTATTTTTTACTGAAGCAGCAAGTGTTTGTGCTGCAGTATAGATATTCCCGTTAACCTGTCCGCTGATATAAACGCTTTTCCCGGCAACAATTAAATCACCATTAATAGTTCCTTCAATTCTTACATCCTGACCAAACGCAAAAGTTGTTCCATTTACCGTTCCTTTCACCAAAACATTATCCCCTGAAAAAAAGCTCGTTCCGTCCACTGTTTGTCCGGCATCAAGGGTACTAGGTCCTTCACCTTTAACCGTACCTGTAAAAACAGCAGTAAACATAAAAATCATAACTAGTATGAGCAATTTTGCATTATTTATCTTAAACCTTTTGCCAAACATAGAAATCCCTCCTTTTTTATTCCTGTATTCTATATATTCAATTATAGTCCCAGTAATTACTATTGACAATGTTCTGTTTGAATATTTTAAATATTCAGCCAATAAAAAGGGAAATTTGAAATTAATGACGAATATTAAATATTAAATATCCGCATCACCAGTATATATGAAGGCGAGGTTAAAACAAATGAAGGCATTAGTATTAGCTGGGGGATTTCCCCAAATCGCACTTATAAACGAATTGAGAAGCCGCGGGATGAAGGTATTGCTTGCTGATTACTTTCCAAATCCAATAGCCAAATATGCAGCTGATTTTTTTTATCAAAAAAGCACACTTGACTTAGATGAAATTAGAAATATAGCAATAAATGAAAATGTAGATCTGATAATAACAGTATGCACAGATCAAGCAATGTTAACTGTTGCAAATCTATCAGAAGAACTTCATTTACCATGCTATATCAGTGCAGAAGCTGCTAATAATGTAACTAATAAAATGTATATGAAAAATATTTTTAAGCTTTACAAGATACCAACTTCCAGTTTTTTAACAATAAGAGATATCTCAGAATACAAGGAAATATTAAATTGTTTAAATTTCCCACTGGTTGTAAAACCTGTGGATTGCAATAGCTCAAAAGGGGTAATAAAAGTTCATGATATTAATAGCCTGATATCAGCATTAGGGGATGCAATCCATTTAAGCAGAACTAAAACGGCTATTGTTGAAGAATATATAAATGGCTGTGAACTAACAGTGGATGCTTTTGTAATAAATGGGACAGCAAAGGTGCTTTCTATATCCCAAGACCAAAAAATCCAAAGTGAAGATAGGTTTATCATATACAGATACGACTATCCTGCTGGTATCTCAAAGGTTGTTGCTGAAAAAATATCTCATTATGCTCAAGTCATTGCAGATGCATTTCGATTAGTTAATTGCCCAATGCTGATTCAGCTTATATACAGAGATGAGGAAATATTCATTTTAGAATTCAGTGCTCGTACCGGTGGAGGGTTGAAGCATAAATTAATTTGTGAAGCCACATCAGTGGATATTATTAAGGCAACTGTAAATATGACTTTGGGTATTGAAGAAGAAATCAATATTAAAAATACCCATATCAGGATAAGAAATGAATTCATCTATTGTTATCCAGGAGTATTCAGTGATTTTCAAGGTGTTCAGGAGTTGGTTGCTAATGGAACCATTCATGGGTTTTATCCATTTAAAAATCCTGGGGAAAGATTCGAAAAGGTTGAAAACAGCGGAGACCGTGTTGCTGGATTTATGCTTGTTGGTAAAACTGCAGAAGAAATAAAAACTAAGCATAATATTGTTGTGGAAAATATAAAGGTAATAGCTTCTGATGGAAAGGACATTATGAGACATGATTTATTGACATCAGAGGAATAGATTGTAATTTTAAGGGGGAGGGAAAGTCAATGAAACATCACGGTTACTGTCCAGATTACAAATTTGCTTTAGATCCCATTGAATTTAATAAATATACAAATAAGAAATTATTACAATATTGCTTAGGTGCAGTATTATATATGCCGGCTACCAAAGACTATTCAAAAGTTATTCTAGATAATAAATTCCCTGGGCTCACATCTATGGTTGTTTGTTTTGAAGATGCTATTCCTGCAGAAGACTTGAAAAAGGCTGAAGAAAATGCCCTGAAAAATTTGGAGATTTTATGCCAAGAGGCTTCATTAGGCAATATAGAATGGAACAGGGTTCCCCTTATATTTTTCAGGCCTCGTTCCCCTGAACAGTTTGTTTATTTTTCTGAAAAACTGAATTGTGAATATATGAAATTTTTAACTGGTTTCGCATTTCCAAAGTTTTCAGTTGCTAACGGGAATCAATATTTAGATCAGCTTCGATGCATAAAAGATAAGTTTAATGAAGTATTATATTGTATGCCAATACTTGAAAGCGAACAAATTGCATTTAAGGAAACCAGATTAAATGAATTGCTTGGGATAAGAAATTTGGTTGAGCAGCATATTGACCTGATTTTAAATATGCGGGTAGGTGCTACAGATTTATCATCTTATTTTGGAGTAAGGAGAGGAATGAATTACTCTATCTATGATATTCTTCCTGTAAAGGACTGCATAAGTGATATTTTAAATATATTTACAAGAGACGATAATTATGTTGTTTCTGCACCGGTATGGGAATACTTTGGTTCAAATATAGGGAGAGATTTTAAAAAGTTTAATGGCAGTATACAGCAAAAGATTCTAAAAAGAAGTCCTGTTGTAAATGACACTATAGATGGATTATTAAGGGAAGTAATAATAGATAAAGCTAATGGATTTATTGGAAAAACAATAATACACCCGTCACACATAAAATATGTTAACTCAATGCAAACTGTATTGAAGGAAGAGTATGTAGATGCAATGCAGATTTTAAAGATTTCTGGCGGTGTGGTTAAAAGTCCTTATGCAAATAAAATGAATGAAATTAATCCTCATAGGCACTGGGCTGATAAGATTTGCTTACGGGCACAGGCATATGGTGTAATCGATAATGAGTGTGAATTTTTGAAGTTATTTTCATAAAAAACAGCCACAATTAAAGTGGCTGTTAAAATTATATTAGATTCCAGCTGAAAGTTATGTCCACATTGTTTTTAACCATGTTCCAAACCGGACAAATACTTTCTTTTGAAATATTTAAGGCTTTTTCTATTTCATCATCACTGGTGTTTTCAGATTGAAGCTGGAAAACAAGGTGTATATTTTTAAAATATGTGGGATGTTCTTCCCTTCGTTCTCCTTCTGCAGTTACCTCCAAACCAGAAATATGCTTTCCCATTTTTCTAAGTAAAGATAAAAGAGAAGTTCCGCTGCAGGTAGCAAGGCTTATAAGAAATAGCTCCAGCGAAGTATATCCCTCCCCGTCTCCTACCGGCTTAACATAGTCCACTATTACCTTTGGATTGTCCCTGGAAACCCCAGAGAATTTAACCTTATCATTTATCAAGGTTGCAGTTGCTGTTAATTTATTACTCATATAAAAAACCTCCTGTTATTTTAATATATATACTTAGATACTAAAAAAAACAAAAGGTCACAAAATTTAAGATAATATTTTCAGTGACTTTTCCGATATAATGTTTTTCATTTTTTTTATAAAATCTTCCCCTGTATTCATCTTTGGATATTTGTCGTAAAGAAATACCAGCCGTTCTAAAAAGCTCATTTCCTTTTTAAAAATACTTGTATAATCAAGCTCCTTGTCCAAATCAATTTCAAGTATCATATCCATTTTATTGTTTGCTACTGCATATGCAACCCAGTTTTTGCATTGACAGGGACTGTTAGGGTTTATATAGGAACACTTGTCCTCCATATTTTCCTTCATACGTAGCCTTGCTCTGTAAACATTTGTTTTTACTGCCCCTGCTGAGATATCCATTATATTTGAAACCTCCTGGCAGGAAAGTCCAAGGAGCACCTGAAGCACAAAAGCTGTACGCTGCTTTATAGGCATGCACTTTAAGAAAAGCTGAAGACACTGTTCCCGCATACAGTTCAACATAACCTCATTTTCCACAGGTTCATAGTACTTCATCTTTTCAAAAAATTCCTCTTTTGTCATATCAAATCTTGGTGCAATATCATACACTGGAAGCCTTTTAAGCTTTTTCATGCTTTTATAGGCACAATTTGTTACTATTGTGTACAGCCATGTTCCAACCTGACTTTCGTTTCGGAATTTTGGATATGCCTTATAGGCATTTAAAAATGCCTCCTGAAGTATATCCTCTGCTTCTTCCCTGCTGCCCATTAGACGGTATGCAAGCTTATACAGCCTTTCATAATGAACTTCATATATTTGTTCAAAACTTAACTCCATAAAACCACCCCATCAATTATTAATTGGCTTAAATATCCTCATTCGGTATGCGTTCATTGCTGTTAAACCGAGCTTATCCACTAGTTTGTAATTTGCTATAGCACCAACAGGAGCCCCTATTACCGGAACAAGCTGAAGCATTTTCGCTATATCAATATAATCCCTGTATTCCTGCTGAAAGCTTCTCCAGTCAAATAGCTCCATATTATCCGGAAGATATTTTGCATAAGCTTCCCAGTCTGATATTTTTTCAAAAACCTCTTTCCTTTTTTTATCACTTGAAAATGCTATTTCAAAAATATGAAGTATATATAATCGTTCCTTATAACTATTTACATTATACCCATAGGCACTTGCTATCTGAAACAGCAATTTTAGTTTAAGACTCAGAAGAATTGGAAAATCCGCCATACCTATAATCAATCCCCCTGCCCCGGTGCCTGCTCCCGTGAGCATTGCAGTTTTTTTATAATTATCTATATATTTTTTTACCAGTTTTTCTCTCACGTACAAGGTGCCCTTTTCAGGTGATTCTTTTGTGGTAAGAATGGATCCTTCTATAACAAGCTTAACCATTTTCTTTATGGTTTCCGTTATGGTTTCCTGAACTTTTAATGGGATTATACTGCTTATCTTATTTTGTATAGATTTCGATGCAGTTTCGAAACTTGAGGGCTCTTGAAGCATTTTCTTTTTCCATTCCAGCATTTCCTTTAAAGCTTTATTTTCATAACTATCCATTTTATATTCCTTTCTCTAATTTAAGTTTTTATTTGTATAAGGACACATTTTCATACCCTAATTTATCAAAAGGTATGGTGAAATAATTTTGAAACTGCTTTCTTCCGGCTATATTAAGATAAACAGTAACACTGTCCTCGCTAAAGTAAAAATTATCTTCTGAAAGTTTACTTATATCTACTGTTTTAAAGGTATAATCATCTTTATTTGTTAAAAGAGCATCAGAAATTGCCTTTTTGTAATTAAAGCCCTCTGTAAAAACATCCTTAAGCTTCATAACATGGTTCTTTATAAGATTATAATTTAAATACCTTCTTACTTCATTTTCACTGGCTTTTTCATTTAAATTGTCCAAAACCATTATACTGATATAGCCTCCTGCATTCATCCCCACACTGATAGTATGACCTAAACTTCCATACCAATTATCCTTTGAGGCTTGTGCTCTAGCTCTAAACCCATTAATATCCTGAGTTCCTTTGACAAAACTATCAAAGAGCTGTTTTGTTTCAATGCTTTCAAGGTTATTGAATTCTCCATTTTCCACGCTAATATCATAATTTGATTTAGATTCACGAATAAAACTGTTTATCTTAAATTCAACTTGATTTTGAAGAAGCTGCTTTCTAGGGTGTTTTTCAAAAATATTTGGTTTTCCCTGGTAGTATCGGTCAAAGATAGCAAGATAAGGCCCTGAGTCTTTTAGCGGGATTGTTATGAAATTTGGATTTTCTCTAGCTGCAAATTCACTGTTTTTCTCATCAAGAATTATTCTGACCCCATATAAATCAAAGGAAAAGCTCTGTTCATTACTTATTCCCTTGAAAGGTCCTGTCATAATATTCCCTTCAGGATCATCATAATTGTTTTTAATAATGTATAGAGTTATGAAATCATTTATGAACTTTTCATAATTGCTGTTCTCTATGAAAAGATCCTTAAGAGAAAGTAAACTCCCTGTATTTAATTCATATCCAACTGATTTGATTTTTTGCTTTGGCAGAGGAATTGACTTTGATACTATATCCATATTTGCATAATATTCTACAAATATAACATTATTGCAGTTATAAGTAATATAAGCACTGTTGCTTTCCCCTGTAACTGTATATGGACTAAGTGAGCTATCTGTCATTACCTGAGTTTCCAAATCCTTAAGATTTTGTTCCATGGTATTTAAAATACTACTGTTAATCTTTTCTTGAAGCTCCTTATTTAACATGCCGTGAATAATAGGGTATGATTTTTCAACATTTACTCCGTTTTCCTTTACAGTTAAATGCTTAGTTTCATCTTGAAGACTGTTTGTATAAATAAATCTTCTTTCATTAAAGGGTTCAACATTTAGATTCTCTGTGTTTTTTTCTGCAGTTTTATTTGCTTTACTGCAGCCTGCAAATAATAACAAAACTATCAATAAAATTGAGAGCTTCTTCATTTTAACACCCTCAGTGGTACATAACCGCTTTTTTCTGCTAGTTTTTGACCATCATCACTTAAAATCCACTTTAAAAGCTTTCTTGAATTTGAATCCTCAGGTGATTTTTTGTTTAATACAGCATAATAGGCACTGGTAAAAGGATAGGAGCTGCTTATTATATTTTTATTATTTGGCTCAACATTGTTTATCTTTAAAAATTTAATTGTATCCTTGCTGTACATGGAATTTGCATAATAGTAAACAGAGTACCCAATTGCCCTGTCTGAATTGTCATAGGATGCAATATCTTCAATGAGTCCTTCCATTTCAGTTGGCTTTAATTCCTTTGGTGCATCCGCCATTTTCAGTCCCTTCATAACTTGATTTTCCATTAAGGTCTGGCTTCCTGAATTTTCTGGTCTTTGATATGCTATTATTTCCTTGTCATCTCCTCCAACCTCTTTCCAGTTCTTTATCTTTCCCTGATATATATCCTGAAGCTGTTGTACAGTAAGATTGTCTACCGGATTTGCTTTATTTACAAGAAATACAAAGGCCTCCTTCACAATTGGAACAACTTCAAGCTCTACCCCCTTATCCTTAGCAAGCTTTAATTCATCCGCAGAAGGTTCTGTAACAAAAATAATATCTGCTTTTCCATCAATTAGATTTACGTATGCATTATGAGTGGTATTATGCTTTATATACTTTTCCGCATCTTCTTTACTCAGTGAAAGAAGTTCCTTTGCAATATCCTGGGATAAAGGTATGGTAGCTGTGGAACCGTCTACCTTTGGATAGGTTTCCTTAGTAAATTCAGGCTTTATATTTTCTGCTCCCTGTTTTTTTTCTGGTGTACAGCCTGAAAATACAGCAATTGTTATCAAACAAACACTTAATAAAAGAAGTTTCCTTTTCATTTTTCTTCCCCCCTAATATACTAGGTTCCCTTATAAAAAATCCCTGAAACCAATGGTCTCAAGGAGTCCTCTATAATATAAATTTTTTAAAAGATTCTACTGTTGAAAAGTAATAATCTGAATTTGTTTTCATAAAATCCTTTATTTCAGGTATAATGTGAGACCAGCCTGCTGCTGCAAATGTTATGTTGCAGCTCCTGGCCATATCCAGCCCTGGCTTAGAATCATCCAGCATAAGAAGTTCGTGATTATTAAAATTGAACCTTTTCATTATTTCTATTATTGGATATGGATTTGGTTTTCGCTTTTCCTCCTCCAGCTCCCATCCAAAAATTAAATCCGGGCTAAAACCGCAATTGTGCTGATAATCCCTAATTATCTGACTGTTTTCAGAATGAGAAACCACACAAATAATCCCGCCAGCATTTTTATACTCGAATAAAAAATCTGAAAAACCAGGATAAAATTCAGGAATTCTTGTGCTGGTATAATTTTTCCATATTTTATATTGATAATCCTGCTCTTCCTTGTTTAACTTTAAAATATCCCTGCAAAGTTCAGAAAACCCTGGTTTAAAGCAGTACAAAACAAATTGTTCCAAGGTCATAGGATCCATATCCGGTCTTAATACCTTAAGCGCTTCTATAAATGATGGATAATGGATATCAGGGGTACTTCGAACTGCTGTATCGTCATGATCAAGAATCAAACATGGATACTTCATATTATCCCTCCGCAAAATTACTTGTGATCTTTTCCTGTAAAGCTGTTGGAAGTGATTTTAAATACAGCCACAGAACCAGCCATTTTATCATCAAAGGTGAAATCCATTCCTGTCTGGTGTTTCATTAATATACTCAAAGCCCTTTTCTTTTCTTCTGCCTCTTCGATAAATTCAGCCTTTCCATTTCCTATTATGCTTTTAAAGCTGTAACCATAACCACAGGCAGTATCAGCTGTAATAAGACTGTGTTCACAATCCATTTCAAAGCAAACACTGTTATTTTCCATGATTGCAGAAATTTTTCTGCCTTCCTTTGCACTATGGAAGTACAAAACAAGCTCATTGTTTTCAAAACTATATCCAAAATTTAAAGGAACTATATAAAGACCATCTTTATCCTTCATACCTACTCTGCAAACCTTGCATTTGTCCAGTACTTTAAGCATTTCAGCCATATCGGTTATTTCCCTGTCTTTTCTTCTCATATTATCATACTCCTTTAATTCATATCCTGTAATAATATTCTACAAATCACATATATTATCCTTCAAGTAAAAAGAAAAAACATACCTTTTGGCATGTTTTACTTTGTTATAGGAGTTTTATCAGTGGCAGATTTTTGTGGAACCTGATCACATTTTACAGTAAGCTTATTTTCTATATATTCATTTTTAGGGTTTTCATCTACTGAATAGGCTTTAGTTATATATGCATACTTACCTGCCTTAAGGGTTCCTATATTCCAGGTAAGCCCTCCAGCAGAGTCTTTTGCAGAGACTGCAGTTAAATCCACATCCCCTGCATTGAAAACAATATAATTGTATGTAAAAACACTCCCTGGTTTAACTGTATCCTTATCCGGATTTATAAAAATATAAAGTTTTTCATTTGAAACATTTTTATATGGATAGTATGAATAACCTCCAAAGAAGCTGACTGCAGCAGTTATAATAATGGTTAGCAAAACTCCAACTATATTCTTTTTCATAAGGTATCTCCTTTAAACCAAATTTAATATTCTATATATTTAAGGCACAAGCCCTTAGCCTGGGCTATTGGACCTGCTTCCGACCTTTTCTTTTCATTTAATATTTTCTCTACGTCTTTAGGTGTAAGTTCACCTTTTCCAGCTTCCATAAGAGTTCCAGCTATTATTCTTACCATGTTCAGCATGAAGCTGTTTCCATTTACCTCTATTTCAATAAGCCCTTCATTTTCTATAATGTTTATGTAGTTAATTGTTCTATCTGTAGATTTTGTATTTGTTTTCAAACTTGTAAAGCTTTGAAAATCATGAGTACCAATTAACTTTTCTGCAGCCTTTTTCATTTTTTCTATATCTAACTTAACATCTGAATGGTAAACATACTTTCGATTGAAAACATTTCTAAACCTGGTGTTGTTTATTTTGTATACGTAGGTTTTTGATTTTGCCTTATATCTTGCATGAAATCTTTCTCCGGTGTCCTTCATGGACTTTACTACAATATCTTCTGGCAGATATTCATATAAATACTCCAGCATTGCATCAGTTGTAAGATTGCTTTCAGTGTGGAAATTTGCAATATAGTTTTCAGCATGGACTCCAGAGTCGGTTCTTCCACAACCTATGACCTGAATCTCTTCCCCTGTCATTTTGGATAGTACATTTTCAATTTTTTCCTGAACTGTTGAGATGCCTTCCTTTTGCTTCTGCCACCCCTTATATCTGGTTCCGTCAAAATCAATTGCCATTTTCAAATTTCTCATTTTCATCATCCTCAATTATCTTTATTTTCTATACCAATATAATACCCTTAATTCCTTTGTTCTGCATAGTATTGTTTTTTTAGAAATAATTCTTCGAAATCTTCAGAATTCACAGGTTTTCCTAGTAAATAACCCTGAACCTGCTCGCACCCTAACTCTGAAAGTAAATCCAGCTGCTCCTGATACTCCACCCCTTCAGCTATTGTCTGGATGCCTATGGATTTAGCCAGCTGAACGGTGAACTTTGTAATATTCATATCATAGCTGTCAGTGGTCAATTTATTTATCAATTCTCTGGCTATCTTAATTTTATCAAACGGGAAAGTCTTTAGCGCTCCTAAGGAAGAATAGCCTGTCCCAAAATCATCTATTGAAATAGAAAACCCTGCTTCTTTTATTCTGTTAGCTATATCTGACATAATATATCTGCCTTCCATGGCTGCACTTTCAGTAATTTCTATATCCACCCAGCTTTTCTTCACAGAATTGTTCCTAACCATATTCTCAAGTTCCAGGATAAAAGTTTCCTGATCCAGCTGTTTAGGGGAAACATTTACTGCCATCTTTAACTCAAATCCGTAGGTATTGTTCCACTTCGCAATTTGCTGCAACGCCCTTCCTAGTACCCAGCTCCCTATAGATATTATCTTGTCAATATCCTCTGCTATAGGGATGAATTCTGCAGGGGGAATAAACCCTTTTTCTGGGTGCTTCCATCTTAGCAGGGCTTCCATACCAACCAGTTTTTTATCTGAAATACTAAATTGAGGCTGATAATAAACCATAAATTCAGCATCATAATCTGCCTTCTTAAGTAAAATTTCTATTTCATTTCTCCTATGTATTTTATCGCTCAATTCCTTGTTAAAACACATAATTTTATTTATGCCGTTTTGCTTTGCAAAGTACATAGCCATGTCTGCATTTTTTAAAAGTGATGCTGAGTTTTCTGCATCAAAGGGAAACATGGAAATGCCTATGCTCATTGAAAGGGAAAAAGAATAATTGTCTACAATAATAGGCTCGCTGCAGCCAATTATTATCATCATTGCCATTTCTTCAATTTCCTTAAGTTCCTTCGTAGTTTTAACTACAAATACAAATTCATCCCCACCTATCCTTGCAATGGCGGTGTTTTTATTTTTAACGCTTAGCAGTCTGTTGGAAAGCTCAATCAATACCCTGTCCCCCACATTGTGGCCATAGGTATCGTTTATTATTTTGAAGCGGTCTACATCTAAATAAATTAACGCTACATTTTCACCAATAGGAGCATTTTCAATCATTTTATCAAGCTCATCCATTATAGATCGTCTGTTATATAGATTTGTTACGCTGTCACGATTGGCTAAAAATTCCAACTGCTTATTTTTTTCAACAACTTCTCTTGTACGTTCTTCTATGCGTTTTTCCAGCTCTAAATTAATATCATGCTCCTTAATGGCAGACTGAACCTGGGTTCCAAGGGCTGCATGAATAATAATTATGCCAGCAAAATATATCATTTCAATGGTATCAAATCCCTTGATTAATACAACAATTATTGGTGGAATAAGTAATAAAAGGCTTCTTTTACTTGAGCCAAGATTCGAACATTCCATATCAGGCATATAGAGATTTTTTTTAGATCTTACTTTAGTCTCCATTGCTAAAGCAAAGCCAATAATACCAATCATATACAAACCGTCTACAATTGAGTTTGGAATATATATATCCTTAAATTCGAGATACAGCCATGAAAAATCCGCAATAATAAATATTAGTATTGAATAGGATATTATCTTTAATGGCATAGTGATTTTTCTGCTTATTATAGAAAAATACCAAATGGCCAAACATATAAAAACCAGTATATCAGTGCAGAAACTAACGCCATATATCCAGCCTATTTTATTAAAATACCTTAGAAGTTCTATGCTTCTATCAAAAAATACTATCCAAAGGAAATAAAGAATTGAAAGAGATATTGCCAGTGAGTCTATAATAAACAAAAGCATATTCCATTTTTTCATATATTGAGATATATGAATAACCACTGCAGCAAAGATAAAGAAATTTGTTCCTGCATAAAAAAATGATACTAAATCTACGTTTTCAGGGTTTATCAAAGTAAAAAAATCATAATACATCCAAAGGGAATCGGCACATCCCCAGCTCAAACCCGCAAATCCTAAAAGAAGCCAGGTCTTTTCATAGGCTGTATCAGACTTGAAATATCTATAATAAATTAATCCAAAACAAACAATACCACCTATTGGAGATAAAATATCCCCCCAAAACTGTGATTGAAATATAAGAGCAATACTATAAATTAATAAATATCCACCAAGAAAATATGATGTTTGCATATTTTTAATATTTTCCACATAAGTCACTTCACAATCAAATTAAAATATTCTATATACCTTATCGAGTTAAATAGAAATTTCTTTAATAAAAGTCCATATATTGACATTTAAAATTTGTAGGTGTAATATAAAATTGATATCAATATGATATCAAGAGGAGGAGTAAAAATGTCTGAAATATCAAATGTTGAAAAAAAACTTCAATTTCATGAAATTGATCCTAAGCCTAAAAATGGGATGATTTTTCTTATTCTAAACATCATTATGATGCTTGCCGCACTTGGAATCTTTATATATGGAATTAACCTGACGGATAAGGGCTATTCAAAGGGAATTGCTCTTATAGTTATAGGCGCCTTGTATCTATTTGTAATCGGTCCGGTAATTTTTGGAGGTCTGAAAATTCTTAAACCAAATGAAGCACTGGTACTTACTCTATTTGGTAAATATTATGGCACTTTAAGAGGTGAAGGCTTTTACTTTGTTAATCCCTTTTCTGCTGCCTTTAATCCTATAGCTCATGCGGAACTAGATCAAACTGCTGCAATTGAAGCAGCAAAAACCGGCAGCAAACACAATGCTTCTGCAAATGTAAGAAGACCTGGAAAAATAATTTCATTAAAAACAATGACACTAAGCAATGACAAGCAGAAAATAAATGATGCTATGGGTAATCCTATTATCATAGGTATTGTTGTAATATGGAGGGTTGTGAATACAGCAAAGGCTGCATTTAATGTAGACAACTATAAGGAATTCCTTTCAATTCAATGTGATTCAGCACTTAGAAATATTGTCCGTCTATATCCATATGATGCTTCCGTAGAGGAAGGTGAAAAATCCCTTAGAGGAAGCAGCCAGGAAGTTGCAAAGAGGCTTAAAGCTGAAATACAAGCCAGCGTTGAAATTGCTGGATTGGAAGTAATGGAAGCTAGAATTACTCATTTGGCATACGCCCCTGAAATTGCTGCTGCAATGCTTCAAAGACAGCAGGCTTCAGCTATTATAGAGGCAAGACAAATGATAGTTGATGGTGCGGTTGGAATGGTGGAAATGGCCCTTGAAAAGCTTAGTGAACATGAAATAGTTCAACTTGATGAGGAAAGAAAGGCAGCCATGGTAAGCAATCTCCTTGTGGTTCTCTGCGGCAACAAGGATGCACAGCCTATTGTAAACAGCGGATCAATTTATTAAAATGGTACTTGTAATAATTTTGTATGAAAGGGAGCTGGGGCCTGATGAATGAAAAGGATAAAGAAAAAGATAAAAAGCAGCTGCTGCTTCGTCTATCCCCTTCCCTTTGGAAAGAGCTTGCCGCCTGGGCTGAGGATGATTTTCGCTCAATTAACGGGCAAATAGAATATCTACTCACCGAATGCGTTAAAAAGCGTAAAAAAAACAATAAAGATAATGAATAAAAAAACAAGGCTTGTATAGCCTTGTTTTTATGCTCTTCCTGTTAATATTGCTTTTTCCCAGTCAGGTCTGTTATTCTTAGCTGCCATTGCTGCAGCTGCTTTATAGTCATAGTTAAGTGCAATATTCTCAACTTTAAACTGTGCTGCTTCTCTAGTCACAACTGAGTAACGAGTATGAAAGCTTCCGGATTCCATCACGTGATAATAAGGATTTTCCGCCTTAAAGGCTGGAAGACCTACACTTCCAGGATTTAATACCAAGCTGCCCCTATTTAAGTTTATACATCTTTGAATATGGCTGTGACCGCACAATACTACCTTTTGAGATATTTCTGCAAGTTCCTCTTCTAATTCTTCCTTTGATTTAACTGAGGCCCCCTGCTCTGTTACCTTTTCAATAAGATACTTTGAATCATTATCAGGGGTACCATGGCAAAGGAAAAAATCATCAAGAAATACCTTGGTGGTAGGCAGTGATTCCAGCCAATTTAAAGCCTCTTCATTAATATGAGCCCTGACATAGTTCATAGTAAAATGTATTTCTTCTTTATCAATATCTTCAACCATGTTCCTATCCTGGTTTCCTGCAATACTAATAATGTTTTCATTTCTTAAAATTTCAAAAGTGCCACCAGGATCCAGGGGCCCGAATAAGGAATCCCCAAGATTAATAATTTGTGTAATGCCTCTATTTTTAATATCTTTCATAACTTCTTTCAATGCCCAGCTGTTGCCGTGAATATCGGAAATTACAGCAATTTTCATATTCATACACATCACCTTCCTATTATGGTATAAAAAAATTACATAATAATGAATTAAAACTAATTAGACTGTGCATACTATTACCGTTAAACCTTTTTGATTTTTTATTTTATTTTCTTTCTCCTCCCCGTTTTATCGGGGATTTTTTATTTATTAATCCATATCATAAATTTTTTTCATATATTTAAGGGTATATGGACATTTTATCAAGCACTTTAGACAAGTACTGCATTTATTTACATCCACAATTAAACTTCTGTCCATTCCAATCTCCCAGATTGTACCCTTTATAGCACCAGAGGGACAATTGTCCTGACATATGGTGCATTCCCCACACTCAGGCATTATTAAACCTTTATTTTCAGCACTTACAGGAATATTGGTGAGCACACTGCTCATACATATAGCACTTCCATATTTTCTAGTCACTAATAGATTACTTTTCCCAATCCATCCTAATCCAGCCATCATTGCAATTTTTTTATGAGGGAGTGATGTGGTTTTTGTAATATCATCATAATATCCATTTTTACTTAGATTTCTCTCTGATTGTGCAAAAGCCTTGTATCCTTTACTAACAATATATTCCTCAGCTAGTTCCGCAAGCTTATCCGTAAGGCATTCTTTTGCCCTAAACTCGGATTTGTCAAGTTTTTTTTCTTTAACCCCTCTTAGTATATAGTTTGGGCTAAGGGCAGATCCTATTAAAAGTGCTATTCCATACCCTTGGTTTTCTTCTTTAGGGAGCATGGACACATCCACCACTCTAAAAAAGTCTGCACCTCGGGTATTCAATTCTGAGATTAAATCAAATAACATTCATGACCTCCTGTGCTATTTTAGTCCAAACTTAATTTCTCCTATTTCTTTTCAAAGGTTAATTGCCATGAAACTCCGTATTTATCATTTACCCATCCAAATCTTTCACTAAAAGGATAAGCTCCAAGGGGCATTAAGGTAGTTCCCCCTTCTGAAAGTTTCGCAAATAGATTATCAACCTTCTCTATAGAATCACAAGTTACATAAAGAGAAGTTGATGGAGTAAATGTAAAGTCATGCTTTATTGGGCTGTCAATACACATATATTCCTGTCCATTCAACTGAAATACTGCATGCATTACAGTTCCTTCCTTACCGCCCTCATTAGCTCCATAATGGGTAATATTCAATATTTTAGAATTATCAAACAAGGAAATATAAAAATTCATGGCCTCTTCCGCATTATCGTTTTGAAACATCAAAAATGTTGTGATTTTTAGTTTTGAATTTTCCATTAATAATCCCCTTTTCATATGTTAATAATAGTTATCAGCTATATTAGTAGTATAAAGCCATCTGGTTAATAAATACAATACCATTTGCATATATCAATAAAGTATTCTTTAAATGATACATCTGACACTCTGTTTTTTTCTTCACCAATAGCTTTTATTGTTTTCACTTGCCTTATAGAAACTTGTGATAACTGAGTATCCAAGTACAATTTCAAAAGCATTAATAAAGTTGGTCCCACCTTTTATTAGAACCATATAAGGATATGATAAAATAGGAATATTGCTATAATAAATAAAAATAACAAGTGAAAAATATAATGATGGTATCCCCATTAATATTATCTTGGGGATATTTATACTCCAGGTGCCTTTCTTTTTTATTTCACAAATTATATGTTCCACACCTAATAATATACCTAAACCCATATAAAAAATCATAGTAATGGTATATTGATAATAGGGCCTGTAATTAAATGTATCCTGGACATTTCGCTTATAATCCCAAAATATCTGCTGACCCACTAAAACTAAAACAATGATTAAGAATATATATAAAAAATAATTGAACCATAATTTTGATTTCATAACTGAAGCACCTCACTTCATTACTTGAAGGCAACATAATGCCCTTCATATTCTGCATAAAAAGTATTCTGATTATGACAAGTTACTTTAAGCTTTAATCTGGCCTTTTTATGTTTTGCATAGGTATCAAGAAATTTAGCTTTGCTTCCTTCATCAGTTAACATGCATTCGGCAGTAAAATCTTCAGTAATAGGTGCTAAATAATTTATACTGCTTTTTTGGATAACAATATGAGCATCAGGATCTATTCCTTTAATATTGATAAACATCATTGCCCATCCGCACACTGTCATAAGACAGTTTATACTTCCTCCAAAGGCGGTTGCCTTGTGATTTAAATTAGGCTCCAGCTTTGCAGAAACTCTAACCTTTGACTCAGTATATTCAATAACGCTAAAACCCATTGCTTTAGTGATTGGTATTTCATGATGCAACAGCTCTTCAAATTCATTTTTATCCATGGTGAACCTCCATAATTTTTATAAAGTTATTTTTTTTAATTCCAACATTAAACTTCACACAACTATTTAATACATGGTTTTTATTCCATTATAACATATTCTGTAAATCTGTTATTTTGTATAAACTTCTTCATTTATATTACTATTACTTAATAAAGCACATTTACTACTCAATCTATTTTCATTATCTATACTCAAAATAACCAGTTCATAATTATAGTATGTCTCACCAAAAACAAGAGGCATTTGTTGCCTTTACTGTTATTCAATATATTTTCATAATTAATTATTATTATTTTATTTTTTTAACTTCTCTACCGCTTTAACAATTATGTATGTACATACTGCTATTTCACCAGCAATAAATAAGCATATCCCCATCACCCATGTTAATTCTAGATTAACATTTGGTATAATGAATGCAAAGCAAAGTCCAAAAAAAAGTGCAACAAAGGATACAATAACGAATAATACCAAACTAACTAATTTCATTTCCCATACCTACCTTAATTAATAATGTTACAAATATTGTCACTACAAATAAGACTTTCCCTTTTCATGTCTTAATTAAATAGCATCCATTGTTAAAAATCATATTCAAAATACTCCTTAACAAAGTTAGCCATAGGGGCTAACTCCCCCTTCTCTCCGATATAATCTAAGTCAGAATCATAAAAATACATATATGCTATACTTTTTTTATCATCAGATGTCCCAATCATGCCAAAATATTTAGGAAATTGTTTGTTGTTTTTGTCAGTTCCACCCACAATTTTAAAAACATAACTATTTATTAAAAATTCATTTTCGGGTATACAGTATTTGTTCTCCTCGTAATTTGACGGAACTTTTTTATCTAAAAAGGTATATTTTTCGGATAATTTATCTTTCTCACTCTTATATGTTTTATCATCATATTTAACAATTAGAGCAATAGAGTCTGATTCAAATAAAAGCATAGTTTTATGAGTATATTTATAATCAATATTTATATATTCAGGCAAATCAGGAAGAACTGGCATAATATTTTTTGCATATAAATCAATTGTATTTCCGCTATTTAGATATTTTGTCAAATCAGTATTTGTCTTGGTGCATCCAGTAGTGCAAAGAAGAAGAGCAGAAATTACAATGATTAAATAAATTTTTCTTATTTAAATCACTCCCTGTATAACAAATTATTCTTACTTCGTGATTTAAGAATGTTGCGAACTGGTGTATTAGTAATAAGTGCAATAGGCCATGCTCATAACCTATATTGTTATCCAAAATACTTGTACAGTTTTGCTATCTGAATAGATGAATTCTTTTTCTAACATTCCACCACATTTAATAATAGTTTTGCTTGATGCTATATTATCTTTATAGCAAGCAAGCATTACCCTTTCTAATCCTATTGTTTTACAGTGTTCCAAGCCTTGTTCAAGCATTTGTGTAGCATACCCTTTGTTTCTTTCAGTAGGACGAACACCATAACCTATATGTCCTCCATAATTTTTAAGAAAATTATTCAAATAATGTCGAATATCCATCATTCCTACAATTTTAAAATCATTTTTTCTGACTGCAAAAAATGTTGAAGATACTACCCAATCTGAACGAACTATTTTTTCATTGGAATTATTTTCAACTAATTCAAGCCATTCATCATAAGTGAGTTTGTCTAACAAAGCACTTCCGTGTAGCTCGTATTCTCCATTCCTCAAATGCTCCTGCTTGTACTCTTGTGCCATATTCTTTAGTTCTTGGCTCGGCTTTACTAATATTATTTTCTCCAACTAAATCACCTCTTTAATAAGGATTATATATATTACTACACATAATATTACATATGTGTCTTAAACTATCTTTTCCTAAAGATAAGATTGGAGATTGTACCTAATATCAATGCTGGAAGAATTGCTACTATAAAAAGCGTTAAAATATCCTTTGTCTTAATAGGGATAATCAAGTTTATTCCATAAAGCAATATCACTATAATATAGAAAATTATAAAGTCAATCTTTCTAAATTTCATAAAAATCCCCCAATTTTTATTCGAGATTCTTTGCCTTTTACCACTAACATAGACTAAATCGGCGTATAAAATTTTACAACTTTTAGCCAAATAATAAAATCTAAATTTAAGGCATAATACCAAATCCAAATAAAATTAATATACAAAATAAAAACAAAGCTATATTACCACCAAACCCAACTTTGGATGCCACTTTAATCACCTTATTTTCTTGGATATCTGCAGGTTTAATATATCTTTTACCTAGTCCTCTGTAAATGTATAACAGAAATAAACTCAAGCTGCTTGAAATCATTATTGGTAACCATTCAGATTCGCTAATCCTTAATCCTACTACCCAGGCATACAGCCCAAAAGCAAATAATATGTATGATATAATAACTAAGTTTATTCTAACAATTTTTATAATCTTACTAATTTATAAAACCTCCCTTATAAATCTCCGAGTATTATTTTATTAATAAACTGTTACCAATCCGACCCGCCGTCACTTCCACCGCCGCAATCACAGGAACTTCCACTATCAAAGGATGAAGAACTGCCCCAATGAAAAAGACTCATTATTTATCATCCTCACATTTGTTTTGTTGATTTTTGATTTTATCGTATTCCAATAATGCATTTAATGTTCCATCTGTAACTGCACCTCGCACTATGTAGTAAAGTATTGGAAAGAAAATCAGACTTCCTAGTATAATTAAACTAAACGTTTCGCTCATTTTATACCTCCATTTACTTGATTAATCGATGATATTATTGTTTGAATCGCACATTTTAAAACAATAATAACCCTGCAAAATATGATGATAAATTTATTATTATAGATAAAATCAAAAAGGATTTTTCTGAATTTCCCAAGGCAAATTTGAAAAGTCTCCACTCACACAGCACTACCAATACTTCCAGGAAAATTAAAATTACAAAATTATAGATGCCAATATTATTCAATACATTTAAAGTAATATTAAGTAAAGGATTAGTTATTATATTGATTAGAATCAATACTTTAAAAAACCTTTCACCTCTGAACCCAAGTAAATAAGCTGTAATAGCTTCTACAATTTCTGTTAGAATTAAAGCTTCTAATAAATTAATAATGAGCATTATTTATTACGCATACCTTTAATACCAAAGAATGCAATAACACAGACTATTATTATAATAAAACCAGGTAAGATCAAGTCAGCCATGGGGCTGTTTTCTGGTGGTGGTGCAGAGTCTGCAAAGACTGCAGCTGTATTAAATAAAATCAAAGATAATGCAGCAAACACTGTCAGAGTTTTGTTTTTTAAATTACTCATTTATATCACTCCTAAAATTTAATCATTTTTAACTGAGAAAAATGCTTTTAAACCAAACCAAAGCAACAAAGCCATTATTAAAACAGCAGCCATTATCAATGCACCATTGTTTGAGCAAAGAACAGGCTTTAACTTAGTGAAGGTTGGAAAAACTCCAATTATCAAAGCTAAAGTAGTTAATCCAAATGCAAACCCAGGTTTACCCGGGAGCATTATTGAGGTTATTACCAAAGTTATCGGCATTGTGAGATTGAAAAAGAACACTCCAGCAATAGCTAATATCGGAACCTTTATTCCAAGAACTAATAAAGGTGCAGATATTATTAATCCCCCAATAGTTACCCTTGTCCATCCGAAAGCATCTCCCAGTATGCCACCAAATCCTTTCCCCAATGCTACTGCCACAGTAAAAACTGCTAGTAGCATTAAATTAACCTTCCAGTTATACGCCAACATAGAACCGACTAAACCTCTAATAGCAACAGAGGATAGAATGCAGATTATTACAATATCAAACCTTCCAAAGTTTATGGGATAAACTTTGTTATTATAAGAAAAGTGTGATATTCCAAAACTAACAATTGAAGCTGCAGCAATTATTAATAATAATGAAAAAAATAAGGGAGAGAAAAATACAGATTTCCCAATAAGAGTACCTATTAATAAGCCAATTGCACCTGGAGCAACGTAAATTCCCGGCAGAGCTGCTTTACCGGGCCTTAGATTTAATATTATTACACCTCCCCCCACATGAAAGAATGCATTTCCTAAGCCTGAAATAATTAAGGCTACGAAAAACCATTTATAGAATATAAGCCCTATTAAAACAAGAATACAACCTAAAGCTGCTGATTCCGCAGGTTTCTTTATCTTGTCTACAACTAGTCCTACGGGAGTTTGGAGAGCAAAAGCTATAATATTATACATTACTATGCTGAAAGTAAGCTCAGTTAAATTCTTTCCAGCCAAAAGAATATTGGCTCCAATAATAGCTGCACAGCAGGCATCAATAAGCCCATGACTGATACTGTATATTGCAACTTTTGTTAATTCCATTTTGCCAAGCTTAATATAGCTGTCCTGCTGTTCGCATATCATCTTTGTCCAACTCCTTTAAATTAATTTATTTTTATACCATTCTTCCTTCGATATACATGCGAAATGCTCAGTCCTTATATCATTCATTAAATGCCATACTATATTTCTTTCTGTATGATGATATTTGAAGCCACACTTTTGCTGAACCCTCCAAGACTTTTCGTTGCCTTCAAAATAACCGCACCAAATAATATTCAAACCGAGCTCTTCAAATCCATGTCTAAGAATTTCATTTACTGCTTCTGGAATTAAGCCTTGTCCCCAAAAGGGAACCCCAATCCAATATCCAACTTCGCCTTCATCATACTTTATTTTAAGGTTGCTTTTGTCACCTGTCATGAGACCTATACTTCCAATTGGCGTATCATTTCCTTTTAATGAAACTGCATATGTTTCTTCTGCTGAAAGAACATCTTTTATAATTTCACGGCTATTTTCAACACTAGTGTGCATAGGCCACCCTGCAATTGGACCAACATTAGGATCTTTTGCATATTTAAAAAGTGCTTTTGCGTCCTCCTCTTTCCAGGGACGCAAAATAAGTCTGTTGGTTTTTAATATCATCTTAATCACATCCAAATTTTAAATTAATATGATTAGGGGTGCAAAGCCTTGTTAATAAAATACTTTGCATCACTACTCAAATATTTAAGTACTTTATGGGTATATTTAATGTTGTGCTCATTTAAGGTATTTATTATTTTTGATACTTCGTCTAGCGAATACCCAATATATACATCTTCTTTATTAAATAAAAACATGATTTATCACGCCTTACTATTTTGCAGGTAAGAATTTGCTTTTTACTTCAATAACAATTTTGTCACAATTATCACAATAGTCGGCATCAACAGATGCTTTATAAAAAAAAGTTTCTTGCTGTAATAATATACAGTCGCTGTTATTCATCTGTGAGGAAAGGCTTCTCTTTTTATCTGCCTCAACCCAAAGCATTGCATGTTGACCATCAGCTTGAATTAGTCCTTTTTTCATGTCTCTTCCACAATATGGACATTGAATCATATAAAACCCCTCCAAAATAATATATTTCAAAGCTCTTAATTAGTTAAGCTGGCTCACTTTTGTCTAGTATATACCACTTATCTCCAATGATTTTAATAGTAAAAGTAACTGGTATATTACTAGAACCTCCTACTGACTTATCTTCAGAATCCTTCATATTAACAGAATAAGTCATTTTAACAATGAGAATACCTCCAATTAATGTTTCAGAATCCTCCTTCATGCTAAATTCAACTTTATATGGTTTTTTATATTGGGAGGTGTCTCCCCTGTATTTACTATATGCATTTATCTCATTAAATACAGTCATCTTCATATGCTGAGTGATTTCTCCCGAATACCCTTTGTCAGTAATATAAGTCTCTTTAACAACAGCATAAATATCCCCGCTAATATTTTTACTTTTCATAATGTTGCTTTCGTAAATAGTAATAGTAACCGTGGAAAGTAATATAAAGGTGAAAATTCCAATAACTAATTTTAGTTTTTTATTCATAATAATAACTCCTAAATCCACAATTATTTGTTAAATTCTTAACATATAAAATTATTTCAGCAGTACATAGAATTACTAAACCATACCCTATCTCAATTTTCTTATACCATTTTTACCTTGTTCAATCGCTTTATCATTGCAGCCAATTATCACTAATGCAATACCAGTAAAGGCAACTATTAAAATACAGCTGAAGAAAAATATACTTGCTGCATTAGCTTCTCCAATTAAGTAACCTACAAAAATAGAATAGATAAAGAATAGTAATGAACCTATAAGCGGACTTAATAATATTATTATTAATCCCATTTTTATTTTTTCTTGTCCATCTTTAGAAAATACTATAGTATCAAGGATATTTCTTTCCATAACCTTACTCCATTCTTAAAATATTTAATTATCTTTCATAAAGAAGCCTGCTAGGAAAATACTAAAACCTGTAATTGAAAAAATAAAATTTATTATTTCACATTCTGATTCACCCTTGAAAACAGCAATTGAAAAACATATTAATGCTATTCCAAGTAACATTGCTTTTGTACTGGAAATTTTGAACTTTAAAACCAATGCACCAGTTACTAAGTACATAATTAATATATAGAATATTATAAAAATTATATAAACAAAACTCATACAGCCACCACTTAGCTGGTAATTTCTTTATCTTTATAAAAGCTTGTAATAATCACATATCCAAAAACCATTTGCATGAAACTAATAAATTGACCATGGTTAATTAGAACAAGATTTATTATTGGTGGAAAGAAATTAAAGGTATAAAACATAACATTAAAAATACCAATCAAAAAACTTGGCAATCCAATAATTAAGAGTTTATAATTATCAATTCTCCAACTACCACATTTTTTTCTTTCATCAAGAAATTTTTCAAATCCGAATATCATGCCTGTAATAGAATAAATCATAAATTGGTATGAACATGCACCTCTCATAGAATAAACCCCTAATACTGATTCTTCAATGTGTTGAACATTGTTTTCGCCTACAATTAATGCAATTAATACCAAGACCATAGCCAACAATATAAATATGTATTTTTTAGTTTTTCCTTGCATGATTTTCCCTCCAAACAACCTTGATTTAAGAATCCATTTTAAAATATTTTTTAAGCTTGTCCACCTTGTATAAATATTCCTCATCAGTGAGATAACCAATTTGCATTAATTCATGAATCACTTTTTCATATTTTTGATACTGAGCAGAAGCTCCTTTTTTAATATCTTTACTACCATAAAACTCTATTGCCTCTTCAAGTTCCTCATTACTGAATATCCCCATATCTCTTAATTTTACTAATCCCAGATCGCTATCTTCATATATATCGTCATCCTCTTTAACCAATAAAGGGCGGATTGCAAGGCTCACAGCTGAATATACAATAAAGTAAATAAAAATCACTAATATAATTATGCCTAAAAAATCCACATTAAAATTGATCATAATTGTTCCTCCATTTTACTCCTTATATGGCATCCCATATTCTTTACATTTTCTTGTGGAATTTTATATTCTCAAAAGAAATAATAAATTCTATTAATTTCATGTCCTTTTTCTGAAGAAGCACATGTAGCTCGTATATATCATTTGATTTATATATTTCCTCATAAATCCACCATGAATTTTCCAGCAAATCCTCACATTTTATAATCTTATAGTTTTCAAAGATAACCTGTTCAATAGGAGACTGACTTCCTGAATTATCAAATAATATTTTCAGCTCATTCTCGTTTTTATTTATCTCTTTAATAAAACAGTCATGAAAATGCAAGTTCTCTACTATTTCTGGAAGAAATAATTTTGATGCCTGTTTATAATAGGTTCTGTATTCTTCTGCAACATTTTGACTGTACTTTTCTTTTTCTTCATGAAGCTGATATAATGCATTTACTACATTACGGGAGGCTTTTCCCAGCATAAAAACCCTTAAATCAGCTATCTCACGCAATATATAATTTGGCAAAATGTTCTTAATTTTTTTATGATCATTTATATAATCATAGAAGTTTTTAGCTTCCTTATCCCTGTCAAAAGGTTTATAATCTCTCAGATGTGAAGGAAGCTGCTCCATTGCTTTAAGCATTTCCTCAACTTTTTCAGAATATAGTTTTAGAAAATATTCTTCTGAAAAGCATTCTGCCTGTTTTTCTTCTTCTAATAGATAAGGTACATAATCAAACAGTTGATAAAAATCTTTTGTGAAATATTTCATTATATTGCTCCTAAAAATTTAAATTTATAAGATTAAAAACCTAAAACCCGTTCCTCATAAATTATCTTACCTTCCTTATCTGTACCTTTTAAATTAGCTATTTTGCTGTCCTTGCTGTTTTCATAGTATATCTGACATAGGTTTTGTCCTCAGTATTTATAATCCTCCTTATAATCAATGTATCCTGGTCTAATTTAAGTTCTTTTCCAACTTCAATTACATTGGCTTTTTTTGCATTTACCAAATCTTTAAGGTTTTGATTATAGTATTTACCTTCTGGTAAACTAGAAAAAGCAGTAATACCCATGATAATAAGACAAATTACAATTATAGTTCTTCTGAACCCCTTAACTTTAAACGCCCCCTAATATCTAATTACATACTTTCAATACTATCCTGAACTATTGAAACCAGCTCATCCTCTGCACCCAGGCTGAAGTTTAAGAATATTCCCTGGCCACCCCCAGCACCTATAGCGGAAATATATATATCCTCACCATCACCTACTACGGTAAGACTCAAACTTGCCCTGTTGCCGTTACGCATAAAATATTTATCATATACCCTTACTGCAATTTTTATATCTCCAGCAGTGTAGTTGCTTTCATCTACTAAATTCATTGATACTCCGCTGTTTTCTATATCCTCTTCCAAAGTGCTGAGTACCACCTTAAATTCACCCTTAATAGCTTTTTCATACTTTGCCATAATAACTTTCACCTCTCTCAATCTATTTCCGTGTATAAATAATGTACCCTGCAGAAATCACAAGGTACATTTCAATCATATATTTCAATTATATACATTATATGCCATTATTTCAATTGTTTCTTAAATTATTTAAGAAATGCTTAAGAAATATTTGTAATTATATTGTAAAACAAATTTCTTTTCGATGAATCTGTATTTTACCTCAAATCAAACACCTTTATGGTATTGCATAGTTTTTTATAAAATTCATTAGGATTGTCATTCATCATAAAATGACCGCTGTTGGATATGGAAATTTTTTTGATTCCATTTAGCATTCCTATAACATCCATTTCTGAATTTTTATCCCCATATATGTAAGCTTTATTACACTTTAAACCAAGAAATATATCCAATAGTTTGTTACTATCCGACCATTTAACCAGCCATTTTGAGCTTTTATAAAAAGCAAAGGGATCACATTTTTGAAGCATTTCAGCCCATAGTTTAGAACTAAAATCTTCTGAAGCTTTATTGTGTAATATAAGTTTATTAAACATATTCTTATGGAATTCTTCAAAGGAATAGCTTATGGTTTTTCTGCTTATCAAACCACAATCTGCCCCAATCAAGTTCCCTTCCACATTAATAAAAGATGCGGAACTACTCTTTAATCCTTCCATCAGCAATACACCTATTGCTCCTCCCATACTATGTCCTACTATATGTACAATATCATATTGGAACTGACTCAATAATAATTTACATATCTCGGCTTGATCTGCAATGTCATATGAAAAATCCAGAGTTTTTTCCGAATCTCCGAATCCAACTAAATCAAAGGTTACAAGAGAATACGCCTTAAAATCCGGGAAGCCCCATAATTGTTCAAAGGAATCCTTGGAACAGCCTAAGCCATGAATAAATAATATTAGTTCATTATTGCCTTTTCTATACTTCACTGATAATTCAATATTTTTTTCTTTATAGTTAATTATAGCCTTATATTGCTTTTCGTTTTGATTCAATATACACCCTCCGATTTAGACTTTATTTTTATAGCAGCTTTACTTTCTATTATTTCTGCCTTTGAAAAATTATAATTGCCTTCCATTTTCCCATCTGTAACCCACCCATTTAAATCAATCATATAATTATTGGTATTGTCTATAATGCAAAGCCCACATACAGAAATATTATTATTTTTCAAAATTTCTCTAACACATAAAGCTTTATCAACAAATTCATCCAATGACATTTCAGCACCATTCCATACCAAATTTATTACCAATGGATATGCATTTCCAGGTGTAAAACTATTATATTTTTTATAGCTATCTTCTACTGCATTAGCACCAGCATCCTCTGACACAGAAATGTATTTTATATAAGGTGTACTATTTTTTATTAAGCCTGTTATCATATTTGTTGCTTCAGTATTTACCTTCATTTCATAATAATTATCATGAATATTCTCCTTGCTGTTTACCTTAACATCAAAGGTTATTGGTAAATTACCTTCAGTAATAACACTACAGGCATAATATCCATATTTTGAATTGTAATATGTTTTATTAATTTTATATTTTATATCTGGATATTTTTCACTTAGATACTTCTTAGAAACATTTTCTGTTTGTACTTTTATCCATGGAAATCCAAACATACCAGCATAAATCCATGCAATAAAAAGTGATATAATAGTTACAACTAAAATAATTATTTTTTTAAAGTGTTTGTTCATTTTGCTTTATCTCCATTACTCTATATTTTCACTAGTATTAAATGTACTAATCATATATTTCAATTATAGACATATTATTCCATAGTTTCAACAAATCCATATACTACGCTATCATAAAAAATAGGACTTGCCACATCAAGCCCTATTTCATTTAATCAAAATACCTACTTTATAGGTATTTTATTTCCAAATAATTTTGCAGTTGTATTATAATCATATCTGCTTACATGACCTAAATTGTATGCTCCCTTGGATTTTACCAATTTCACCTCTAGAATGCTTTTAAGGTTGTTATTAATACAATTCCCTCCCTGAGCTGTGGTATAAACAGGTATAGGAGTCTGGGAATCCACCCAGTAAACATTACTGCTGCTCTGATAATAAGCGTGCCTATGATGAGCCACCACCGCAAGCAAATGAGGCTGCAGCTTGGCATTTTTTAAGATCACATTTTTTAAATCATTATTCCAGGCTGTATTTAGTACATCATTTGGCTGAGGTCCAATATGATAAGTCCCGCTGGATGGATAGTAAATTACATGTGGAGGTATATGCATGTCTATAACAAAGTTCATATTTGGATGATTTTTTAATAAAGAATTCATACTGCTGCGAATTGTAACCAGCTCTCCATGAAAATTAGCCGTGGTGCCTGCTGGATAATGGCCGTCCATACGATAGCCTGTGTTTATCATAACAACTGCAAGGTTAAACCCCGCTGCATGTAAATCCACTATACTGTTTCCATACTTTATTTCTTTATAAAGTACGTAGCTGCGATAACTGCTTAGACTATAGTTTCCATTGGCAGTATTATGATAATCATGATTCCCCACATTGCAGAAAATAGGAATTTTAGGTTTAGTTTTATATAAAACATTTTCTGTATTATTTACGAAATTAGGTAGTCCTGCCTGATAATGAGCTGTGTCACCACCATGAATTATACAGGCAGCCTCACTATTAAATTTATTCTCATGTTTAATTGCAGCCAGCATGCCTAGATAGTTTTCATTACTGGCGTTTGGACATCCTACATAGCCATTATGGCTGTCACCAATAAATATTATTGAAAACTCGTTTTTATTTTTAATTTCTTTCTTTCTATTCTTTAAATATTTATAACCCTGCTTATTAAGGGGAGTACTCATTTTCTTATCCTCCTTTAATTTTTCTTCAAATTATGCCTAGCAATTGATGTATGTTATGGAGGATATTTAATTGTTTATTATAATTATATGTTGAATAAGGTTCTTTGTCCCCCTACCCTTCATCCAGCAGTATTTTTAGCATTTTTTCAGGTTTCTCAAGAAATGCCCTGGTAAGCTGATAATGCTCAGTATCCTTATAGTTTACTTCCTTTAGCCCTTCACTCACTTCATATATAATTGCCTCAGGATAAGACATCAATATGGGAGAATGAGTGGCAATTATAAATTGAGAATTTTTCTTTATTAATTCATGCATTATAACAAGCATGGACATCTGTCTTGCGGGTGAAAGTGCTGCTTCAGGCTCGTCCAAAATATATAACCCATTTCCTTTAAACCTGTTTCTCATAACAGATAAAAAGGATTCCCCATGAGATTGAGAGTGCAGGGATAATCCTCCATAGGAACCTACAGCGTCTATTTCATCTATATTTGTAGCTAGATTATAGAAGCTTTCAGCTCTTAAAAAGAACCCATCCTCAGCTCTTCTAACTCCACGAACCATCTTGAAATTCTCATATAGCTCTGAATGACTGTCTCTTGTTTGAAAATTAAAATTCTTGGTTCCTCCTTCAGGGTTAAAACCGTATGCAACTGCAATTGCTTCTAGTATTGTTGATTTACCAGAGCCGTTTTCTCCTACAAGAAAAGTCACCTTTGGATGAAATTCCAATATGGATAAATCCTTTATTGCAGGGAGGCAATATGGATATTTTGAAAATGATTCTACTCTTTCTCTGCATAATTCAATATGTCTTAAATACTGGTTATATTTCTTAACATCCATTTGATATGCCTCCAAAATTATAATTTAAAACAGCAATTTCCTACAATAATCCTAAGTAATAATTTGATAATCTTTAATTATAAAATCATTGGAGGTAAATTGTTATGAAGATTGAAAACTGCTTTGAAAATGGATCCATATTTGCTATTGACCTAAATGTAAGTGCCCAAAATATTGACTTTATTCCCCATGCAAAATTTAAAGGTGTTTCATTAAAGCATTTGGTTACTGGTAAAATCACAGATAATAAAATAAGCTGTCATTTAGTTAAGGTAGAACCCTTTTGTATCCTTGATACACATGTACATGAAAACAGCCTTGAAATTCACGAAATTATTGCTGGTGATGGGACTTGCTTTATTGGAGAAAATGAAGTACATTACAGCATTGGAGCAATTGGAGTTATACCAGGTAATACACCACATAAAGTAGTAGCTGGCTCTACGGGTTTATACATTCTTGCAAAATTTACCCCGGCTTTACTTTAGCCATGCTCTTATTTATAGCTTGATTTAAACTGCAACGGGGTGATACCAACATACCTTTTGAAAATATTGTTTAAATGGCTTTGATCTGAAAAATTGAAATGATAAGCCAAATCAACAGGGGTTTCCTTAGTCAATAACCCCTGTTTAACTTTTTTAACCTTCTCCTGCATGTAAAATTGGTAAGGGGCAACCCCCATATGTTTTTTGAACAATCTTACCAAGTGATATTTTGATAAATGGGTATAAGCGGATATTTTATTAAGATTAAAAGGCTCCTCCAAATGTGCTTTAATATAAGCAGAAATGGATAAAAACTCTGTATTTAATGATGCTTGATTGTTCATTTCTATATGTTCTCCAAGGAACTTTTTTATATCCTCAGCAAACTCCACATTATTACAAGTATTTTGGAATTTGCTGATTATTGCTGATATTCTAAAGCCTGCACTTCCTCCCTGATTAACATATTTGTTAAGAGATAGTTTGCAATACTTCTCACCTAATTCATTATTGAGACAAAGTACAGTATACTCATACTCCTCGTTATTTACCGATGATATCTTATGTTCTGTAAGGGGTGGAACAAAATACACATCATTTTCCTTCAGAAAGTATTCTTTACCTTCTATATCCAGCTTCAGTTCCCCCTGCTCCACTAAACCTATACAAAATGCAAAATGACTATGCTTTGGAAAATCATGAATGCTCCTGCCGTGAACAATCTCAATATTTCCATTATGGTAAAAATTAATTATATTCTTTTCTTTACCCAATTTTATCGCCGCCTGCTTTATACTTGGTTATATTATTCCAAAATTCTAGTTTCTGTTTTATATTTAAGAAAAACCTTGGTTGTGAATACATAAATAAGATATCCTGCTGCCGCCCCTAATGTATTTAATATTATGTCATCCACGTCAACAGTTCTAAAACCTAAATGGAAATAATCCTCAAAGTATTGAAACATTTCTATAAAAAAAGAAATAATGAATCCAAGCATCAATGCCTTCTTAATAGAATTCAATTTATTTGAAAGTAAAGGGATGAGAATTCCTAAGGGCATTAACAAAACAAAATTCCCTCCAACATTTCTAAACAGTAACATCAGTTGAAATGAAGTTGACCAATTTCCATGGCCTACCTCTCCAACATCCTTTGCTATAGATAAGAATGGTATATAATTCACTGCCATAATATTATTAAAAATATAATTTCTATCAAAAATAATTTCTATAGGGAACAAAGTGAACCCTATTAGCAAAAATACATATAATGCAAAGACAAATTTTATGAATTCCTTTTTAATATGAATTTGATTACCCTTTTTCTTCTTACGAAGTACGATGATACACTTTATAATCATATAAATTGGTATTCCAAATATGAAAAGGATCTCCTTTTCAAAATAATATTCAATTGCCATGACTGTTCTCCTGTCTTATTTAGAAATAATTTTTGTAATTATGCAATTCAATTATATACATATTATTACATTATTTCAATATATCTGTATAGAAAGCAGATCTTCGTTCCTGTCGCTGATATATTTATAGGCATCGTAAACTCCCTGATTGTAGAATTCTGGTGCCAATTCTTCAATTATAAAATTAAGTATAAGGTTTGAAGCAAGATCCCCTATTTCTTCATCCCTTTCATTTTCAAAATAGCTTTTTATTGCATTTGCCATTTCAATCTTTTTTTCTTTAGATAATTTTATTTTACTATCTCCCATTTAATTTTCCTCCTACAAGGAAAAACCGTGTGAAACATGGTTTCAGCACAGTTTTTCATAAATTTATTTAATCACATCTTCCTCTTGCGCTTATTGGCCATACATCCTCTACTATTCCGTCTCTTATACAGAAAAAATAGTTGTGCTGGTTTACAGTTGTGCAGCAATGTGAAGGCTTTAGCAGCACTGAATCCCCTACATTGTAATGTCTCAGCTTTTCTGTCATGTCCACCAGACAGTGTTCCTCGTTGCATACAGTTTTTGCTTCTGGATCATCCATAAGTATAGGTGGACCCTGATCTATAGTTACAGCTTTTTCACCAGCAGTAAGTACAATCCTGTCCTTGTAAATGCTGCATACGGTAGCAAGTACAAACAGCGCCTGCCTAAATGGCAGTCCGATTTTATTAACATCATAGGCATTTTCCATGAGTACATAACTTCCAGGCTGAACCTCGGTAACACCAGGCAGCAGGGAAGTATATTTAACCGTACCAGTGCTGGCGTTGCTCATCACCTCAACATGATACCCATGAGCTATAAGAGCATCCTTAACCTTAGCTGCAAAGCCAACTCTTTCATTAACGAATTTAAGCTTTGCGTCTAATGTTTTACATTCATCTCCACGGTTTTCGTAAGCTTGTATACCTTTAAGATAAACATTGTCCAGCTTTTCAATAACCTCTGCCAGCTCTAGGGCTTCCGGGATTGTTCTCACTCCGCAGCGATTCAGTCCAATATCTACTTCAATAAACAATGGAATTATAACCCCAAACTTTTTTGCATAATAGGATATCCTTTCCACATTTTCCTCGTTATCTACTGCAGGCATAACTTCTCCGTATCGATTCAAACCTACCAGTACCTGTATTTTGTCGTCACCTATAACTTGATTTGCTATCAAGATGCTCTTGATTCCAGCATGGGACATTTCTACTGCTTCACCTAGCTTAGCACAGGTTATTCCTATTGCTCCTGCCTGAATCTGCAAGTGGGCAAGCTTTGGGCATTTATGGGTTTTAATGTGCGGGCGCAGCTGGCACCTAGCTTCATCCCTGAGATAATCCTGCATGGTTTTAATGTTATGATCTACTGCATCAAGGTCCAGCAGCAGACATGGGGTTGGCAGTTCTAAATAATGTTTTCCCACGTAGCCTTCTGTTAACATGTAAATACCTCCTTATTCCTTAATCTCATAGTTTATAATTCCATCAGCTGAAATTGTATATTTTAAGTTTGAATTTTTTAATAGTTCAACATACATCTTGTTTTTCTCTGCGCAGATTTCCTTTTCCTTTGCCCCAAGGCTGTTAATATAGTATATATCCTCTTTAGTAAGGATTTCTCCATAATTGCTTTCCACAAAAACAAAGAGACTATCCACTGTATTATATTCATCAGTATATATTTTCTTTAAAGGCTGCAGCAATTCACTGTCTGTTTCAATAGTTTTTTTACAGTTCTTTAAGGTTTCATGCTGAGCTTTGATTTTATCTAAAGTATAATCAGCTTTCTTGTAATAGAAATCTGATATCATCTCCATGCTGGCGGAAACTATCTTCTGACTATCAATATTTTTAATAATATACTCATTAATAATTTTTTGATCGCTGGTTAATTTATTTTTATTAAGTTCATGATTAATTGTATAGGAACCAAAGGCAAGCACCGCTAATAAAACAGCTGCAGCAATTATATAGACCTTCTTGTTAATTGTTTGTCGCAGTGAATCCATATAAATCACCTCCTACAATTACATATCTTATTTATTCTACGGTGGTTTTATTATTCCTTTAAATATTTGTTTTTTTCAAAATAAAATTTTGATAGTGCATAAGAAGGTACAAATATAATCATATTAACAATAGAAAGGATGATGTTAATGAATGAAGATACAATTAATCTTTTAAAGGAATGTAATGCTGGGTGTAAATATGCAGTAAATAGTATGGCGCAGGTGCTGCCTCATATTGAAAACCATAAACTTAAAGCCGTTATTCATGAATACAATGATAAACATACTATTATTGGTAACCTAAGCCATGAAATGCTAAATGAATACCAGGGGGAAGAAATGGATCCAAAATTAAGTGGAAAGACTTTCTCATGGATAAGTACGGAAATGAAATTGATGATGAATAATGATACCCATGAAATAGCCAACATAATGATTGATGGCTGCAACATGGGTATTAAATCAATTAGTGAGTATATAAATAAATATAAAACTGCTTCTAAAGAAAGTTTAGATTTAGCAAAGAAACTAGTTAAGATTGAGCAGGAATTTATGAATGAGCTTCTTGGGTATTTGTAGTAGTTTCCTGTAGCTTATTTATAACCAAATCTTTTCGCATTATTGTTCCATATGATATTGCTAATAAATATTCCAGTTATTACTGATATAATTACATAAAATACATACCTAAAAATTATACCAGGTACATTATAATCTATTGGATTGGGATTAAAAAACATTGTAAGAGTACCATAAGTTAAACCTACACATCCACCCCAAAGCAATCCTCCATGAACCAATATAAACTTTCTCCTGCCCATAGATTTTTGCTTATTCCACTGTTCTTTAGCTCTATCTGTATTGCTCAATGTAATCACCTCATATTATTACAGATTATTTTTTAGGGTCATGATCTATTAATATGATAACTCAATGAGAAGAAACAGTCTATATTTTTTCTAATTTATCTATATAATTACAATTATTGAAACAAATACATTGACTATCATGTCCACTTCTTCCTTTAAAATGAAAAATAGTACCCGGATGACGCACCGAATACTATTTTCCAATCTGATTCAATTTTGTATAATAAATCTGGGATCAATTTATTATACCTACCTAATAATTGCTACATTTATATTTTAATTTACATTTATGTCCATATTGTGTATTAAATGTAAATATTCTTTAAACATTAACTACTGATAATTTATTTTACCATCAGGCATTACAGTATACTTCATATTTGCAGCCTTAAAGAGCTCAATATAAATGTTGTTCTTTTGCAGATTAATCTGATTTGATTGATTAATAATACCGTTAATATAATCAACTTCCCTTTGGGTTAATTCTTTTCCGTAATTGTTTGCCGCAAAATCCAATCCCTGTTCTGCCAGGTTATACTCTTGAGTATATAAACTTTTTAAAGGCTTCAACAGTTCTACATTTGTATCGATTGTACTTTTACTTTTAAAGAGTTTAATATACTGGCTGCTAATATCCCCCTCGGAATAAGATGCTTTTTTTGAATAAATGTCTGACAACATTTTTATGCTTGTAGAAATTTCCTTTTGGGTTTCTTCATTATTGCTTAAATACTCATGTATGAATTTTTGATTACTGTTAACAGGATTTACCGCTGCTGCACTTAGAGAAGAACCTCCATGAAAAAATGCGTTTACCCAGGTACCAAGGGCAAATATATTCCAGCAAAAAATAAGTACTCCTACCAAACCAGCTCCGGCAAAACCTTTTTTATGTTCTATGAATATATTGCCTCTTCGTCTTGCTTCATAGGATTCAGGGAGATAACCCTGTTTTTTTGCTTTTTTCATTTGTTTTCTGAAATTTTTCTGTACTGAATTCATATAAACTACCTTTCAAATAATAAAAAATATAACAACAAACATTATTATTCTACAGATGTTTTACTTTTTCCTTTAAATTTCACATATTTTTCTATATTTTATATTTTTACTAAAAGTCTTTAAAATTTACAAATATGTGCATATAATATATAAAAATGAGGTGATGGATATTGAGTAGAATTGAACTTTAGCTATAAGGCTCTGGTTATTCCAGAACCTTTTTAATGTAAAAAGATAGAGCATTATACTCTATCCTCTTAATAAATTTTCATTTTTTTTAAATAATTCTTATTCCTTTTGCAGCAAGGAGTTTATTTTTAGTTTTTTCAAACTTGGATTTATTCCCAACCCCAACAAGAGCCTCATTAAAGAGAATTTCGAAATTTTTCTTTGCTCCATCAAAGGCTGATGCTCCAACGCAGTAATTACCGTCCACTCCTACAATTTCAAGCTCGCTTGCATTTCCCATTGTCAAAAATTCAAGGAGTTTATTATTGGAAAAACAACTCATTTTTCTTTTTTCAAATACATTATTTGATACCACTAAAAGTCCGTTAACAAGCTTTTTGGGCTTGTTGCTAAATTCCCAAAGGTATCTGTTAACTATGTAAATTACTGCGTCTTTTGGATATTCGCCAATTTTTTCATTAATGGACTGTATAAGCTCCTCAGCATTATATGGAAACATTTTTTTGTTTCGGGAAGCACCTACATAATCTTCCTGCATATCTATTACCAGTAAGTATTTCATTGTATCAATCCTTCATCATAAAATCTGCCCACTTATGGGGATAGTCTTGATAGTGCTCACGCCAATAATATATTCGTTCAATATACTGCTGCTTACGTTCCTCCACAAACCTTTTGCATTCAGGTACTCCGTATTTACGAACTATAGCTGTTAAATCATAGATTGGAAATCCAATAGCATGTCCATTTGCATGAACAACCCCGCAAGCCTGTCCTATGGCATGACACAAAGCAATATCTTCAATGGAGTCTATTTCTTTTGCCACTGCATGAGCCTGCAAAATGGCATGCTTGGCCACGGGCATTTTAACTCTACCCGCAGCCCAGTCTTTAGATGTCGTCAGGGCAGCTTCCAGTCGTTTTTCATTGGGATAACGCTGAAGCAGCTTTTGAACAGTTTCCTCAGCAAATTCAAATGCCCATAAGACCATCACTCTATGATTTTGTTCTTGAATTAATGCTGATAAATCAGCTAAAAATTCACTATCTTTATCAAAAAGGACCTGATTTTTTCTCTTCAGTTTGCTTTCTACATCGTTAAGCCAATCCATATTTATTCAACAAAACTCTTGAATTTCTCTGCATATTTTGTTGGATTGAATTCTAGAACACTGTAGGCAGCTATTTCATTTACCTTAAATGGGTCCTCATCAATAATTTTTTCAACTTCTTTTATGTCTTTTGCATTACATAAAATTATTCCACCTGTGGTCGGATTTTTTCTCCCTGAGCAAATAAAATTGTTGCTTTCATAATGCCTGTCTAAATATGCCCTGTGTTCAACTAAATACTTTTCAACCTCTCCCATTGGTTTGATGTAAGTTAAATCAATTATAAACATTTCTTTTCCTCCTTATTATTTAAATTTAAAATTACTTTTTATTAGGTTTCCTTTTTATAAGCAGCAATTTTTCCATATCCTTAAACAAAGAAGTATCCTTTAACTGAAACATCATCCACTTTCCGTCATGGTAGGTCTTAGAGTCATCATAAATCTTCTGAACCTCAAGTGAATAATTGGATCTATCTGTTTCAAATTCTGCCCGTTCCTCTTTCCCAAAAATAATCATAAAACCAAAGCAGTTTTCTTTTGCATAAAAAGTACAAAGGGTTTTGCCGCCTCGCCCATATTTGTATTCATACACCCAGGATTTACCCCCATGGTTCCATAAACATTCCATGTCATATTTTTGTTCTATCATTTCACACATAGCTTCCCAAACATCAAATAGTGTCTTTCCCATTAAAGCAGCTAAATCTTCACTGGCAGGTGCTTTATCCAACATCTTAATACCACCTTTCTTTAGATTTATCTATTTTCTAAACTCTTAGCTGAACTGTAACATATTTCTCCATTTACCATATGAATAATACGATTTTTCTTATCTATTTCTGAAATGTTGTTCTTATTAACCAAATAAGCTCTATGAAATCTCACAAAACGATTATCTAAAGTTTCTTCTATATCTTTCATTTTACCATAAAATTCAACCTGTCTATTAATAGCATGCAATATTATCTTATGAATTGTATCAGATGTTTCAAAGAAAAGAATATCCTTATACTTTATATTTATAACTTTATCCTCTTTTCTTATAGTAAAAATTTCACCCGCTTCACCATCACTTTTTAAATACCTCTTCTCAGCTTCTAAAATACATTGTTTTATTCTTGACGACATGTTTGAATAGTCTTCTTTAATTATATAATCCATAGCCTCAACTTTGTAGGTGAAAGTCAAATAACTCATTTCCTCATGAGTTGTTATAAAAACTATAAATCCATTTTCATCGAACTCCCGAATTTTACTAGCCAAAGTTATGCCATTAATATGGGATTTTAAATCTACATCTAAAAAGTACAAGGAAACGTCCTTCGCATTTTCTTTTGCATTGTTTAATACCTCCAATGGATTGGGAGATGCTGTTTCAATTTTCATATCCAGCTTTTCTTCTAATATAATATCTTTAACTATACTTCTTATCCTGTTTCTCTGCTCTTCTATATCTTCACAAATATATATCTTAATCATAAACTAATTCTCCTGCTTATAATTTCTATGTTTTGAATAAATAAACTTCCTTCTATGCTGGTATCAAGAATAGTATTGTAGTAATTACTAAGTATACTTTTAAGATTAGCTAGTCCTATTCCTCTACCAGTTCCCTTTGTTGAAAATCCTCTTACATAAATTTCGTGTATTTTAGGGGTTTCCCCTGCAAATGAGTTAATCACTATGAAGCTTATTGACTTTTGTTTTTTAATAATCCCTAGCTTTATAACCGGATTATCACATAAAACTGCTGCTTCAATAGCATTGTCCAGTAAAATACCTAGGACTCTGCACAAATCAATAGTATCCATCATTATATCTTCAATAGGTTCAGCTATATCTATAAATATGTCTATCCCCGCTGACTTTGCTTTTAAAACTTTTGAAGAAATAAGGCCTTTGACTTCTGGTGTCTTAATATTTGAAAGTAAATGCAGCTTTAAAGAATCCTTATTTAAATCATCATTAATAGGCAATAATTTATTAAAGAAAAACTCTTTTAACTGAGCATAGTTATCTGTATCTAAATATCCTCTTATACAAGACATGATATTAGTATAATCATGCTTAAATGCTCTAATATCCTGATCTAAAACTTCTATGTTATTTGTATATTCTGAAAGCTTTTCAATTTCTAATTGTCTGAACAACATCTCCTCATGTCTTTTACTTAAATATATAAAACCTAAAATTATTCCGAAGAAAACAACAATTATCATTTCATTTAAAGTTAATAATGCATTAAAAATACCTTTGTTAAAAGCTATAATAGAAAGCGTATATGCTGTAAATCTATCAATGATTAATGAAAAAGAAAACAAGGCTGTAATGCTATAGTATAAAAAGCTGTTATTGAATATATCATTAATATTATAATTATTCATTTTGCTATACTTTTTTATTATTAATATCATTACTATGGTGTACATATAACTTACCATGGTTGATACAGGCATATAATAAGTATTGTAAATCAGCTTGTCATTATTAAAAACACTGATGAAAATTATTTTAACTAAATTTACTGCAAAGCTGTCTACTATAAATATTATAAATACGGAAAACAGTGCTTTTTCTATATCTTTTTTATAAGATATAGAAAAAGCTGCAATTAAACTTACACTTAAAACTAGCTTTGTATCTAAAATGTAGTTAGTATAGTAAAATTTATCCTGAAATATTAGAAATAAAACCATAATACTAAGAACGGCTATACTTATGGTTAAAAATTTCTTTACTTGAAATTTAAATAATCCAAGAAAGTAAACAAAATATATACTTGCTAAGCAAGTGAATAGATCCAATATATGAATCATTCCAGCATCAACTCCATAAAAAAACTTTACGTCAATTTTATTATACATAAAATTACAGTTAATTTGCACCTATTCTATGGTTTTAATTTCCTTTATCTTCAAATATAAATCAGTTATACCTATTGTTGTAAATGAAAAAATCAAAGTTCCTAAAATTATATTCACAACAGTAGATATGGATGAATTAAAGAAATGATCTAGAAGTCTAACAAGTCCTTCATCATTAATTAAACCTATAATTGTAAGGATAATAAGCAATTTGAAAACAAAAACTCTAAAACCCTTACTAAAACTCACACAATTTTCTATAGTAGCTTCTATTCCACAATTCTCAAGAGTAAATACCTGAAGGTAAAATGCTGCATATACCATAAAAATTATTCCTGGTATAATCAAGGCTGCTCCACCCACCATGATTATAGTAGTTACTAATAAATATAAACCAAAGGCACTTAAGCTTCTTGGAATTAACTCATTAATAATATTTTTTAAATTAACTTCTTCTTTTTTATATTTTTTGTCCATTATTTTAATAATTATCATTTCTCCTATCAACAGTATGAACTGACCAGGTATATAAAGAATAAGTTTTTTAATTGTAAACTCATAAAAAGGATTGTTAGGTATAGAAATAGCTGTTCCTATTAATACAAAAGTCATAGTTGCAATTAAAATTTCTTTGTTTTTGAGACTTTTAAGTGACTCCTTTAAAATTTCTAAAATTGATATTTCTTTGTTTATTTCCATTTTATAAACCTCCATATTTTAATAAACTTTACAATTTTATTCTAAAGTCAAATAACCTGTATTTCATTAAAAAAGTAATGAAATACAGGTTATTGGTAATGAAATGCAGATTAAAAAAGAAGCATACCTTTATCATCATATTTAAAATCCGGTCCCCAGGCTACTTCCCAATAATACCCGTCTAAATCTGCAAAGTATCCGTGGTATCCGCCCCAAAAAACATTCTGAGGCTCTTTTACTATTTTGGCCCCGGCACTTCTAGCCAGTTCTATAATTTTATCAACATCTTCCTTATTCTCTACATTATAAGCTAAGGTAATTCCAGCAAACCCATTAGCAATTTGTGGAGTATCTTCTTCACTTATATCTTTTGCAAGCAGCTCTAAAGGATAAAGTTCAAACTTAGTTCCAGGAGTATTGAAAAAAATAACTTCAGGATTGTCTCTTTTTTCATCTGTTTCAAATTTCAGTTCATCCCTATAGAACTTTATAGCCTTCTCCATGCTTCTCACACCTAAGCAAATGCACGTAATTTTATTCATTGTTCTAACTCCTCCCACGGATAAGATATTGTGCAAGTTACTTACACAACTTCTCAATTACCTCTACCCTTTTTTGAGTAGTTTTTCTAGAATGATTTTTATACTCTTTAGCAAATGAGAGTACCGTAGCTTTTTCATCCTCCAATAGATTAGGAATAATCTTTGTAAACGCTTCTAAAATCCAATCATGCTCGTTTAAAATTATGTTATCTGTGGACTCCAGAAGTATGGGAAATGCTTGTTCTGTATTTTTTCTGGAAATTACACCATAGTCACCTAGATAAAGATCAGCAGAACTTACCAAGCATAGCTCCCCCTCCTTCTTTTTTCTTATGTACATTTTTGCATATTCTAAAGCCTTCTCAGCAATAGCCTCATTATAGGCAGCACAAACTCCCATTGTTCTGATTACCATCCACCTTGTTTGAGGTTCATTTGCATCCAATGCAGGTAATAATTTTGCTAAATAAGGTGCAACTAATTCGGGGGTCTCCATGGCAACAATTTCAACAATCTTTGCTGCTCCAGCTCTGATATTCTTTTCCTTTTTGTTTGTCAAAGCATATGAAGTCAATTCAATTGCCTCCTTGAGTATTTCTGTATTTCCTGTCAAAACTTCCAAAGCCAAACTTTTACTCAATTCTGAGGATAATGTTCCCTTGTTGTTCCTCAGTTGATCTATTATCACCATTGCCTTTTCCTCCTATTTTTTTAATGAATTCTTCAATGGTCAAAACTTATTAATTCTCAAATCTCTTCAGAATTCTTAAAACAAGTAATGTCAACCATTCAGAAGGATTTTTCTTTTGACCAAAATCCCAACCTTTACAAGCAGTATACACCGATTCTGGTATAAAACAGCCATTGCTATCGGCTTTTAATTTAATAATTTCAACCATTTCTATTAACCTGTGGTCACTCCTTAACCACTCAAATTGGGACAATACATCAACAACACTGACAATGTCATACCACATCATTGGAGCTTTAAGTTTTCTAAAATCTGTACCCATATAGAACATATATGGGTGAGTTACCTTACTGTTTTCCCATAATTTAAGTAAAACTTCAGCGACCACTCGGCATTCATTGCAGTTCTTATATTCTTCAATTTGTGAAAATAGTTTTAACATCAATAAGGTTGCATATGGACAAGGGTCCTCTTTTTTACCTGGTCCTCTGAACTTACCCATCTCTTTAGATACAGTACAATGCCAGCCATTGTCACTGATAAAAGACGTTAAATGCCTAATACCATTGGTTAATAAAGACTTTGGTACTCCAAGTTTTACTAGTGAATAAAAAATAATAGGAGCATCACATAGCATCCAACCCCAAGTATTTTCACCAGTTCCTCCAAAATGTTTTGGTATGTTCATTGTAACTTGAAAAATCCCATTTGCATCTTGATGTTCTATTATTAAATCAACAATTTTATTTATCTCTGGTTCTTTTATAGTCAAGCCAATATCAGCTATAAAAGAAAGCTTATGGAGTGGTAATTCTGCGTTCTTATGATTATTAACAATTTGTTCCTCCCATTTGTACAAATTATCGAGTACTCCCTGGATTTTTGGATGTGAAACAACTCTGTTTTTAGCATCTACAACTTTCTGGTCATACTGAGACTGTCCCAGCAAATCCAATCGTGTTCTATATTCTACCCAAGGCTCGCTTTGTAAAAGCCAGTTAATTGTTTCATTCACTTTTAAACCACCTCCAGAATAACTATAAATTAACCTTTCAACGAATCCTTTCAACATTGCGATTCATAAGCTTGCGCCCCATATTCCTATAAACCCATCTTTTTAGTGGTGACATACTTTGTTGATATTTCTTAAAGAATTCATCAGGTGAATCGAATACACCTAAATCTTGTATGATTCCTTCTTTTTGAATATAAGTATCATTGGCATTCCAATCTACTTCCGGGTTTTGAAAATTATCAGTTGCTACACCATATCCACAAAAACCAGTAGTACAATCCGAAAACTTCTCTTTGAGATTATTTAAATAACAACTGTCCAGGATAATCCCCTCCATGTTATACCAATTTTCCTCATAATATATTTCCACCCAGCTGTGAATAAGACTTTTTGGGGTTAGTATATAAATTAGACCTGTGATTGTGCCTTTTTGCAGTTTCTTATCAATAGCAAATCCATGAAGCCGGCAAGGTATGTCAACTGCTCTAAGCAGCGCCATGAATAAAGTCCCCTTTGTATTGCATTGCCCATAACCATCATTTAAAACTTCAGAAGCGGAAATACTATCATCTATGTTATATCCAAATGGGATTTGGTCTCGCACAAAATTATAGATTTCTTGTATTTTTTTAAAATCATCTTGGTCTCCCCATTGTTTTTCCTTTATTAATCTCTGAATGGAGTTGTGGTTAAAATTTAACATTTGTGTTTCTTGTAAATATCTATTCATAGTGTAATCCTCCTTAACTGTTTGATTACACTATAACAAAACACAAATCAGAAGACTTTCAAAAACTCGCTATCTCTTATTATATTTGTAGCAGTCATCCCTGTAATAATTTTATTGGTATATGCTAGATGAGAGGGACTGTCAAAGCCTGCGTCAAGAGCTGCTGTGGTTATGTTTTCGCCATTTAATATCAACTGATATGCTCTTTGAAGTTTATGCAAAACAATATAACTTTTTAAAGGAATACCTATTTCTTTTTTAAACAAATGGGCCAGGCGGCTTTCAGAGAGTCCTATAGTTTTAGAAAAATGCTTAATTTTATGAAGCTCGTCTTCATGGGTACAATCATCCAATAGATTTAAAACCTGCATCACACGGTTATCAAAGCTTTGCATATTACTATAAGGAAGTTGAAAGAAAATGCTTTGTACAAAAGAATTAATTGTATCATGACTTATTTGTTTAAGTACATTTATAAAGGTCCGCTGCATAAGGTCGGTTTCTTCCTGTTGAAAAATATAAAATGGCTGACCTTTTAGCAGCTCCTTTATCTTACGTCCATGTTCTGTGGTAGGATCAAACAGCATAGTGAAATGGGGTTCTCCCTCTGTACAAAATATATGAGGTGTATCAATATTTACAATAATGGCACCACTAGAAATGATTTGTCCGTTAACTTCAATATTTAAATCCTTTTCACAGCTTATAAACATTTGGAACAGCCAATGCTTATGACAATCTGCCTCTATATTGTCTGAAATTGCAACAAAATTTTTTCCGTATTTACCTATATAATTCATTACATCACCAACCTGCTAGGTGCGAATTTCATTTTTGCCATACTAATAAATATCTCCAAAAGAGTTTACGGCTAACTTTTGCCGTTGGGATATGCCTTTGTGCCAAAGCTTTTATCTCATTTATTGTCATGTAGCTGTCGTGTTTACCGTGTCTCTCCCATACTTCTTTTGCATGAGGGTCATCTTTTTGGAACCTGCCGTTTTTTATTAAGTTCATAAAGATATTTGGAATAGCAGCGCTACCCCATAAAATATAATCACTAATTGACTTCGCTTTTACAAGGTCAAGTATAATTAGCTGGCCCCCTTTTTTAAGCTTATCCTTAGCAAAACACAGGAGCCATGGGTATGGCAAATGGTGGGCTGTTGCAGTGGTGATAATTACATCAAGGCTATTGTCTTCAAAATTCATATCTAGAATATTGCCGCAAATATATTGGATATTATTATTTGGATTTAGTACTTTTGCACTTTCAATCATTTCGTCTGCCAGGTCAACTGCAATCACTTTTTCCGATTTCTTTGACAGCATGAAGGAAAGTTCTCCTTTTCCACAACCTATTTCCAGGGATATATCTACCTTATTCGGTATAAGTTCTATAAGAGGTTCAAAATAACAATTATTATGGTTCCAGGTTAATTCAGGCAGGTGTGAAATTTCATTAAAATCCTTTTTTACGATATTATAATCTTCCATCTTATGCCTCACTTATAAAAATCATCTTTATAAAATTCTTTATTCTTATTATACTATAATAATTACATATTTTTCATATTATTTACTTTTTGGGTTCACTGTAATGTGACTCATGCTTATACAAAATATCTAATTTTAAATAAAAAGAGCCAACAATCCGGGCGCTATTGCCCATACGGTTGGCTCATTTTAGTTATACTTATACACCATAATGTATTCTTCTTCATTTTCATGAATTACTTCAAAACCTATATTTAAATACATTTTAAACGCATAATTTTCTTTTTGTACTGCTAAGGATATTTTGCAATACCCTGCTTTCTTTAGATAGGCTAACATCATTTTCATCATCTTGGTTCCAATGCCGCATCCACGAAAATCTCTATAAAGTGATATAGAAAGTTCTGGAGTTATATTATCTATACTTCCATATCCCCTAATATTTCTTACCCAAACCGCTCCAACTATTTGCCCATTAACTTCTGCACATAAACAATAATCATCTTTCTTTTTTCCAAACTCATTTATATATATTTGAAGTTCTGGGTTCTTAATAATTGACTTGGGTACTAAATTTGTTTCATCTTGTTGAAAGATTGCTTCATACAAAAAATCATCAAGAAGTGGGTATTCTTCCGATTTCATTTCTCTTATAATATACTCCATAAACACCTCATGTAAATTAACTCTTCAAATTATAATGCTAAAAATAATGGTCCATCAGTCTATCCACCCATTCAGGTACAACTGCCTTATCCTTACAATCAAATACAGGAAAATATGGTTTAATATCTAATACAGGAGTACCATTTAATGCATCTAAACCTT
>JBLNDT010000048.1:0-101895 GCA_050261915.1 Solirubrobacterales bacterium
GAAATTATACCATCTGCTATTTCATCAAAAACTTCTGCAATGATTTTTTTAGTCTGATCCATGGATATAAAACCTCCTTTTTAGTATACGAATACTAAACCCTCTATTTGAGCATTGAAGCAGCAAAGTTTTTCATTTCCTCTGCTATCATGTTCTTTATCTCATCTTTTGATATTCCTGATGGTTCATCTTTAACCCCTGTGTTCTTTTCAACAAGTATTGATACACCGTCGAAGAGGTTTGTCATTCTTCCAAGGAACAAGCTTCCTTTTCCAATAACCATAAAGTTGTTTAATTTTCCTGACATTATGTGATTAATACCATGCCCTACTATTGGAACTCCTGAAGGAATGTGTCCTTGAGTTGGAGCAAATCCTGGATATCCATGTTCTATAACAAAGTTAGGAAGTTCTTTTCTGTCGAGCTGACCGCTCTTTACAGCAAGTGCTCCTATCATTTTGTAGTTTTGTGTTGGAACGTCTCCAGCTCCTGCAGGTTCAGTTAAGTCAGGTGTCTGCATTTCAGGAGCAAATTTATCTACATCAGTTATTTTCATGCCAACTCTTGCAAGTGGTTCTGAAACCAATGCTTCAATAACAGCCTGAGGTGCTGCTCCATGACCTATTGTATGTCTTCCAACTACATCTGTTCTCATAACTGGGCTTACACCGTCATTTTCAGATATTAAAACTGCAAAGCCTCCTAGGCAGTCTTCAAGTACTGGAAGTCCCTTTTTAACATGGTCCTTTCCGTTCATTCCAAGCTTCGCTGTAGCTCCCCCTGCAAATACTATTACGTTCTTGTAGATTCCTGATTTAACAAGACCTGCTGCAGTAACTAGTGAGTGGGATGGACCTGCACAGAAACCTCTCATGTCTATTCCTGTTGCTCCCTTTATTCCTGCTATTTCTCCGCAGGCTTTAGCTATGTTTCCGCCGCCTCTTTGGTTCATGTCACCAATAGCTTCTTCGGAACATTCAATAATGTACTCTACTGCATTTACATCTACTCCTGAATTCTTGATTAAATGCATAAGTGCTAAAACACCTGATGCTTTTACTGCCAAGTTTTCAAGCATTATGTGGGATGTAAGGTTCTTGTCAAATTCATGTGCCTTTTTAACACATCCAACAAGCTTTCCATCCATGTACATGCCTTCTGCACCAGCATTTACAAAGCCTTCTATAACAGAAAGTTCTTCTCCAGCCTTTAATGCATCAACCTTCATGCTAAGTACAGGGTGAGCTGCAAATTTTGTTCTAACAGCTTCAGTAAAATCTTTTTCAAGAAGAAGAAGGTCAAATACGTCTGAAACCTTCATTAATCCATAAAATTCATCCTGAGGCATAATTTCGCCAAACTCTGCAAATCTTGATGCTCCTTCAACCTTTGAACCATTCCATGGTCTTGGAATTGCTGCTAAATCTTCTGGAGTCATTCCGCCGATATAAGTCTGGTTTGGTGCATAAGCTACAACATCCTCAAAGCTTCTAAAATGGCTTGCTATTCCCTTTAAATATTCAGAATCAGGATTTGTTTCTTTCTCCAAGGTCTGTGTAGTACCGTTATGAATGATCATATCCGGAGTGTTTACCAGTACATAAGCAGCCTTCTTTATTACAGGAAAACTCATAATTAAAACCTCCTAAATTTTATAACAGTGCACAAAAGTATAAAACCTCTGTGCACTGCATTTATATATTAATATGGTGTGGCTATTTATTATATTTTGAATATTGATCTCTTACTGATTTAACTTCACCAATAATAGAATCGATATCTAAAACCATTTCCATCATGCCGCACTGTTCATCGTAAACTGCAGCATCGAATTCATCCTTAACTTCAGGTTCTACAACGTGATATACTCCAAGTCCAAGTGCTATTCCAGCTAAAGGTCCTGCAAAAGTAGGATCCCCTGCACATACTGTTTCAGCGGAAAGTCCTGAAGCTTCTGCTTCTGCTCCACCTATCATTACTATCATGTTTTCTGCACCATACTTTGAAGTTAGGTCAATTACTCTTTGTTGGATCTCCAGATCCATAGCTCCCGCAGCTGTTCAAACAAAGCATTCTGTTGAAGCAAATACTACTTCAGCACCGGCACTTTTTGCACAAGCTTCTATAGCTGGTCCAGGTATTCCATCCCTGTCACCTATTGCTATTACTTTTTTTCCTTCTAATAAACTCATTTTTATTCCTCCTTGTTATACATGTCTTGCTATCATAGCATCTATGTTTGCTTTTGTAGCATCATCTTTAATTACTTCCTCAACCTTTTCACCATTCTTGTATAAAGTAATGGTAGGAAGTCCTAAAACTTTTTGAGATATGGCTAGTCTTCTTGCCTTTGTTGTGTTAAACTTGCAAAACTTAACCTTATCCTTATATTTTTCTGAAAGCTCTTCTATGTCTGGCAGTAAAGCCTGGCATGGTATACATCCGTCACCAAAGTAGTCTACCAGTACGTAGCCTTCAACTTCTAACACTTCAGGATTAAAAGTATCCTTGTCAACTATTAACATATCAATTCTCCTTTACTCTTCAAATTCTGCTTCAATATACTTTTCGCACTGTACAGCTGCAATTGCTCCGTCAGCAGCAGCAGTTACAACCTGTCTTAGTGGTTTTTCTCTTATATCTCCAGCAGCGTATACACCCTTAATGTTTGTTTCCATGCAGTCATTTGTAACAATATAACCTGAATCGCTCATTTTAACTTTGTCTTTTATCAGGTCATTTATAGGCAGGTAACCAACAAATACAAATATTCCAAAGGTTCCATCTTCCTCATCTGCAAAGTACTCTTTAGTTTCACCTGTTACAGTATCTTTAAATACTGCAGATTCTACCATTCCGTCACCTTTTATTTCAGAAATTACACTATTCCACATTATCTCAATCTTAGGATTTTTAAAGGCCTTTTCTTGTATTGATTTAGCAGCCCTTAATTCATCTCTTCTGTGAACTATTGTAACCTTTCTTGCAAATTTAGTTAGATATAGTGCTTCCTCTATTGCAGAATCACCACCGCCTACTACAAATACTTCAAGGTCCTGGAAGAAATCAGCATCGCAGGTAGCGCAATAAGATACACCTTTACCTATTAAATCATTTTCACCAGGGCATCCTATTCTTCTTGGTGTTGCCCCTGTTGCAATAATTACTGACTTAGTTTTATATTCTTCCTTTTCTCCCTTTAAAACCTTAATTTTACCGGAGAAGTCTACTTCTTTAATAGTGTCCTTTTTTCTTTCAGCACCAAAGCCGTCAACCTGTCTTTCCATCCTTGCGATAAGGGATGGTCCAGTGGCATCTTCCACAGCACCTGGATAGTTTGCTACTTCATCTGTAATAACAATCTGTCCCCCGACCTTTGCTCTTTCCAAAAGTAGTGTTTTCATCCTTGCTCTGGCTGAATACAATGCTGCGGAAAGGCCTGCAGGACCTGAACCAATTATTATAACATCATAAATATTGTTCATATTGCACCTTCTTTTAATAAATTTCAGTTTATTTTAAAATTTAAGGAGGAGGTTTTACTTCCTCCTTAAATATAAACCTGCTTTAGTTAGCTTGTTTCATGGCTTCTTTTGCTTCTATTTCAGCTTCATCTTCCATAAGAGCCTTGAATATGCTGTAGCACATAATTATCATAACGATCATGAAGGGAAAGGCAGCTGCAATTGAAGCAGTTTGAAGTGTCTTTATTGCTGCAGTTCCTCCAACTAAAATTATCATTATTGTAACAGCGCCTTGAGTAACGCCCCAGAATCCGCTGAGTTTTTTGCTTGGATTAAGGTCTCCTCCGGATGTAAGCATGCTAAGTACATAAGTTGCAGATGTAGCTGCTCCTGCAAAGGAGGTAACTACTAATACCATTGCAAGTGGTGCAGTTAATGCATAGAAAGGCAGATGCTGCAAAGTTGCAAATAAAGCAGTAGATATATTAGCATTAACAGCTGCCTGTATAGCACCATGTGATTGAATATCAAGGTTAAATGCTGCTCCACCATAGATAGCTATCCATATGATACAGAAACCAGCTGGAAGGAACACTGATGCAAGTATAAATTGTCTGATTGTACGTCCTCTTGAAACACGTGCTATGAACTGACCTACAAAGGCTGCCCATGCAATGTACCATGCTCTGTAGAATACAGGCCATGCCTTTGTCCATTCAATATTCCCCATCCACATGCTCTGTCCAATAAAGTTTTGAACATAATCACCAAGGGAATGAGTAAAATTGTTTAATATAAAAACTGTTCCGCCAAATAGGAAAATAAATACCATAAATCCGATTGAAAGCCATACTTTTATGTCTGCAACAGCCTGCATTGCCTTATGAAGTCCTGATACAGTTGCAAGAGTAAATATAGCGGTCATTATTGCTATAATAATAGCAGTGGTAATAGGTGTTGCTGGTATTCCCCAAAGATAATTCATCCCTGTGGCAATCTGGCCTGCTCCAAGTCCTAAACTTGTAGCTACTCCAAACATAGTTGCAAATACAGCTAATACATCTATGGCTTTGCCAATAGGTCCGTGAATTTTTTCACCAAGGATTGGATAAAAAGCAGAGCTTATTAAGCAAGGAAGACCTTTTCTATACTGGAAATAACCTAGGGCTAAACCACAAACTGCATATATAATCCAAACATGAATACCAAAATCGTTAAATACATAACGCAAAGCATCGTGCATAGCCTGCTCTGTTCCTGGCTGACCAACTGGTGGCTTCATGTAATGCATCATTGGTTCAGCAATGGACCAGAAAACCAATCCTATACCCATTCCACCGCCAAACAACATGGTAAACCACTGGAAAGTAGTAAATTCAGGTTTTTCATCATCTTTACCCAGTTTGATGGAACCATATCGGCTTAAAGCGATAACAAAAATAAAAATTGTAAATATAAAAACTGATAAAAGATACAGCCATCCAAAGTCAGTAGTTAAGTATGATAACACGCCATTGGCAACTTTAGCCATTTGGGTAGGAAGAATTATACTAAATGCTACAAATATTAATGCTAAAGCTGCTGATATATATAGAACTGATTGGTCCTTTGATTTTTGTTCAGTTGACATATTTAACTTTCCCCCTTTTAATAATCTAAATAGGTCTCATTTTTAACAAGACCTATTTAGTTCTCTGCTTAGATCTTAACTTTGAATACAGTCTGTTCTTTAATGTCTGTTGCAAGGGAATCCAATGCAACTCCAACTCTGTGATATCTCAATTTCCACTGAGTATCCTTTGAATCTCCTGGGTTGCCTAATGGATATGGTATTGATATAGTTGGAACTATTCTGTTTGATCCAACTGTAGTTGCTACTGGTATCAAGTTACACATCTGAACTACTGGGAAACCTGCTCTTTCAACTTCTTTAACCATCGTTGCACCGCAACGTGTACAGGTTCCTCAGGTAGAGGTCATTATAACTCCATCCACTTTAGCTTCTTTTAAGTATTCAACAATTTCCATAGCCATTCTTGCAGCTTCACCCTGGGTAGTTCCAGTTCCAACTGTAGAATAGAAGTACTCATGAAGCTTTCCAATTTTTCCCTCCTTTTCATATGCTCTTAAAGCATCTAAAGGAACAATTACGTTTGGATCTGCATTTGCTGCAGCTGGGTCAAATCCTGCATGTATTGTTTTGAATACTCCTGATTCAAGTCTATCCATTTTTGAATAGTCGTATCTTCCCCATCTTGTAGCTGAGGCTGACTGAATTCTATCAGGATTGTCTACAGGTACTATACCACCTGTTGTTAAAACTGCTATGGTAGCCTTGCTCAAATCTTTTATAGCTGGGGCTATAGCAACTGTGTCCTTTTTAGGAATAGGAAGTTCTGTTACGAATTCTTCTCCGTTAAGTTTGCTAATGAGCATTTTTACTACTCTTTTTGATGCAGGCTCTTTTGATTCAAGCCAAACCTGATGTCTTTCTCCTCTTCCATAGTAGCCTTCAGCATCAGCCCATAAAAGTTCTTTACCATTTAGGATTTTGTTACCAAAATCAGCCATGGCTTTTATGTCCTTTTTCATTCTTCCTGCATTGTTTCCACCCTTAAATATATAAACATCCTTCTTAAACATCTCTACTCCAGGGTTTTCAATATGCATTGATGAAATAACAGGAACATTGAACTTTTCTTTTACAGCCTTACAAATAACTCCGCAGGCATTTCCGTATCTACCTGCCTGGAAAGCTGGTCCTGCAAAGAATATATCAAATTCTTTTCCTTCTAAGAAACCTAATATCCTTGAAACAGCTTCTTTTTCATTTGATCCAATAAAGTTGTCACCGCATATTATTGTATGAGTAACTACGGCTCCATCCAGCTGACCATTGAGCTCTATAGCTGGTCCTACCAAGCCTTCCCTGATTTCAGGTTCAAAATCAGCTTTTTCTTCACCGCCTATTTGTCCGAAAAACTGGTTTATATATAAAATTGCTTTTTTCATATCAGCCGCACCTCCTTAAAATTCTTTCATTGTCTTTGGTGACCAACCAACTACCTGGTCTCCACAGAACATTGCATTGTTTTCCATAATTATTGAGCCGTCTTCTCTTACTGATGGTCCAAGAATTTCATCATTAGCCCATCCACCGGATAAACCGTCTCTGCCCAGTGAAGCAAGTTCACCAATAACTGTTTCCATTGGAGGAAGTTCAATTAATTCTGAAACGTTTCCTGTGGAAACAATAGCATCAGCTTTAACATCAAGAGCAACCAACGGCTGAGACATTCCGTCTCTTCCAGTACATTCATTAGTTATACCAACAGTTTTAACTCCAGCATCTTCTAAAGCAACTATACATGCTATAAAGTCTGCATCTGGATTTCCATATCCCTCTTCTGCAACAATTGCGCCATCTGCTCCAAGTGATTTAGCTATCTGAGCTACAAATAATGCAGAACGGTTTTTCTGTTCCAATGCAACATTAAGGTTGGACATTATTACTCCTAAGAAATTCAATGTCTCTCCGTGAGCTGCATATAATTCCTTTATAGTAGGGTTGTTTTGGAAATCATATGTGGACCACTTTGATGAAACAGGCATGAAGCTTCCGGAAATTATTGCTCCGTCTAATACTTCATTTGGGTGCATGAAGGTAGGTACCATATGGTTTGCATCCCATCCATAAACTAAATCGTTATAGCCCATTTCTTCCATCTGTGACTGTGGCTGCATAACGAATACTACACTTGGAAGCTTCTGAACATCTTCAGGTCTTTTTATAACAGGATCAAGTTCAAAAGTTTCAATATCTTCAGGTTCCATATCTTTAACACAGCTTCCGATATACTCAGCAAGTTTATGACCAGCCCATCTTAATGCTTTGTTTTTCTTCTGCTGTTCATTTTTTTCAAAGTCTTCGTCTGTATCTCCAACAAGAACAATGTTTTTAAGTTGTGAATAATAAGTGTATTTGGCACCTTCACCACTCATATCAATAAGGCCGTCCTGGAATCCTCCCCAATGCTTTCCCACAACAAGCAGACTGCAGTCCTTTAATGCATGAGTTCTGCCATTTCCAACAGGACTAACATCTCCAGTTACCCCTGGGAATAATGTGGAACCGTTTACTCTTACTCTACATTCAATAGCTTCTTTTACAGGAACAAGTCTCACCTTGTCTCCAGGGCTTACTATTAAAAGATCAGCTTCTGTAATATGCTCATCCTCTAGAACAAAGTCCAAGGCTTCTTTTTTGTTAATTGTTAAAATTCCATTTTCAAATTTTGTTTTTTCCCCAAAAACAATATCTTTCACATGAAAGTTTCCAATTTCAAGTTTCATTAATATACCTCCCCTTTAAGATGATTAAAATTATTCAAATAGTACTATTTGTCTAAATATTAACATAACTCATTTGTATTATCAATCATGATTATATAATAATCATGATTGATTGTTATAGAAATAACAAATTGCGTCTATAACAATTTTTAATAACACTCCCCAGTTATTGAATTGCCTTATTTTTCATTTGGGTCATTATCATAATTTAAAATGTAGCCCATAACATTAGGCAATAGCTGGATGATGTGTTATAATGAAACTATCATTGGAATGTTATCGGAGGGCAAAATGAATAAAAGAACACTAAAGAAACACAGAAGCATGAGCTACTTTATTGATGCCGCAGCTCAGATAATGGATAGTGAAGGTATTGACCTTGTTACAATAAGAAAAGTTGCGGATATGGCTGGATATAACAGCGCCACCCTTTATAACTACTTTAAGAACCTTGACGAGCTTATTTTATATGCTTCAATAAGTCACTTAAAGGATTACACTTTAAGTTTGGCAAAATATATAGAGTCTACAAAAAATAGTTTAGAAAGATATTTAAAAATATGGGAATGTTTCTGTTTATTTTCTTTTAAGAATCCACAGGTATACAACAATATATTTTTTGGAAAACATAGGGATTCAGTACCTGAAATAGTTCAAGAATACTATTCAATTTTTCCTGAAGAACTTGGAGAGCAATTAGAGGATGTTTTGCCAATGCTTTTGAAAAGCGATCTCTATGCAAGAAATTTAGTACTTCTTTCAAGATTAATGACTGATGGATATATTGATGAGAAAGATTTGAACGATGCAAATGAAATGACTATACTTTTATATCACGGTATGCTGATAAAACTGCTTAACTCTGAAAAACAATTTGATGTTGAAGAAACCACTGAAAAAACAATATACTATATAAAGCAAATTTTAAATTCATTTATTAAAAATCATCAGTAGGTATACTCTCTGCTGTAAACTAACATTAATTAAAAAAGGCTATGCTGCTTATCTTGCAGCATAGCCTTTGTCACAATTTATTCTGATTTTTCCCCACTGTTTTCCCCGTCTTTTTTTGCCTTTACCTTTGACATTATTTCTGGAACCATATTAATAAGGGCATCTAAATTGTTCTTACTTTTAACTGGAAGCATAGTTACTTCGTCCTTCTTAATTACAAGTATTGCATTAGGACTTACCCTGGCTCCTGCTCCAAGTCCAGATCCAGTTCCATCCATTCCTTTATTGTCTTTTCCAGTACCGCCCCCAGTACCGCAGCCAAAGGTTACACTTATTATTGGTACCAAAGTAGTTTCACCTACAACTATGGGCTCCCCTATTACTGTTTCTGTTTTTAAAAACTTTTCAAGATTTGAAAATAATGTGTCCAAATTTTCCTTAACTTCCATAAAAATTCCTCCTAAATATGTTATTGTTTATTAATACACGGTTTATGTTGATAATGTTTCAACAGGTTTCTTCTTTTTAAATATAATTTTTCTGTTTTCCTTCTTTAGAATAAATTTCAAGCTTCTTATTGCTATAATAAATAGTCTTAATTTCCCTTCCACAAGTACATTTATATTAATTACCTCATCATCATATACAGGGTTTAATTCAATACATTCAGCTGGTACAATTCCTTTAACAATACATAAAAATCCATTTACTAACCCTGTTGCACAAGGATCCTCCAAACCATAATATCCTGAAATTTTAAATACTTTAGGTCTGATAATATTTAAAATATCTGCAAAATAATATATTACTTCTTTAATAAAATCCCAGCCTGGAAACTTATTCTTAGTCTTAGGTTTAGCCTTCTTTTTTTTCTTATTTGACTTATTGACCTTCGTTTTTAATCTAATGGCTTTACCTAATAAAAACACCTGCATCTTAGGTTTGCTTTCTTCTTTTATCAGCTTAAATTTAACAGCACCAAATATCCAGCTGCAGCTCCCTTCATAATACAGTTCCTCGTTAATCTCTCCATGGAGTCTGTAATTTATTGACATAAACAGTGCCATTATTATTAAAATTAAAAGTACCAGCAATATAATCAAAAATAAATTTAAAACCAAGCTTAATAAATACACTTTCATCAACCTACTTTCATTAATTTAAGCAGCTTATAACCAATTTTTTTGTTTACATAGCTTTTTGCAGGTGTAATCAATGCACTTGAAACCTTATTAATGCTTTCAGTTAAAAAACGTTCATATGGATTGTTTTTATAAATCCGGCTGCTTTGAAATCCAATATTCTGCAGCTTTCTGATATCTTGTATATAATTATGAAGCTTCAACCCCGTACTTTCTTCTTCTGCTTTTGCCAAACAATTTTCAATAACTAAATCAGAAATAACTCTTAGTCTATCAGTTGGAATTAAACCAATATCAAGCTGCTTAAGTTCTCTGTCTGTAAATTTGATCAGTTCCAATTTTTTATTGCAGTGGTCACAATATTTCAGATGTTCTTCCACAAATATCTTCTCTAATTCCTCAATAGTTTCGTCAGCATATGAATATAATAATTTTTCATCCATCTTACATATCATAGTCCTGCCTCCAATTCACCCTTTAAACTTTTTCCAAGTATTGATTTTGCCCTGTATATTCTGTTTTTCACAGTACCCATAGGTATGTTAAGTAGGTCCCCTATTTCATCATAGCTTAAATCCTCATAATATCTTAAAAGGATAATAATTCTGTACTGCTCAGGAAGTTCTGTTAATTTATTTTTAATTATATCCCTCACCTCTGCTTCTTCCATGGTTTTTTCAACCCGGTCCTCCGAAGCAAGCTTATCTTCAATGGTGGTATCTTCATTAATTTTTGAATTTATGGATATAACGTTAGGATTTCTATCTCTTTTAAAATTAATACATGTATTAACAGCAATCCTTCTTATCCAAGGATGAAAAGGCATAGATTCATTAAATTTTGATATATTATTAAACACTTTAATGTATATTTCTTGTACCAGGTCCAGTGAGTCCTGTTCATTTTGAGAGTAGCTGAAACATATCTTGTATAAATATTTTTCATATTGATGAAACAATTGAACCAGGGAGGGTTTGTCATAATTTTTACATTTTATAATTAATTCCTTGCTAACTTCCAAAACCTTCCCTCCTTTAATTATCATCATAAGGATAATACACCACACAAAATAAAATGTTTCATATTTTAATAAAATAATTAACGGATAATGATTATTGACTAACTATATTAATTGTGTAATAATGAATTTAATAAGTGTTAGATAATTTATAAAATTGGAGGAATGGTAATATGTCAAAAGATTTTTTAACTGCAGTAGCAGATAGACGTACATTCTATGGGATTAGCAAAGAAACCGTTATTTCAGATGATAAAATTGAACAAATTATAAATCATGCCGTTAAGCATACTCCATCTGCATTTAACTCTCAAAGTGCAAGAATAGTTTTATTGCTTGGAAATAATCATGATAAATTATGGGATATTACAATGGAGGCCTTAAGAAAAATAGTTCCTCCAGAAAAATTCGGACCAACTGAAGATAAGATAAACTCCTTTAAGAATGGATATGGTACAATTCTATTCTTTGAGGATAGTAGTGTAATAGAAAATCTTCAACAGAAATTTCCTAGTTACAAAAACAATTTCCCTATATGGTCCCAGCAGTCAAGCGGAATGCACCAATTTGTAATTTGGACTGCACTTGAAGTTGAAGGAATGGGAGCATCTCTTCAGCATTATAATGAGCTGATTAAAACCGATGTGAAAAATCAATGGAGCATACCAGGTAATTGGACTTTAATATCACAAATGCCATTTGGTAAGCCAATTGCTAAACCTGATGAAAAAATGTTTCTGCCTTTAGAAGAAAGAATTAAAATATTCAAATAGTATAACTAAGGATAGCCTAGTGCTATCCTTTTAATTTTATAATAGTATTTTTTCCTGGTTATTCATTGAAAAACCTTCTCTTACAACATCGCTTAAATCTATAGTATCCTCTTTTATTTCAATATTGCTAAGTTTTTTAACAGCTCCATAGGGATGTTTTAAGGAAAGGTTATCTCCTCTTCCGGAAATAACCCACAAAGTTCTATAACCCTTAGGTGTTGTTAAAAGTTCTTCTTCACCTTTACCATCTGTAAAGTAAACCAGAAGGTTTATCCTATTGCTGTTAGCATATTTAAAAACAGGTGTAAATTTGGTTCCTCCCCCTGTACTAATTCTATCTTTTATATCCTTTGCGGATGTAACCTTATAAACACGCCTCACCTGGTCATCACATTCTATAATAGTAATTTCATGATTGTAGCTTTTTACTATATTAAGCACTTCCTGCACTGCCTGTTTAAATTCTTCATCACTGATACTTCCGCTTATATCAATAGCTACTGCAACCTTTGCTTTGTGACTTGTGATATGACCTCTTAAATCAAGTCTTTCCGGCTGCCTCCGGCTTCTTCTGGTTATAGTCTTTTTTTTGTTGCTTTCCACAGTCCCCATAAGCTTATTAAGGTATAAATTCCAAGGCAGCTCACCTTTTTTATTTTTCAGGGATGATATCAAGCTCTCAAGGTATGCGGGAATATCCCCTTTCTCGGCATTGCTTATAAATTTTTCTGTGAATTCACTGAGAGTTTTTTCATCTATCTCACTTGACTCCTCCCAAATATCATGGGTATTTTCAGGGTCATACTTAGTTTCAATTTTGTCATCCATGCTGCTGTCATCTTCCGCTCCATCCTCATCCTCCTCTATTAAGTCAATGGCAGTTTGAAGCTTTTCAACATAATACTCAAAGGGTTCGTAAGGGAGCATCTTTATTGAATATATCAAATTTACCCATTCCAAGGTGGTAGCATAAGGAGGGAGATAGTCTATATGGGTGTTTACAACAATGTCCATTGCCATATTAACCGCCAAAGTGCTGTATCTTCCCTTAAGTTCTTTTGCTCTTATTAAATGCATGGATATTATATGGAGAATTTCATGCTTAATTGTACTTTCCATTTGCTTCATGTTAAGTGTTAAAAAAATTATAGGATTAAAATATATAACATATTTAGCTCCTTTAAAATTAACAGCAGTTGGACTGCTTATGTCAAATCTTATTTCTCGTGACATTTGAAATAGAAAGTATCCATAAAAGTTTTCCTTGTCCTCCATAAGACCTAAATTAACCTTATCTACAAGCCTGAAAAACTCCTGTTTAAAATTCTCAGGTATATTTATACTGGAAGCATTTACATTATAATCTTTTTCAAGAATAACACTTATAATCTTCTTTGCCTTTTCGTAAAGAACCTGTACCTCATTTTCAAAATTAACTTTCATATACTATCCCCTTATTGAGCTGAAAGTTTCAAAATATGCCTCTACAAATTTTTCATTTTCTATTGCATGCTTGTACACCTTTGAATAACTGCCCTTTATATCCTTCATTAAACCTATCATTAAATCAACAGGATATGTTTTTAAAAATTCAATAAGTCTGTTGATATAGAAATCATAATTATTATCACCATTGTTTATGTTTAACTCCAGGCTCTTAAGAATATTCTTTGCAGATAAATAAAGCCTTGTATGACTTTCGGTTTTTATTTTTTCCTTAACTGCTTCATTTAGCACATCTCCTGAAAAAACATCTTCATAAGATATTAAGGGACTATGCTCTGCTTCAGCAAAGCTAACAAACTCTTCTGCAATAAGTTTTCCAACATTTCCTCTTATTACATTTAAAAACACTTCTCTTGATATTGAATCTTTTTTCTCTTTATAAACCTTGTATATATGTGAGATTCTTTCATAGCTCCTTGGAGTTGCATTTATATCATCTGCATTTATTTTATACAAGTATTCAGGAAAGGTTGATATAAATTCTATTACCTTTTCCTCGATCCCAGAATCTGCAGCCCAATCCAGCCATTGCAGATAATCCGGCTTCATATAAAGCCAGACAAATCTATTTTCCTGAGCAGCGTCCATGTCTACCACCTGATAATCCATTTCGGAATCATACTTGCTTGATGGATTCATGGCAGCCAGTATTTTTACTCCATCATATAATTTATATCCGTTTATTTCCCTGTTAAGAATTAAGTTCATAAGCTCCTGCTGCACAGTATGCTCGCAGCGATTTATTTCATCAATAAATAAAAGGACTGTATTTCCTTTTCCTATTTCTTCATCAATTTCCCTAAGCTTGCTGTGAACTGCATATACTGTGGTTTTTCTTTCTGCAACAGCACCTTTATCATCAAATCCCCTGTATGCTTCTATAGTTGGAAGACCACCTATTTCTCCTTCTTTAAGAAGGTTTCCGTCAATTATAACTAAACTCCAGTTGTTTTTTCTGCAGATTTCCTTGGCTAAGGCTGTTTTGCCTATGCCGCTTTCACCTACAATTAAAGGCACTTCTCCTGTGGATAGCACCAGTTCAACGCTTTTTAATGTATCAATAAAATTCATATTGTATTTCTCCTATATCATCTTTAGCTTTTCATCCACTGCGATTTTTTTTGCTTTTTTACTTCCATATTTATATATTATCATTAACTTATCCATTTCCATCTCATCAATGGTGCTGCAATTTAAAAAATCTCTGATATACTTCTCTTCAACATCTTCCTTTGATATTACTTCCTTTAATACACCTTCAAGCTCATCTAATAAAATTTCCTTATCAACATATTTAATAACCAATATATTAATTTTCAAAAATTCCAATATTTTATTCTTGTCCAAATCATTTATGAGCTTAACGGCTCTTTCATTTTCTCTTACAGCAATTAGTTCTGCACTAAGAGAAGGTGCGTTTATATATCTTAAAGCTTCATAATTTATTTTTACAGCCTCTTCCTGTACCTTCGCTGAAGGTGCCTGTATGAACTTTATTGAATCATAATTTTTTCTTACAGCTAACAATTGCTGCTCCAAGCTTGGATCTTTAATATATTTGATTGCCCAGCCAGCTTGTTCTAAAGCTAACCTAATAAGTTTTTCCGATGGATTTTTTATATATTCCAAATTGTTCCAACCAGCATTTACTGCTTTAATCATCATTTCTTCTTTTGGGTTTTTTATATATTCAATTGCCCTAATATTATTTTCCAATGCAGCTTCTTGGAGTTCTATGGATGGATTATCCATGTATCTGAGTAAAAGTCCATTTTTTTTAACAGCAAGCAGCTTCATCTCATTGGTTGGAGAATCTATCGTTCTTATCACGTCAGGATTGTTTTTTATCATTTCAATTAACTTTGATTTTTCCATAATTTTAACTTCCAATCAATGATTTAATTGCTTCATTTGCATTCTCTGAATATAATCCGCTGTGATAACACACAATGTTTTGTATGTCATAATGGGCCATTTTTTCCATTGATTTCACAGCCTCCTGCATATCATAGGTACTTGATTCATTTGGTCCCGTTAATAATCCCTGGTTAATATTCAACCCATCACCTGCTATAAGTGTTTTGCTGTTTCTATGATAAAAGCTGATATGCCCTGGAGTGTGCCCTGGAGTATGAATTACTTTTATTCCCCCGCAGTATGGAATTACATCCCCATCTATCACTGTTCTGTTCACATTTGATTTAGCCTTGGCAAACCCTGCCTTGAGTACTTCATAAAAACCTTTTTTATCCTCTGGAAGAGAATCTTTATTTTGCTCAAGCTGTGCCAGCTTAATTGGTGTTTTTTCACCGGTTATATACGGTTTTTCAATTTCATGTGCAATAACTTCTACATTTCCGTTAAGTTTATTTACAATATCTGCAAGAGAACCAATATGATCAATATCCTGATGAGTTATTATTATCTTGCTTATTTTTTCAAAGGTCTGCCCTGCTTTTTCTACTGCTTCACGAAAAAGTTCTGTCTGCCCAGGGAATCCAGTATCTACAAGGATTACATCCTTGTTGTCCCAAATTAATACAGGGTAAATTTTTGTTGCCCTCCCCATTATATTGCAATTTATTTCAAGCATTTCAATTCCATCTGCTATTCTCATATAAATTTCTCCCCTCATAATAACAAATTATCTTTATGACTTTTTACAACTAGTGAAGCCAGACTTGCCAAGTATGTTGCAAATGACAAAAATATTGTCAGCAATAAAAAACTGCTTAATATCATGTTGTATCTTATTATTTCTAATGGTGCCAAATATTTCGATAAATTGAGGACATTCAGTAAAAAAATCACGAGGATTATTGAAAAAAGTCCCTTGGCTGCACCTTTTATATCTGCTGGGCTTAAGGATATGTGAGAAGATATGGATATTGCAGCAAATATAAATATATAGAATAATGGATTCCCCATATTTTTAATTGTAAAAACTGTTTCTGCTATTCTTCCATATGCTTTTAATATGCTTTCAAAAGCATGTTTATTCATTGTGGACCACTGCAGATCTTTTAAAACAAGGTTAGTAAATTGATTATATGTTTCCGGCATTGCAAAATACATCAATACAATAATTGATATTGTTCCTCCAATTATTGGGGCTATTCCTATAAAAAAATTACCTAGCTGCTGATAAATGCTGTTCCTGCTATACGTATGGTTAACGTAGCCCATTACCCCATTTTCATCAGGACTCTGAAACAACTTTACCTTTGTTAGCTTATGACCAAATAGTAATGCAATAAATGCATGACTCATTTCATGAATAGGCACCCCAAGTATTCCTGTTATTATTATTGCCTTTTTACCAAAGCTTCTTTGGAAATTTTTTATTGAATTGTTTCTCAGTATATTAAGTATGAAACCTGCTGTGATAATTACCCCAGCAAGCCATATTGTTTCCAAACAGGTTTTAATAAACATTTCTGTTATAAATGACATCCTCATGACCTTTCTGAGTAAAGTATATTTATTAAACATCTCAAGTATATTATAACAAAATAGCTGTAGAATATCTAAACCGGCTTATATAAACCTAGAGAATTTACTTTTTCTTAACAATTTGATAATTTGTTTATAATTCGCCGCTAATTAGCCACAATTATGCTATCATATATCTAAAATATAATAATCCAGAGGTGAATAATCATAAAAAAGAATGCAGCAACATTAATAAGCATTGCAGCAATGACTTTCTACATTTTTAATACATTATCAAACACAACATTCGAAAGTAAGGGTTCTCTTGCTGTTTTTATAGTATTTGTTTTACCCTACATTTTTAAAAATCTTATTGGAGGATATTATTTAATCCGCTCCTTGTTTATAAAAGCAAAAGACATTGATGACAGTAATTTGGCTGCGTTAATATCAATAATTGGAACGAACCTTTCAATTTTCCTAGGTTTATTTCATAATTTAAATTCATCAAACCCTAACCTAGAAATTGCATTTGCAGGGGCAGTACTTAGTGCAGTGGTTTTTCCATTTTACTTTACTGCATTAATAAGCCTTGGTAAAAACCTGACCATACTCCCTGAAGCAAATTTTCTTAACACAAAGGGTATCTACAGTATTTCCAGGCACCCTTTATATTTATGCTACGTGATTTGGTACATTCTTCAGATATTAATCTGTCAAACATGGATAATTTTTTTCATATCCATATTTCAAATTTGGGTTACAATTGTAAGAGCTAAATTTGAAGAAAATATTCTGGAAAAAAATTTTCCTACTTACAAGGAATATAGGAACTCTGTTGGTTGGATAGGCCCTGCACAAAATGCTTGAATATAATTTAATAATGATATAAAGTTTGCATTTTACTTATACGATAATTATAATGGTGTATCGGTAAATTAAGTTATACTTCAATTAAAATTCGAAAGTTGGTGCAAAGATGGATGATATTAAGATAGTAGTTGTAGATGACTCTCCTTTTTCGATCATGCTTATCACGGATATTCTTACACAAGCAGGCTATAATGTTGTAGGTAGTGCTGGCTCATTAGAAGAAGTAAAAACTGTAGTTGATGATTTAAGACCTGATTTAGTAACTATGGATATGACACTACCAGGAACTGATGGACTTGAATGTACTAGAGCAATTCATGCCATTGATCCAAATATTAAAGTAATTGTTGTAAGTTCAATGATGGATGAAGAAATTGTTCAACAGGCAAAAAAGAACAATGTTTCAGGATACATACAAAAACCTGTGGACTCTGAAGAACTTATTCTTATGATTAAAAGAACTATGTCAAATGAAGAGCTTTATAAGGAATTATCTCAAGTTTATTATTCTGCCTTTAAAGAAGCTTTTTGTGACACCTTTAATAAACTTACAAAAACAGTACCCGAATTCAAAGAGAAAACCCATACTGATGATGCACATCATTCTCAGGGAATTTGTGTGGTTATTGGTATTATCGGTAAATATTCTGGAAGAATGCTTTTTGATGTTTCTGCCGAAACTGCTGATAAAATTGCAGAATGTCTATTAAGGAGACCAGCTAAAAACGTAGATGAAATGCATCTTGTTATGGGTGAGTTCTCTAATATTGTATCTGGAACAGCATGTTCAGTTATAAATAGGAAAAACAAGGTATACGGTCTAAGAGTTGCACCTCCTACCATTTTCCACGGAGAATCAATTAATATATCTAAAGGACACCTTGATACTACAACTTCTGCATTAGCTGATACGGCATTTGGACAATTTTATGTGAATATCGGATTTATAAGGGGGGCTTCTGAATGGATGTCAAGTTTATAAATCCTTTTCTGGATTCTGTTTTAAACATACTGCCTATGCTAGGCATAAGTGATATTAAGAAAAATGGAATATCAATTCAAGAAAATCAAATAGAAAGTCCTGGAGTAATAATTATTGTTGGTATATCAGGAGATATACGCGGCAACGTAATATATGGTACTACCACTGATTGTGCCAAGGGTATAGCTGCATCCATGATGATGGGTATGGCTGTTGAAAACTTCGATGAAATAGCTCAAAGTGCAATTTCTGAACTTTCAAATATGTTAGCCGCAAATGCTGCCACCAACTTTTCAAATATGGATATAACAATAGACATATCTCCGCCTACCTTAATATACGGAAGTTTTACTGCAAATGCAAGTACGGATAAGGTTTTATGTATTGAATTACTTGTAAACGGTCTTCCTTTCTATGTTAATGTAGCTATTGACAAAGCTTAGAAATCAGAACCCTTTTGGGTTCTTTTTTTATGTAATAATTTGTCGTAAAATTCTCGTTGACTCTTTCTAAATATTGCCATATAGTTATAATATAAACTACTATATAATATTAAGTAGTTTATATTGTAAAATAATTTAAGGAGGTCCCAAGTTGCAATTTGATAAAGAAATACTAAAAGGCTACATTGATACTATAGTTTTAAGCGTCATGCAAACTGAAGATATGTACGGATACGAAATTGCCAAAAGTATAAGAGAAAAAACTGAAGATAAATTTGAAATGAAAGAAGCAACCTTATATGTATCTTTAAAACGGCTTGAAAAAAAGAATTACCTGAAAGGGTATTGGAATGATGACAAAGGTACTGGTGGTGGAAGAAGAAGATATTATTCATTAACAGAAGAAGGAAAAGAATATTTTAAGGAAAAGGTGGAAGAATGGGTACTTTTAAAATCCTTGTTAAATAACTTTATGGAGGTTATGTTTGATGAATAAAATTGAAGCATATATCGATTCTATTTATGGAAATTTTGACACTACTGATAAAGATACTAAAATATTAAAAGAAGAAATGAGAACTCATTTATATGAAGAAGCAGCGGAATTCAAGAAAAGCGGATTAAGTGAAGATGAAAGTATGACTAAAGCCTTAGAACGTTTTGGAAAAGAGAATACTGTAGTAAATGAAATGAATAAGATATTAAGAAATCGCAGTATATTTGCAAAAATGCTTATTAAAGCAGGAGCTGCAGTATTTATACTAGGGTGTTTATTTCAAATTCTTGGCATAATTAATGACAACCTTGGTCTAAAGAATATTTCCTATTTCCTGTTTATTATTACCCTGTCAATTTGTAATATAGCCTTTTACTATTATTACTTCAACAAAAAACGAGATTTAGTATTAGTTGTTTTTTTCTTAAGCGATTTTGTTATTTGTTTACCAATATATCTTGTATGGACTTACTTTCCAAGCCATATAGCTGCAAGTCTTTCTTTTATACTGGGAATAACATTTTTAATAACTCTTATTCTAAGAATATACTATGTCAAATTCAAAAAAATATAAATGCCCTTCACCATATTGCTTTTTTAAATGATAATGATTATAATTATCATATAGGATGAAATTAAAAGTTGAAATTTGGTGATATAATGTTTAAGAATATATTTAAATGCTCAAACAATAAGATAAAACACGTAAAAGCTGTTCCTAATATTAAAGAGGGTCCTATGTGCCTTTCAGATCTGGAATGTGGAGACTGTGCTAAAATAATTAAGCTCCATGGGAGCAATCATCTTGTGTGTAAACTTAAGGCTATGGGAATATGTGATGGTACTGTTATAGAAAAGAAAAGTGCAATTCCATCAAAGGGTCCAATTATTGTTGAAAGATGCGGTACTCAAATGGCTTTAGGGTATGACATTGCTGAAAAAATTACTGTTGAGCGTATATAAATAAGGAGACAATATGAAAAAAGTTATACTTGCAGGTAATCCTAATGTGGGAAAAAGCCTGCTTTTTTCCCGTATTACCAGAATAAAAATTGCCACGGCAAATTACGCAGGTACTACAGTGGAAATGAAAGCAGGTCATTGTACCTATAATGGAACGGAATATGAAATAATTGATACCCCCGGAATATACTCTCTTGAGGAGTTTTCAAAGACAGATGAAATAGCATTAACCTTAATAGATAATGCAGATATCATTATTAATGTTATAGATTCTACCAACCTTGAAAGAAACCTTAATTTGACTTTACAGCTTATTGAAAAAAATATTCCTATGGTTGTGTGCTTAAACTGCTGGGAAGAAACAGTGCATAAGGGAATATCAATAGACTACACTAAACTTGAAAAACTACTAGGTGTTCCTGTTATTCCCGTTAGCGCCCTTCAAAATGAAGGTATTTCAAAATTACTTGACGCCTTAAGCCGAGCCGGGGTAAGCGATCTAGAATACAACCCTGAAAACAACTGGAATTATATAGGTGATATAATTAAAAAGGTTCAGAAGTTATCTCACCGTCATCATACTTTACTTGAAAATATAAGTGATTTAACACTGCATCCTGTTTGGGGCATTGTAATTGCTTTTTTTGTGCTTGTATCCACCTTAATGATAGTGCGATTTATGGGTGAGGGATTAATAAATGAAGTTTTTCAGCCCTTCTATACCTCAATTTACAGTCCACTAATTCACGACCTGGTGAACACTTTTCCATCCACAGCTATTAAAAGTCTCCTACTAGGAAACAGCCCGGACCCCCTTCAGTCCTTTGGGGTCTTAACTAGCGGTGTTTATATAGCACTAGTTTCGGTTTTTCCTTACTTTTTTTCCTTTTATCTTGTTTTTGGATTTCTTGAGGACTTTGGATATCTCCCAAGACTAGCAGTAATACTTGATAACTTTTTTCATAAGCTTGGACTTCATGGATATTCATCTATTCCTGTAATGCTTGGACTTGGCTGCAAGGTGCCTGCCTTTATGGCAACTAGAAGTTTAACCAACAGGCGTGAAAAAATATTAACTATTACCTTGGTTTTTATGAGTGCTCCCTGTCTTTCACAAAGTGCAATGATTGTATCCCTTGGAATGAACTATGGAGTAGGCACTGTTTTAGTAATTTACGCTGTACTTATTACTTTGGCCCTTGGAATGAACTTTGTATTAAATAAAATTTATAACAAAGAGGACAATTCTGATTTTTTCACAGAATTCCCTGCCTGCAGAATACCCTCTTTTACCCTTATGGCAAGCAAGCTGTGGATAAGAATAGTTGAGTATTTTGCAGAAGTTCTTCCAATGATCGGAGTTGGGGTGCTTGCTATGAATATACTGGACAGCCTTCATGTTTTAAGCTTTATTACAAAGGTTATGGAAAGGCCTGCAAACATACTTCTTGGGCTGCCTCCTGAAATTGCCCCTGTAATGCTTTTGAACTTTCTTCGTAAAGATGCCTCGGTAGCCCTGCTTATACCACTAAATCTTACAGCACATCAGTTTGTTATAGCATGTATATTTTTAACTCTTTCAACCCCTTGCATAGCATCATTTTTTACTATGTTTAAGGAGCTTGGGGGTAGGACTGCTACAAAATTAATAGGTTTAATGTTTGTTATTTCTTTAGTATCTTGTTCTTTTATACACTTAATATATATAATGTAAAAAGACCATCCGTTATTTTGCGGATGGTCTTAATTATTATTTAATTGGTTCTAAGTGAGCCTGGAAGTGACGAAGTATTTCTGGCTCCCAAGTTATTCTATATCCTTTTACTGAAGCTGCTCTTTCTTTGATTGCTATTAAAGCATCTGCCATAATGTCAATGTGTGATTGAGTATATACACGACGCGGAATTGCAAGTCTTGTAAATTCGAAGTCTGCCTTTAACTGTTCCTTTGTATCAGGGTCATTACCTAACATGTATGATCCGATATCACATGAACGTATTCCTGCTTCTCTGTATAATTCTATTGCCAAAGCTTGAGCAGGGAATTCATAGTATGGAATGTGCGGGAACATAGCTCTTGCATCTACGAATACTCCGTGTCCTCCAACTGGTGCCTGGTATGCTATTCCTGCATCGTCTAAACGGCTTGCAAGATATTCCATTTGTCCTATTCTATATCTAAGATAATCTTCATCTAAACCTTCATATAAACCTATTGCCAATGCTTCAAGGTCACGGCCTGATAGTCCTCCATATGTGATAAATCCTTCAAAGGAAATTGTTCTTCCTTTAACCTTCTGGAATAAATCAGCATCATTTTTAATACCGATCAAACCACCCATGTTTACTATTGTGTCTTTCTTAGCACTCATAGTGAAAGAATCTGCATAACAGAACATTGTCTTAATAATTTCTTTTATTGACATGTTTTTGCATTCTTCTTCACGCTGTTTAACGAAGAAAGCATTTTCTGCATATCTAGCTGCGTCAATATTGTAGAATATGTTGTATTTTTTACATACAGCTGCTGTTTCTCTAACATTTGCTAATGATACAGGCTGACCTCCAGCTGAGTTATTAGTGATAGTAGTTATAACGCAGCCTATGTTTTCAGGTCCATATTTAAGTATAAGTTCTTCAAGTTTCTTTACGTCCATGTTACCCTTGAAAGGAACTCTTACAGTTGGGTCTGCTGCTTCTTTTACTGTACAGTCAATTGCTCTAGCTCCTGAAAGTTCAACATGTGCTCTAGTTGTATCAAAGTGCATGTTTGAAATGGAGTATTTTCCTTCACATAATAATATTGGGAAAAGAACCTTTTCTGCAGCACGACCTTGGTGTACAGGCTGTATAAACTGATATCCAAAAATGTCCTTGCCTGCATCAAGTAATTTGTAGTAGCTTGAAGCACCTGCATAAGCTTCGTCTCCTCTTACAACTCCTGCCCATTGTTCCTGACTCATGGCATTTGTTCCACTGTCAGTCAAAAGATCTATATAGCATTCTTCTCCAGCTAAATAAAACATGTTGTATTTTGCTCTCTTAAGTGCTTCTTCTCTTTCTTCTCTTGATAAAACCTTTATAGTTTCCACCATTTTAATTCTAAATGGTTCTGCTACGTATTTAATTGCCATTAATATTACCTCCTCAAACTTTTCTTATTAATACAAGGTAATATTATCATTTCCTAAATTGTTTGAATAATGTTTAAATTTTATAAGTGAGTTATTACTATTATTTATAACCAATAAATTTATTTTCCAACAGTTCTATAAGTTCCATTACTTTTTCAGGAAGATTACCTTTTTTTCGTTTAATCCACCCCATACTTATTTCTATATTGCAATTTGCAATTGGCATAATTCTTATACCAAGTTCTTTCTCTATATCCTTATTCCATGCTGGTTCGATACTAATCATATCTGTCATACTGAGAAGTCTTAACCTGGTTGAATAATCATTAATAAACATGGCCTTATCAAATTGAGTAAAGTTTACTCCATCCACCTCAATAAGATATGATAAATTTGAAAAATAATCATCCGGGGCGCGTATTACGGTGCTTTGTACAAGATCTGACATCTCAATAACCGGCCTATTGTAGAATGGGCTGTTTTTTCCAACATGTACATACCATGTATCATTAGCAAACTCGTTATACTCAAGGTTTTTTGATTCCAATATATGATTAACATCCTTCTTTTGAACATGATTTATTTCTATAACCCCAATATCTGAATGAAGACTGGCAACACTATCTATCACCTTGGCAACTCTTTGTTCCTGCAAAGTAATTTCAATGTATTCATTATTATTATAAAACTGCGCTAGAATTTCATGAAGCACAGAACATGAATATGCAGCTATATTTATACTGCTAGGAATATCTTTATGAGCTATATTTTGAATCATATCCAGCTGTTTACGGATAGTTTTTACATATTTATATAACTTATATCCGTCATCTGTTAGTCTTACTCCCTTATTTGTTCTTTCAAATAGCTTTGTATTTAATTCTTCTTCAAGGTTCTTTATAGCTTTACTTAAGTTTGGCTGGCTTATGAATAATTCTTCCGAAGCTTTATTCATACTGCTGCTCTCAGCAACCTTTTGAAAAAATATAAGTTGTTGCAACTGTAACATAAGTACCTCCATTAATTGGATTTAAGTTATTGTTTCTTTTTAAACCAGCAAAGCATATACAAGATTCCAACTATAATAGCGGGCAGGGCAATTGTTAAACTCCAGCTAAGCGCTAAATACCAGGGTATGCCGCTTCTAGCTGAAAAAATGATATACATGAATCCTGCCAGTATAAAGGCTATCCCCCCAACAATCTCACGTTTCCAGGATATAATCACAATAATCAGCAATATAAGGGCTGGTATATTATGAATAAACAAGCCAAGGGCAATTTGAAGTGCATTGGCCTCAGGAGTTATTACGTCTAGTGAAAACATTGCTAAAAATGCAACAAATAATATAGATAAAATTCTTGGAGTCCAGTATATATATTTATTCACTTTTCTTTTCATAGTCCTTTCCCCCCTTACTTTCAATATATTAAATTAAAGATGCTGTAAAATTATATTCATATCCTTTTGGCATTTCAACATTTTCTTTGCTAAATATTAAAGTTTTCCCCATATGCTCTGCTGAAATTTTAAGGTGGCACATGGCAATTCCCACATCAATTTGATTAAACTTACCGTATAGTGCTGCCTTTAGGAAGTTTGGAAGCTTTCTGCTTATTACAATTTTATCAGCACTCCCTGAAAGGTACCAAGGCTGAGTGTTTGAAGCAGATGGCGCAACCCTCACAGCTGTAAGGAGTTCCTCTCTATCTAAAGTTGAAATTTCCCGTAATTGATTACGTTTAAATTCTGAAACATCTGCCCTGTAAAGAGGCTCATCAGCATATCCTGCAGCCATTGTTATAACAAAATTCAAACCGTTTCTTGAACCAGTTTCCTTTTTGGGAACCCCCAAACCAAGCCAACAGGACCCTATACCATTTGCAGATAAAAACAAATCCATTTGCTGAAGCATGAATCCGGCATTAGGAAGATAATCTTCTTTTGTTTCAGAATAAAATGTTAAATAATGAGGAGCTTTTATTGGCAGCAATACCTTTATTGCCTCCTCAGAAAGAATAACAATTTCAGTTTTAATATCTGCATTTAGTGGTACAAGCTTTTTTATAAAGTCCTGAATAATTTCAAGTTTATTTTGTTCCAATGGTTCTTTTTTATATTTCCTTATGGACTTTCTTTTAAAAATAGCGCTGTAAAATTCATTATTGTCCATTTTTCATCTCCTTTTCAAAGCATTTTAAGGTTTCAAAAATAACATTTTGAAAATTCACCTCAACGCTTCCTGAATATCTATACCCCAATTTGCTGTAAAGAGCTGCAGCAGGAATATTGCCTTCATAGGTATCCAATCTAATAACACTACACCCAAAACTTCTAGCAAGTTCTTCTGAAAAATCAACAAACCTGGTACCAAGACTCATTTTTCTGTACCTAGGGTTAATACATAGTGTGTGTATTACCATTACATCATTTCCTTCAGCTTCAAACTTCCAATCCACTTTTATATATTCTTCAGGCTGAATATGATTTAATATTACACTGCCAACCATCTCACCATTTTCAATTCCAACATACAATGAGCCAAGAGATATAGCTGTTTCAGCATATTTTCTAGTAGGATACAGCCCCTTCTGCCAATTAGTGTAGCTACCATTTTCTGCTTCAAAATCTAAAACATTGTCATATAATTTTTCAACATTATTGATATCACCAAAATTAGCCTTTCGTATAATAAAACTCATTCTGCTCACCCCTTTTATTATCCTTACATATATATTATCGGTATTTTAAATATGATTCAAGGACTAAAAAGCTGACACCTTTATAAAGATGTCAGCTGAAAAAAAATTTGACTATTTATACATATCCTTTAATTTTTGAAAGGCAGCAAAGGATCTTTTTATCATTTCAGGATCCACGCAGTAAGAAATTCTAACATAACCAGGACAACCAAAATCATCTGCAGGCACTACAAGAAGATTAAATTTCTTTGCATTTTCAGAAAATGCAACTGAATTTTCTTCTAGTGCTTTTACAAACAAATAAAACGCTCCATCTGGTCTTACACATTCATATCCTATTTTACCTAGTTCATCATAAAGCATTCTTCTGTTTGCATCGTATAATGCTACATCAGATGTATTTCCCATGCACTTAAGTACTATCTTCTGGAACATGCTTGGAGCACAAACATATCCAAGGGCACGTCCTGCTCCACATACTGTGGTGTATACCTCTTTTGAATTTTCAACTGAGTCAGGAACAAGGATGTATCCTATTCTCTCTCCTGGTAATGAAAGAGATTTGCTGTATGAATAACATATAATCGTATTATCATATAGGTTTGGCACATATGGTATTTTTGTATCATCATAAACTATTTCTCTATATGGTTCGTCAGAAATCAAATATAAAGGCTTATTGTATTCTTCAGATTTCTTTTTCAATAAAGTTGAAAGAGCTTTTAATGTATCTTCGGAATAAACCACCCCGGAAGGATTGTTTGGAGAATTTATTATAATTCCCTTTGTCTTTGGAGTTATTGCCTTTTCAAGAAGTTCCATATGAACTTGGAATTTCTCTGTATCTGGCGGAACAACAACAACCTTTGCTCCTGTAGTTTTTATAAACACCTGATATTCTGGGAAATACGGTGCTATTATTACTATTTCATCTTCAGGGCCTTCAACTATTGATTTAAGTACAATACATAATGAAGCAGCTGCACCACAAGTCATATAGAAATTATCTGCATTAAGTTTTGCACCATAAGTTTTATTCATATACTCCGCAAGACCTTTTCTTACTTCAATATCCCCTTGAGCAGAGGTATATCCATGAATTTCTTCTGATTTTGATGTATTTAGCAAATCAATGATCGCTTCCTTAACACATTCAGGTGCAGGTACTGTAGGATTCCCTATGCTAAAATCAAATACATTTTCTTTTCCAACCACAGCTGCCTGCTGCTTGCCAAATTCAAACAATTCTCTAATTACAGATCTTTTTGACCCTAATTCGTACATTTCTTTTGATATCATTATATTTCACTCCTATAAAATTATATTTTAAGATGTAATAATATATTGAGCAATTATTATGCCATTTAAAAACCTTCATATACTCTGTTTATATGCTGTATTTCTAATAAAAATCAATACATATGGGTTGAATGGTATTTATGGGTTTTTCCAATTAACCCATTTATGATATATTTGTTTTTAGAAAGCAAAAAAACAGGCAGCACATAATACCTGTTTTCCTTATTTGGGGTACTTTTTTTATGAGAATATATCTCATGACTGTTAATGAACTATTCTGGGTAATAATATATATCGCAATTTTCATGCCAAACTATTTACCAGACATGTGGAATCAAGTGAAAAACTACCTTGCTGCAATATTCCTTATACCCCTTTAGATTTTCAGATAAAAACTTTTCCTCATCAAAAAGCCTCAATACAATTACATATATTAGAATTACTGCTCCAATAAGGGCAAAGTAAGACCCTAGAGCTATCGGAGTAAACAGCATCATCAATAGGGCTCCTGAATACATTGGATGACGAACATAGCCATAAGGCCCGGTAGATATCACTTTTTGATTTTCATCAACTTCTATTATTGCAGAGGTATAGGTATTTTCCTTAAAAACGAGAAAAACAATATAAAGCCCAAGCACCACAAAAATATCACCAGCATAGCTTATGTATAATTGAATGTTTGACCAATGAAAGCGATAGTCCAAGCCCGATATGATATATATTGAAATAAAAGCCAATTGAGCAATTGACTGTATGGACTTTTGACTTTTTTCATTTTCAGCACCTGGTCCGGCTTTTACTCTGCTCTGAAGTAAATGCTTGTCATTTTTAAATAAATATATAGTTATTAGTAAAACTGGTACTGCAAAAGCAAATAAGTATATCCATGCCTTAATATAATATATGGACCAAGCTGTTAAAAATAGCACTACCCCTAAGGTAATAAAAAGTCCTGCAAAGCCAACAGCGGTTTTTACTATTAAATCCTTAATGTCCATACTACCCCTCATTTTAATATATTTTACCACAATCTATAAATTAAAAAGCACAGTAAAATTATAATTTTACCGTACTTTTATGTTACTAAATATTATAAATTAGGCTTCTGGGGTAAAGGTAGCACAGTCTGTTTCCTGGGAGGTGTTTGCATTTCTATGCTGAACCTCTATCTGGGACGCAGTACAATGGTCACCTGTCATATAATAATGACAGGTATTAACAACACATCTTATTCCATCATTAGGTCTGTTCATTTTTTCCGCCTTCATAATATCACTCCTTACATTCAATAATAAATAACATTCATATTGTATGTTAATTATTATTTTTTATTCTGAATTTTTAAAAGCACAACTTATAGGAAATTAACCCTTCATCTTCCTCATTGCTTTTAGCACATTTTCTTCACTTAGCTTTGTTTCTGCTGTTATTTCGCTCATTCCGCACCCCTTATCTATCATGTGCTTTGCCTTTTCCATAGCTTTCTCATGCTGTCCCTTTTCTAAGTTTATATTATCCATAATATCCTCCTATAGCTTTGAATATAAATCCCTGTATTTCTCCGCGTTTTTCCAAGTTTTTTTATACAAGGATTTTGGGTTTTTACTAGGCTTGACACCCCTTAATGTTTCTCTCACCTGTGCCCTGGCAATTGCTGCAAATCCCTTATAGATTTCTTCATTTACCACTGTTCCCTTATATTCATCCAGTATAAGTTCATTGATTCTTTTGTTAACTTCTTTGTCAAATTTATTCATATTTATACCACCAATCAGTTTAATGCAATACTATTATTGTCATTCCATAATTAAATTATTCAATAAAAAAACTGCCTATCAATATAAACTGATAAGCAGTTTCTGTATTAGAACTTATTATTTCCGTATTTCTTATCTTTATAAGCAAGTATCCCATTCACAACAAGTGACTTTTGCCCAAGCATATTTCTTAGTTTTATGCTTATATTTTCAGTTTCTTCATTTATTACCTTTTTAGGTATATAAACTGTAATATCTTCATGTATAAAAGGTTCATACATATTTATATATTCAGGTACTCCAAGCCTTACTTCAGGAACAAAAACAGGACCTGAGCAGCATCCACCCTTATTGTCCATTTCTATATAAATATCAGTTGTATTTTTATCATAAAGATATTCCTTAACCTTAGCTTTAAATTCAATATTCATTATGTTCACCTCTTAATTAACTTTTCACTTAATTATACATTTATAATGCCTTCGTTTGCAATTTATAATTTTTTTGTGTTAAATTAAAATAAAACATCTTAATATTGGGAGATGGTAATTTGAATCAAAACCTGATAAATAATCAAAGAAATTTTTTTAACACAGGTAAAACAAAAGCTATAGAATTTCGCTTGACTAAGTTAAAGGCTTTAAAAGAAATAATAAGAAGAAGAAATGATGAAATTGAAAAGGCCCTTAGACTGGACTTTGGGAAATGTGAGTTTGAGACCTTTTCAACAGAAATATTAACTGTTCTTGAGGAAATAAACCTGGCAGTAAAAAAAATTCACTCCTGGGCTGCTCCAAAAAAAGTTAAAACACCCTTGGTATTATTCAAAGCATCCAGCAAAATTTTTGCTGAACCTTACGGAGTTGTTCTTATAATAAGTGCCTGGAACTATCCATTCCAGCTTGCAATTAATCCACTTATTGGCGCTATTGCAGCAGGAAATTGCTGCATACTTAAGCCTTCTGAACTTTCTCCAAACACATCACGTCTATTAGCTGAAATTATAAAGGAATGTTTTGATGAAGAACATTGTGCTGTTGTTGAAGGTGGTGTTGAAGAAACCTCCGCATTGCTGAATGAAAGATTTGATTTTATCTTTTTCACTGGAGGCACCACTGTTGGAAAAATTATTGCTGAAAAAGCTGCTAAGCATTTAACGCCTACTGTACTTGAAATGGGTGGTAAGAGCCCTTGTATTGTAGATAGTACTGCAGATATCGAAATTTCAGCCAGGAGAATTGCCTGGGGTAAGTTTATAAATGCAGGCCAAACCTGCGTGGCTCCTGATTATATTGTTGTGCATAAGGATATTAAAGATTCCCTTATAAAAGCATTAATTAAAAATATTAATAACTTTTATGAAAGTGATGCTGAAAAGAGTTGTGATTACTGCAGAATAATAAATGAATGGCACTTTAACAGGCTTTCAGCATTTTTAAACAATGGAAATATTGCAGCTGGGGGAAACACCAACAAAGATATTCTTTATATTGAACCAACAATTTTAGATAATGTTAAATGGGATTTTCCTGTGATGCAGGAGGAAATCTTCGGCCCTATTTTGCCTATACTTGAATATGAAAATATAGAAGAGGTCATTGATATGATAAAAGGCCATGAAAAACCTTTGGCACTTTATATATTTTCAAAGAATAAAATACTTCAAAATAAGGTAATAAATGAAGTCTCTTTTGGAGGGGGCTGCATCAATGCCACAGTAATGCATACCGGCAGTATTTATCTTCCTTTTGGAGGAGTTGGTTACAGTGGCATGGGAAATTATCACGGAAAGGCAAGCTTTGATACATTTTCTCATAAAAAAAGCATTTTAAATAAATCCTTGTCTATTGACTTGAAGCTTATATATCCTCCATATAAAGATAAGGTAAATTTATTGAAAAAGTTTTATAAGTAATAGAAAAACACAGGTGGGAACCTGTGTTTTTCTATTGTGGCTTTAATACTATGTGTTCTTCCTTGTCTTTCCATTTAACAGTGATATTTATGTCTTTATTCACATCCTGGATGGCGCCATTACCTCCGCCTCCCCCTATTCTTATATACCCATCATTGTCAAGGCTGTCAACTTCTCCGCCTCCACCACCTGCTGCAGTATCATAATTATATGAAACAGGTCCCACTGAATCAATGTCTTTATCCTTATATTTTAATATAGGATACTTCTCGGAATAACCATCATAATGAAATCCCTTATCGTCCTGAATAAAATTCTGATAGTACTTTAATGTAAAGGTACCCTGCCAGTGCTCACTTTCCCCCTTAAATGTCACTTCTTTTCCTTGATTTAAATCCTTAAATACTATATTTCCTATTAATTTTTTTGTTTTAACAAAGACTGCCAAGTCATCTTCCGTTTTTGGTATTTCATTTGGTTTATAAACTATAAGTGCATTCTTAGCCTTAAATTGTACCTTTTCAATAGCGAATGGATCTGAAAAACCGCCCATGACCTGATCCCTGTCCATAAACGACTTAAACATATATATTAGAAGTTTATCTTTACTGTCCCCTATGGTATATACAGAAGGTTTTATCCCAAATATGGCATTTTCGTCTTTAGAATTTGAATTGTCTTCCTTAACATTCAGCCCACCTTTGTTAAAGGTCTCAACTATGGTTTTAAGCTTCAATGTATCATTTTTTGCACTCTCCCCTGCCTTATAGCCAATAACTCCTGCAGCAATACCCGCAATAACAATAATTATAAGAGCTGCAAATCCCCATATTTTTAATTTTTTCATCCATCTTTTAAATGTGTGAGCTTCAGGTAAGTCAATTAATTCTTCTACCTTTATCTCATCATTTTTATATTCCTTTAACAGCTCCCTGCATTTTTCACATTCCTTTATATGTTCTTCCACTATTTCCTTTGTCGAATCACTTACCTCCCCTTCAACATATAAAGGAAGTAAGTCTTCAACTAATTCACAAGGGTATTTACTCACAGTAATCTCCTCCTTCACAATAAACTTTTTTAAATGCCACCCTGCCCCGATGTATATTCACCTTCACCCAGGAAACAGACCGTGTGGTTATACCTGCTATTTCTTCATAGGATAGCCCCTGCCAGTCTCTTAGCCATAAAACCTCACGCTGCTTAACTGGTAGCTTAAGCAAGGCAGTTATTATAAATTCATTGCTTTCCTTTCTTTCTAAAACCGCTTCAGGATTGTGGTTACCTGCGATATCTAAAATATCTTCACTTAAAGAAATAGTGGGGTCAGCATTTTTTCTTAAATACTGAATAAATACATTTCTTGCAATTTTATATATCCAGGTAGCTACATGACAGTCACCACGAAATCTATGAAAGGACCTTATCACTTGAAAGAATGTTTCCTGGGTAAGTTCTTCAGCTTTATAAAAATCCAGTGTTAACCCATATAAGTATTTAAAGATATATGGTTCATATGTTTCATAAAGCTCTTTCATACTTTCCAACTGCCATCACCTCCTGTATATATAGTGGAAAAATATCCTAAAAAGTTACACTTAACAGCCTAGTTTTCTTTAATATCCTGAATTTTTTTTATTAGAACATGTCCCATCGGAATAAACAAAGTACCGGAATAAATCAACCCATAAAGGGCTGACACAAGTGCCATTGCAAGGCCAACTCCCAATCTTTCAGGTGTTTCAAGATGTGAAAGCACATAAATTATTCCAAGAAGAACCCCAATTAATGACCAATAAATAGAAAGCTTTGACATTAACTTGGATACAATATACCCCCTTTTGTAGATGTTAAGTTTAGTTGCATCTGTTTTTTCTGAAAAGGAATCCATAAAAGTTCCCCTGATTTCTTTAAAGGAAAAACTAAACATTGTAGAAAACAGAATACCCAAAGTCACCAAAAGAAAGGCAGATAACTGCATATAAGCTGCTACGCGCCCCCCTTCAAGGGTAATAATTAGGATAATGATTGTGATAGATAATAGGAAAAACATTAACTTTTTCATTATAATCATCCTTTCAATGATGCAGCATGCAGCTGCTTATTACTGAATTAAATAGCTGATTTCCAACAAATATTACATTTTCACCTACATTTGCATAGGTTTCCTTTGTTACAGGGGTACTTGTGAAGATCATTAGCCCAAGAAAAATGCTGAGCACCGTACAGCATAGACCATATAAAGGCTTTGAAGATGTATTTTGCTCAATGTCTAGCTTTAGTGTTTTCATCACATTATTTTCAAAATCATCAGGAAGCGTTTGCTTTGGCAGCTTTGATATCATGGAGTGATATTCTTTCTCGCTAATCATGTGATTCACCAATCCTCTCTCTTATTTTCAGCCTTGCACCATGAAGGGTGGATTTTACAGTACCTTCAGAAGTATTCATCATTTGTCCGATTTCTTTTATCTTGTACCCATAATAATCCTTTAATAAAAGGATTGATTTTTCTTTAATAGTTAATGCATTTAGAGCTTGTACAAGATCCTTTATGACTTCACCTTCTAGTACTAATTGTTCAGGATTTTGTGTTGATGGAATTTTCAAACACTGTTCCTCCAGGAACAGTTCGTTTTTTTTCCTCATAATCTTATTGATAGATTCATTATGTGCTATAGTCATTATCCATGTAGAAAGTGAACTAATGTCCGGATTATATTGATTTATTTTATGATAAACCTTGAGAAATACATCTTGAGTAATTTCTTCTGCCATTTGATAATCCTGAACTAGGTAGCAGCTGTAGTTAAAAATCTTATCCTTATACTTTTTAATTAAGCTTTCAAACGCTGCAACATCTCCCTGACGAATCTTATGCACCCATAAGCGATCAACAAGTCTCAAGTATTTCCCCTCCTTTATGCCTATGCTATATATACAAGCCCAAAGTTAAAAAGGTTCACCAATTTTCCAATTAAATTATAAGACAGAATCAAAGTTCTGTACAAGTTAATTAATTAACAAAGTAAATTTTAAGACCAAAATTTATTTTAAACTTTCACAATGTTTTAATGTAAATTGAATCCTGATACTATTTAGCCATAGAAACGGATTCCATTTTGAAAGGATGATATTAGTGAATTATTTTGAGGAAAGTTTAAAATTACATGAAAAAAGCATTGGCAAAATTGAAGTTATATCAAAACTCCCTCTTGAAACAAGAGATGACTTAAGCTTGGCTTATACTCCGGGAGTTGCAGAACCTTGCAGAGAGATCCATAAAAATAAAGATGAAGTGTACAAGTATACTTCAAAAGGTAATCTGGTTGCTGTTATAACTGACGGGTCTGCTGTTTTAGGTTTAGGAGACATTGGTCCTGAAGCTGGACTTCCTGTTATGGAAGGAAAGGCAATATTATTTAAAGAGTTTGCAAATGTAAACGCATTCCCAATATGCCTTGATACAAAAAATGTGGACGAGATAGTTCGTTCAGTAAAACTTATAGCTCCAGGGTTTGGTGGAATTAATTTGGAAGATATCGGCGCTCCAAGATGTTTTGAAATAGAAGAAAGACTTAAAAAAGAGCTTGATATACCAGTATTCCATGATGATCAGCACGGCACAGCAATTGTTGTTCTTGCAGGTTTGATAAATGCTTTAAAGGTTGTTGGAAAGAATATGGAAGATATTAAAGTTGTAGTTAATGGTGCAGGAGCAGCAGGAACCGCCATTGCAAAGCTCCTTTTATCTACCGGTGTTAAAGACTTAATAGCTTGCGACAAAGTTGGAATCCTTTATAGAGGAATTGAAAATGTAGATGATGCAAAGAAAGACCTTGCAAAAATAACAAACAAGGATAACATAAAAGGTTCTTTATCAGATGCATTAGTTTCTGCAGATGTATTTATAGGGGTTTCTGCACCGGGAATACTAACTAAGGATATGATTAAGACAATGAACAGGGATGCAGTAATATTTGCTATGGCAAATCCAACTCCTGAAATTATGCCTGAGGATGCTAAAGCAGCAGGAGCTAAGGTTATAGGAACAGGACGTTCAGATTTCCCTAACCAGGTTAACAATGTTCTTGCTTTTCCTGGAATATTCAGAGGAGCGTTGGATGTAAGGGCTAAAGTGATAAATGAAGAAATGAAAATTGCTGCTGCTTACGCTATAGCAGACATGATAAAAAAAGAAGACCTGCATGAAGACAATGTAATTCCATATGCACTAGACAGAGCAGTTGCCTCAAAGGTAGCTGAGGCTATAAAAATTGCTGCAAGAAAAAGCAATGTTTCAAGAATATAAATAAATGGAGGTATAAAAATGCAAATTCCTATTAAGAAAACCCTTGATAAAATTCCAGGTGGCATGATGGTGGTTCCACTATTCCTTGGTGTACTAGTTAATACTTTTTTTCCTCAGTTCTTAAAAATTGGGGGCTTCACCACTGCCTTGTTTAGTTCTTCAGCTTCCACCACAATTTTGGCTTGTTTCATGTTTTTAATCGGTTCTCAGATTAATTTCAAGCTTGCACCAAAGGCCCTAAAAAAAGGCGCTCTTTTAATAAGCGGAAAATTCATCGTTGGTGCCGGTATCGGTATATTTGTTGGCAAGGTTTTTGGACCTGCAGGTGTGCTTGGTTTATCCCCATTAGCAATGCTTGCAGCATTAACAAATTGCAACGGAGGTTTATATGCATCTCTTGCATCTCAATATGGTGATGAAACTGATGTAGGAGCTTATGCATTGCTTTCTTTAAAGGATGGTCCATTCTTCACCTTAGTTGCACTTGGAGCATCAGGTCTTGCACAGGTTCCTTTTAAGGCACTTGTTGCAGTAATGATTCCTATAGTAATAGGTATGATTTTAGGAAATATTGATTCCGATATGAGAAAGTTCCTTGGAAGCAGCAAGCTTCTATTAATACCATTCTTCTCCTTCCCATTAGGTGCCGGAATGAATCTTACTACTATTATAAAAGCAGGAGGTCCTGGCATATTGCTTGGTGTGATTGCAGCCTTTACGGGAATAGGTGCATATGCACTTCTTAAATTATTTAAGGAGGAGCCAATAATCGGACTTGCTACAGGTTCCACAGCAGGAAATGCAGTAGCAACCCCTGCTGCAGTAGCTGCAATAGATCCCTCAGTGGCTGTTTTAGCTGCAGCTGCAACAGCACAGGTAGCAGCTGCCTGCGTAGTATCTGCCATAATTTGCCCATTTGTTGTTTCAACAGTGTTTAAAATCCTCGGAAATAGAAAAGCAAAGGCTGTTGAATTAAATAGTGAAGCAGTGGCCTGATATTTTAAGTAAGTAATAAATTAAACACGGAAAGATGGAAGACAATATTCAGTAAGTGATATAATGAAGTTGTCTTCCATTGTTCCGTGATTTTTACATTTTGAGCTGAGGTGATAAATTTGAAAAAACCCATTAAACTACAAACCAAGCTTACAATATTAATAGTTGCAGTAGTATTTATTTCAATTTCTGTAATCATATTTTTTGTCGCCTCATGGATAACCGGAAACATTGAAAGCAAAGCAAAAACAAATATAATGAATGTTGCCGAAATGGTATCTCATTCCAAGGAAGTAGTAAATGAACTTAAAATAAAAGACCCTGATAAAAAAATTGGTCCTTATATTGCAGAACAGCTTAAGAATTTAGATCAGATTGAGTATATTATAGTTGCGGACAATGATGGAATAAGATATTCTCATCCTAACCCAGCCATGATAGGCCAGAGGTTTGTAGGTGGGGATGAATTTGGTGTAATTCAAGGGGGTAAAACTTATATATCAGAAGCAACAGGGACTCTTGGTAAATCCCTTAGGGCCTTTACCCCTATATATGATACTGAAACAGGAAAGGAACTAGGCTTTGTTTCTGTTGGAACACTTACACAAAGTATCGAAGATGCAAAACATATGGCAATATTATATATTATATTGATTTCTTTTGCCGGCCTTGCAGTAGGTATAACTGGGGCATTTATACTTTCTAAAAATATCAAAAATTCTTTACTTGGCCTTGAACCTGACGAAATAACCAGGCTTTATAATGAAAAGATGGGTATTCTGGATGCAATATATGAAGGGCTAATTGCTGTTGATGATAAAGGAAGAATAACATTAATAAATGATTCAGCAGTAAATATTCTTCATTATAATAAAAATATTGATAAAAATGAGCTTATAGGAAAAAACATAGAAGATGTACTTCCTACAACCAGGTTGAATACAGTTATGGAAACAGGAATCTGTGAATATGAAAAACAGCAAAGGATAAATGGCACTGTGATAATGACTAATAGAATCCCAATAAAAAATCAAGGTAAAATTGTAGGAGCAATTGCCACCTTCAGAGATAAAACTGAACTAACCAAGCTTGCTGAGGAATTAACCGGTGTAAAGAAAATGGCTTGGTCTCTAAGAGCTCAAAATCATGAATTCATGAATAAACTTCACACTATTTCAGGGTTAATTCAACTTAATGAGTATGATGAAGCCCTCCAGTTCATATCGGAAACGGCAAAAAGCAGAAACCAGGTAGATGTGATTTTAACTAAAAAAATAAAAGACCCTGCTTTATCTGCAATATTGTTGTCCAAATATGTTAAGGCTGAGGAAAACCGAGTAAAGTTTACAATAGATGATGAATGCAGTTTGGACTATCTTCCCCCGCAAATTGCTTCTACTGATATTGTGTCGTTAACAGGTAATCTTATTGAAAATTCTTTAGATGCTGTAAGCAGTGACGGAACCGGGGAAATATATATAAAGATTGTCCAGCATAAAGATTGGCTTGAAATAAAGATAAAAGATAATGGACCTGGAATTAAAGAAGAAAATCGAGATAAAATTTATGAACAGGGCTTTACTACTAAAGAAGGACAGAGAGGCCAGGGCATGTATATTGTTAAGAAAATTGTGGAAGATGCCGGTGGAACCATTGATTTTAAATCAGAGCATGGAGTACTTTGGGATATAAATATCCCTATGACAAGGGGTGAAAAACTTGATTGAAGTTATGATAATTGAAGATGACCCAATGGTAAGAGAGATTAATTCAAAGTTCTTAAATAAGATCAGTGGATTCAGCCTTTTAAAAGCCGCTGGTAATCTTACCGAGGCAAAAAAATATATGCTCCTTAGAAAACCAGACTTAATACTTCTTGATGTTTTTCTTCCAAAGGAAAATGGTATAGATTTTTTAAAATGGCTTCGAAATGAAGAAATTGATGTGGATGTAATATTAATCACCGCTGATAAAACCTCGGAAAGAGTTCAGGAGGCATTTAGATATGGTGCAGTGGATTACCTGATAAAACCCTTCACTTTTGAACGCTTTAAAGAAGCTCTGATGCAATTTAAGGAAAGGCATTATGAATTTAAAAAAGGAAATGAACTTGAACAGACTGATTTGGACAAATTAATATCAACTGCTGCTGCGGTTCAGGAAAATGAAAGCCTTGCCAAGGGTCTTAATAAATATACTTATAGATCCATATGGGAAGAAATTCAGCGAAGAGGTTTTGAATACTTTACAGCAGAAGAATTGTCAGAAGAACTAAAGATAGCCAGAGTAACTGTTAGAAGATATTTGGAGTACATGGAAAAGGAAGGCTTACTAGACAAACTTGTTGAATATGGGAAAGTAGGCAGACCCCAGCATAAATTCAGAAAGTTATAAATCAATGCTATCTTCCTGATTACAAGAAAGGTTGTGAATAAATGTCCCACATTTCTAATAAAGATGCTTATAAAAAATTGGAGGATAGAATAAATAGATTTCCACAAGGTGCCCCTCCCTCTGAAACATTATATAAAATACTTAGTATGCTTTTTACAGAAAAAGAAGCCGAACTGGTTGCAATGCTCCCAATAAAGCCCTTTACTGTTAAAACAGCCAGCCATATATGGAAAATGAATGAAGCTCAGGCTGAAAATATCCTACAAAATCTCGCATCAAAGGCAATACTCCTTGATATAGACTATGACGGGAAAAAGGAATATTGTCTTCCTCCTCCAATGGTAGGATTTTTTGAATTTTCTCTTATGAGAACTAGAAACGATATAGATCAAAAGACTTTATCAGAGCTCTACTTTCAATATTTAAATGTAGAGGAAGATTTTATTAAAGATCTGTTTCTTGGGACTGAAACTAAGTTTGGAAAAGTTTTTGTACAAGAAGGTGTGCTATCAAGGGAAAATCAACTTGAAATAATGGATTATGACAGGGCGAGCAATGTAATTAAAGATGCTAGGTTTATTACTGTAAGCATGTGCTTTTGCAGACACAAGATGGAACATTTGGGAGAGCAGTGTGATGCCCCAATGGAAACTTGCCTAACCCTTGGCAGCAGTGCATATACTCTAAGCAAGCATGGATACGGGAGAGCAATTGATGCAGTGGAGGCCATGGAAATACTGCATAACTCCTATGAGCATAATCTGGTTCAATGTGGTGAAAACGTAAGGAACGGCCCTGCTTTCCTTTGCAACTGCTGCGGATGCTGCTGTGAAGGTATGCAGGCCATAAAAAAATTTGGATACCTGAACCCCATACAAACCACAGCGTTTCTCCCTGATGTGAAGGAAGAAAACTGTATTGGCTGTGGAAAATGTGCTAAGGTATGCCCCATAGATGCCATGAAAGTAGATCCAATAACAAAAAAAGCTGAATGTGATGAAGGTATTTGTCTAGGCTGCGGTGTATGTATAAGAAATTGCCATAAAAAGTGTATTTCTCTCAAACATAGAAAGAAGGAAATTATAACTCCTGTAAACACTACCCATAGAATTGTGCTTCAGGCAATAGACAAGGGAAAGCTTTCAGAACTAATATTCGACAATAAGGCTTTATACAGCCACAGAGCCATGGCAGCAGTATTGTCATCCATATTAAAGCTTCCACCAGTTAAAAAGGCAATGGCAAGCAAACAGATGAAATCTGTTTATCTAGACAAGATATTAGAAGGCAAATAACAGGCGTAAAGCCTGTTATTTTTAATTAAATTTATATCTATCCTTGCAAAAATCAAAAAATGCCTTTGCTGCAGGAGTCAGTGTCCGTTTTGTGCTTACTGCAAGATAAAAACATCTTTTCATTTCCACATTTTGTATTCTGCTTATTCTTATAAGTCCCATGGAAGCATAATCCTTGCACACCTCACTTGAAACCACCGATATCCCTATGCCTTCCTTTACAAACTGCATTAGAGTATCAATGCTGTTTACTTCGCAGGAAATGTTTAAACGCCCAAGTTCAATATTATTATCACTTAAAATATCTTCAAAGGCTTTCCGGGTATCAGAATTTTTCTCTCTCATAATAAAATTATTTTCCACCAAAATGTTCATAGACACTTCCTTTGGGAAATTATATGATACGGGAGATATAACAAGGAGCTCGTCCAAAATAAGCTTATGGCAGTTTATTTTTTCATCATTTACGGTAGTACCTACAATTCCAATTTCCTCCTCAAATTTTGATATTTTCTCTAAAATCTTTTCAGTATTCTGCTCGCTTATAGAAAAAACAACCTCTGGATATAATGAATTGAAGTCTGCTAATAAACCTGGCAGCACAATATTACAAGGAGTGATGCCGGCTCCTATATGAAGTTTCCCTGCTACATTATCATTAAAAGAGGAAATATCCGCAACTGCCTTGTCTCTTGCCTCCACCATGTCCCTTGCAAAGTTAAGAAATGATTCACCTGCAGAAGTTAATACTACCTCTCTTGAGTTTCTATCAAAGAGCTGCACCTTAAGTTCCTTTTCAAGCTTTGCAATATAAGAGCTTATAGTGGGCTGGGAGGTTGAACTTTCTGCTCCTGCTTTTGAAAAATTTTTATACTTTGCTACATTAAGAAATGCTTCTAATCGATTAAAATCCATCTTCATCCTCATTATAATTTTTTTTTATAGTTATTATAACATAATCTTATGGTTTTTTGTGGAATATTTATAATAATAATGCTCCTTACTTTTCCTATTTGTTCTATTTATACTTTTTGTATAAAAAATAAGAGCAGCGCTACCCTACGGGATAGAATCACTGCTCATTACATATTTATTACTCAATTTTAATTAACACACCCTTTTGAAATTATTGCCTAGCCCTTATGCAAGGTTGCAAATATAACTTCTCCTGAGCCAGTACTTGTACCATAGGAAAGCTCCATATCAGATATAGCAATCGGAGTCCAGTCATTATTATGGAGATATATTCCATACATTTTCTTAACAGGTATTCCAGCTTTCTTAATATCTGTGCTTTGACGTATGATTATGCTCCCTTTAGAGGTTAAGGTTTCGGATAGTTTTGTTCTTAACATCTTCTCATGGGATTCATCTTCACCAATTTTCCCATTCTTAGAAAAGTTAAACTGCCAGCTGTTTTTGTCATCATCCATAAGGGTAATTATCTTTTCACCCTCTAAGGCTTCTATTACCTGAATCAATTCTTCTACTACATTGTTAATCATAAATATTCTCCTTTCATAATGGACTATTTAATTTATGAGTTAGCATTGAAATGGAAGTACCTCCTTCGCCTTAAATGTATAATTTTCTTATATTATACCATCATTTTAACAATATGTAACCATAAATATACAATTATAATGTAAGACATTATTGTCACTATACGCCACATTTGTCACAGAATTAAACAAGATTGTTTCTGAAAACTCTTGAAAACGAGTACATTTTCTTATGAAAATTGTTTGGTATGAAAATTGCTATATAATATTTCATAATTAAATTTAGGAGGGTTATCTACATGGAGTCATTTGTTATTAATAACAACGGAAAAGAAGGAACTGTTAAAATTGGTGAAGTAAAAAGCAATTCTTACGGAAACATTAAAATGGTTGAAATCATTGAATTAATAGTAGAAGATGTTATGAAGGTAAAAAATGCACTTGCTTATATAGCTTTTGGTCATGATGAAAAAGAAAAGGAAGTTAAGCAGAAATTCATGAAATTGGAAAATGACGGTCCAACACTTGAAATCACAGATCCAAGTTTTATCAGCTTTTTACAAGAAGCTTAATATAAAATATAACTGCATTTATCAATATGTTTATACTACACACTTACTCTCGCTTATTATTTGCCGCTTAAAAGCGGCTCCTTTTTTCTTCAAAATAAAAGGCTCTGTGAAAACAGAGCCTTTTTGCTTATGCCATTCCAGTATTTCCTTTTTTCATTGCTGATTCCTGGTTCAATTTCTTTGCCTCTTCCACTCCAGGATCTGATGACATTCCTGTACCGCCTGTCATTCCTGTACCGCCTGTCATTGCTGTTCCACTAGTCATACCTGTATTCCCGCTTTTCATTGCTGATTCCCGATTCAATTTTTTTGCTTCCTCTATTCCTGGATCTGATGATGGATTATTCATACCTGCATTTTTATTATTCATAAGTATCCTCCTTTGAATCTTTATTTTACTGAAAATCAGTACCTAATTATCATTCTCTAAAACAGATGAAAATATTTTGGTAATTATTACTAAAATTAATGTCTTAAGTAAATGAGTTATCACATAAAATGCTATGTGGACTTATTTATTTAAGGAGTGGATGCTATGGAAGAGAAAAAAGGAAAACAAACTTCAATAATATTTAAAAAGGCCAAATTTGTTTTATTAGCTTCATTTTACTATTTTTTTGCCTTATATTTACAAGGGTCAGAGTTTTTCACAAATCATTTTTATCCTGGAACAGAAATAAATTCTATAAGTGTAGGCTGTAAATCACCTTCTGCGGCAAAAGAAAAAATTGACTCTGCTCTTACAGACTATACAATTACCTTTAATGGAAGAAACGATGAATCGCAAAGTATTAAGGGAAGTGATATTAACTTAAAGCTGCAGGATGAAAAAGAATTTACAAAGCTTAAGGATAGGCAGAATATGTCCAGCTGGGTATGCGGCCTTTTTAATATGGAGCTAATTAAAGATGATACAAAAACAGTATTTGATGAAAAAAAATTAAAAGAAAAAATAGATAATCTTACCTTTTTTAAAAATACAATTGAACCTAAAAATCCTGAATTTAAATATACTGACACTGGATATGTGATTTTAAATGAAATCCAGGGAACTAAGATTGATAAGAACAGTTTGTACCTTAAAACAGTTGATTCAATTCTAAAAGGTGAAGCAGAAATAAATATTGAAGCAGCTGGTTGTTATATAAAACCTCAATATACAGCAGAATCAAAAAAAGTTACAGACACAAGGGATACTTTAAATAAATATGTATCCTCAAAAATTAACTATACCTTCGGAAATTCCAGTGAAGCTTTGGACGGAAATATAATCAACAAGTGGCTTTCAGTAAATGATAATTTAGAAATTGTTGTTGATCGAAATAAAGTTAATTCTTTCTTAGACATGCTATCAACTAAATATAATACTGCAGGTAAAACAAGACATTTTAAGACCTCCAGCGGAAGTTACCTGGATATAGGGGGTGGTGATTATGGCTTTGTTATTAATAAAGATAAGGAATCAGAAAATATAATTACTGCTGTAAAAGATGGAAAAACTCTTATAAAAGAACCTGAGTACAGTAATACCGGCCTTTTTCGTGGTGAAAATGATATAGGAAGCACTTATGTTGAAATTGATTTAAACAGGCAGCATATGTGGTTTTACAAAAATGGATCCCTTTTAGTACAAGGAGGTGTGGTTACCGGGAATATATCAAACCACACCGGCACCCCTAGGGGCATATACAGCTTAAAGTATAAAATGCGAAATGCGGTACTTAAAGGTCCCGGGTATGAGGCTCCCGTGAATTACTGGATGCCCTTTAACGGAGGCATAGGAATTCATGATGCCTCCTGGCGTGGTGAATTTGGTGGAAATATATATATCTACAACGGCTCCCACGGCTGTGTAAATACATCTTATTCTGTTGCCCAGGCAATATTTAATAATATAGATGCTAATACACCTGTTGTATGCTACTAAAAAAAAGGCTTCTGAAACTTAAAGTTCAGAAGCCTTTTTTTATTTAACCGGAACGTACACATCAAATTCTCCATTATTCATAAATCTTTCATCATATAGTTCAAACTGAGGCCTAAAATCTAATTCATACCCTGATTCATGAAGCCACTTGGAGTAAATGCTGTTGTAAAACTCCCCTAAATCTTTAATTGCTCCCTTATAGGTATAAACAACGTACTTTCCTGAAGGCACAACCTTTGTTTCCATGCCTTCAGGAACATCGATAAAATTGTCTACCTCTGCACAAGCAGTATAATGAAATCTTCCCTCTTTATCAGGCATATCCTCACATATTCCAAAGCATTGCATTGAAGCACTTTTACCTTTTATGCCTTCCCACTGCTTATTAAATACATCCCATAACTTTGGAATTTCTCCGTTACTATTGTTCCCAAAATAAGTTAATCCTACAGCTTTAAACTCATTGATATTTAATATTTTACCTTCCATTACATCTCCTCCTTCATGATTTATAATTTAATTATACAAAAGAATCCCTGACAATATTATGTCAAGGATTTATATAAAGCTAAAATTTTATTTGTTTTTTCAATAATAAATTTTCTAAGTATTAATGGCTCTAATACCTCTATTTTGTGGCTTAATGGGAAAATAACACTGCATGCAGTTTCAAAACTTATCATATCCACATCACAAATCTGGTAATCTCCCGTTTTTATAGATGAGCATATATTAAATCCCTTTAGGACCATGTAGCTTTCATCCTGAAGCTTTATCTTAACAATATATCCCTTGTATTCTTTATTCTCAGGCTTTAAAACAAACTGTTCCTTACTGCTCTCCCAAAACCTTTCCAAGGAAAACCCTTCAGGTATTATAAAGCCTTCCTCTAATACCTGAACACTTTCAAGTCTGCTGCATTTAAATATCCTTGTTTCATTCTTTGATTCACAAAAAGCAGCCATATACCACTGATCATTCTTTACTACCACACCATAGGGTCTTAATATTCTTTCTGATGCTTCTCCCAGATATTTCTTATAATAAACTTTAATCTTTTTCAAGTTCATCACTGAATCTTTAATTATATCAATATATTTATTTTCAGACCTTTTTCCAAACCATGGATCCGAATCAACAAAAAATCTTTCTTTTGCCTTTACAATTTTTTCCCTGTTTTCTTTTGAAAGACCACTTTCAAGCTTTGATATTATATTATGAAGCTGCTTTGATGCTTCACTATTTTTTTCGGACTTTACTCCCATCCCTTGAAGGAGCAGATTCAAAACATCCAATTTCCCAAGGTTATTTGAATTTATCTTAAAGTTTTCCATAAAGGAATAACCGCCCCTTGGCCCGGATATAGATACTATGGGTATCCCTGCTTCACACAGTATATCAATATCCCTGTAAATTGTCCTTTCTGAAGTTTCAAGAATTTCGGCAAGTTTACCTGCACTTATTGTTCCTGTTGAATCAAGCAGCATTATTATTCCTAAAAGCCTGTGAAGCCTCATAACTCACACTCCTATTTTATAATCCCTTAATAAGTCCTTCATAAAATCAATGTCAAGATATTGATTTATTTTTCTGTAAGTGTCCATATTCTTAATTTTCTTATCCTCTTTATTGTACTCGAGAAATGCATAGGCACACCAGGAAAGTGCCCTTAAATATAAATAAGGATTGTATAAATCAACTTTCTCTATAATATTGTTATCCATACCAAGATAAGTTGTATAGGCCTTAAAAAAGTCCTTCCTTTCTTCAAGGTTTAATTTATAGTCTGCCTTCCAAAGAGTTGTGGTAGGCGCTAAAAACTGAGTTAAATCTTGACAAGGATCGCTTATAACAGGTTTTTCCCAATCAATTAGCCAGGCTTTTCCACTTCCTATAATAAAGTTGCTTGAGTTCACCTCTGTGTTGTTTATAACATTAAGTTTATTTTCTAAAAAGTATTTTTCAATGTTTCTGTTTTTTTCAGCCCATTCAATAAATTTATAGAAAAAGCGTTTTAGATCCTTTGGTATTATAGGTGATATAAAAAAATCCTTAAGCAATCTATTGGCTTCATTTATTCTTTCTGTAAATATGTTTTCCTCTTTAATAAAATTATCATAATCACTTGTTGAACAATCTATTGAATGTATTTTGGAAAATATCAATGCAGCGGAATCCAAATCCCTATCATATTTAAGGGGTTCACCTTGTAGATACTCCATTATAAGTATTCCGTAACCAATATCTTTCTTTGAAGCATCCAAGTAATATACTTCTGGGGTCACACCGCTTTGCTGAAGTCTTTTTAATGCTTCATACTCATACTCTATTTGGTTGTCCAAATTAAGCTGGCTTCCAGTATTAACCCTGAAAACAAGGTTCTTTTCACTGCCCCTTAAAATATAGTTTATATTATATTCACCCTGGGCAAGAAAATCCACTTTATAGTCCTCTCCTAGTCCAAGTTCCTTGCTAAGCCTGTTTTTTCTTACATAATCATATATAATATAATCCAGTGTATCCTTTAACATGTTTTCCCCTTCCAATAACTTACCGGTAAAAAATACCTTTTTGAAAATCTATTCCAAGTATTACTTCATTACCAGGTTTAAGTCTCATATGTTCAGAAGATGCAACCTTTAGAAGCATCCCTGCTGCATCCACTGTATAATGAACCTTATCCCCCAAATACCTTCTGCTTTTAACAATACCTTTAATGCTTGACCCTTGTTCTTTTTCTAGTATAGCTATGTCTTCAGGTTTCATCATTATTGTGCCGGTGCCTATAAAATTTGTTCCTGTATCAAAGTCACCAAGGTCACATCTGAATATTCCCTTATCCAAGGTTCCTTCAAGATAGTTTTTTTCTCCAAAAAAGTCAGAGACCTTTCTGCTTACAGGCCTTTCATAAATATTCTCAGGAGTATCAAACTGAGCAATGCTCCCATCCATCATTACTGCAATTTTATGGGACATCATAAGTGCCTCTTCTTTATCATGAGTAACCAATATAGTTGTTATTTTTAATTTTTTTTGTATATGAAGAACCAAGTCTCTCATTTCCTGCCTTAGCCTTATATCAAGACTTGAAAAGGGTTCATCAAGAAGAAGAACCTTAGGCTCCACCGCCAGAGCCCTGCCTAGTGCAACCCTTTGCTGCTGTCCTCCCGATAGTTCCTTTGGATACCTTTCCTCAAGCCCTTGAAGTTTAAGCATGTACATTATTTCAGCAGTTTTAAATTCCCTGTGTTCCTTATTTGCTCCTGCCATTTTAAGGCCAAAGCCTATATTTTCTTCTACATTTAAATGTGGAAACAACAAATGATTTTGAAATACTAATACTGTTTTCCTCTTTTCGGGAGGAACATCAAGAACAGACATTCCATCAATAATTATGTCCCCTTCTTCAGGTTCAATAAGGCCTGCTATAACTTTAAGCAAGGTGCTCTTTCCTGTACCGGATTCTCCAAGGATGGATATTAATTCTCCCTGGTTAATTTTTAAGCTTACGTTTTTCAATACTCTTGTTTCATTAAAGCTTTTGTTAATATTTTTTATAATCAGTTTACTCATGGTATTCTCCTAAATATAAAAATTGTTTTCCGATAAATATATGCTTTTTATCCTTTTTTCAACCGTTAATAGGATTATAAAGGTTATCCCGATAAATACCATGCTGTAACAGGCAGCTATGCCTCTGTCACCGCTTTGGATAAAGGGAAACATAAGCATGGACAATGTAACCACGTTTCCTCCTCCTATAATAAAGGTCAAAAAATACTGACTGAAGGATACGATAAATATCAAGCTTCCGGCAGATAATAACCCCTTAGATATTAAAGGAAGTGTAATGTAATATAAAACCTGAAGCTTACCTGCACCTAAGTTTCTTGCCTGTTGTTCCATTGATTCACCTAAAGCTTTAAACACATCTGTAAGTATGCGTATGCCATAGGGAAGACATGGTACTAGATGAACAAGCACTACCCCTATAAAAGTACCGGAGAGTCCAAGTTTTATGAAAAACACCTGTATGCCAAGGCCTGTAGCCACTGGTGAAATAACAAGAGGAAAAAGCACAAGAAGCTTGAAAAAGCCTTTTCCTTTAAATTCATACATTGCAAGTGCTCTCCCAGCAGGTATACTTATTGCCAGGGAAATAATTGTAACAATAGCAGATAAAACTATGCTGAATAGAACCATATTAATTGAGTTTGGAGTTGAAACAACATAGGAAACACCTCTTAAGCTGTATTCCGAAGGTATAACACTTGGCCATGGCCATCTTTTTCCAAAGCCCCAAAGTACGAGCACAGCCATAGGAAAAAAAACAAAGAACCCGCTTAAATATATAATAATATTAAAGAATGATAACTTCTTCATTAATCCACCTCCCTGCAAACCCTGACCAGGGCCTTGTCATAAAACCATACAAGCAGGATTGAAATTGCAACAAGAACAATATTCAAAGCCATGGCATGAGGCCTGTTGAATATATCTGGGCTGGTATATTCTATATATGCCTGTACAGGCAGTGTCTTTGGTATTGTTGGTCCAAGTAGATAAGGAACCTCAAAAGCGCCAAAGGAAAATGCAAATATAATAATAAAGGAGGATAAAATTGAAGGCATTGAAATTGGAAGCAGAACATTAAAAAAACATTGAGCTCGGCTGGCTCCAAGATTCACCGCTGCAGTAATAAGCTCTTTGTTTATACCTCTGAAAAAAATATATACAACCATAGCTACAAAAGGTATCTCCTTCCATAGGTACGTTAAAACTATTCCTATACCGTATTTATCAAATATCAAAACTGGGAAATCCCCCTGGGAACTTATGATATGAAGATTAAACATAACCCTTGACAGCAGACCGCTTTGTGAAAAAATATTAAACATAAAAAATGCAGCTGCCATGTGAGGAACTATTATAGGCACCATATATATTATTTTTTCCAGGTTTTTCATAGCCTTCCTGGTAAGCAATGAATATGCAAGAACCACTCCAAAAATAACAGCTATTATTGAGGAAGTAACCGAAATTCCAAGGCTGAAGAGAAAGCTTTGCATAAAAGTACTATCCTTAAAAATTTCTGCATAGTACTTTATGGTAAATTCCTTTAGCCCTATTATTGGCATGTATCCAAAGCTTTGAAGCAGAGCAGTAGTTATTCCAAAGGCAAGTATCCCAATCAGCACAGTAGCTGCCGGCAGAAGCATTATATATGGTTTTATTCTGGTGTTCATTGAAATTTCCCCTTTAATAGAAATAGGTGAGAGAACCTCACCCAACATATGATAATTATATCAAACCCTGTCCCAAGCTTCAAATATTATATCCTTAAACCTTTCTATATTATTTATGCCTTCTGGAATATTAATCTTTGAAAGGACTTCATTTTTACTGCAGATTTTTATTAAACCCGTGGCTAAGTCGGTTTCAGTTGATTTGATATATTTAATACAGTTATTAAACAGCTCTGGATTTGTAACATAAACCGCTGCTACCACATCCCAATTGTGAAATCCGTATATTCCAAATGTTTCTCTTGAAAAATCATACCAAGGCTCAATGTTTTTTGATATGTATTTGTATATTGAATTTTTATTCTTTCCCTTAAGCCTTCTCAGCTCAGTTTCTCCAAAAAAGGCTTGTAGGCATGTATTTCCGGTTAATATGGATACTTTATCCCCTGTATTTAACACCTTAAGTGCAGCCAGAGAATCACAGGAGAAATTTAATTCCTCAAGATATACCTTATTAATGAAAAGTGGTTCTGTTATCCCACCCATCAGTACAATTTCCTTTATGTTTTTAAAAAAATCACTATCTAGCATATAGGCACCATATAGATTTGTCAGTGAGCCTGTAGCCAGCACCGTTATTTCACCAGGATTTGATGCTGCTTCTCTGCTTAAAAACTCCGCCGCTTCACTAATCCTTGCCGCTTTTGAGTATGCACCCCTAATTAATGGAACCTCGGTGAGTCCAAGATGGCTGAACATCCTTTCAGTGTTATTGTAAACCTCATCTAAAGTACTGTTGCCATAAGTTGTTGTAACCCCTTTAAGTACTATATCATCCCTTCCAAGGAGATAAAGCAAAGCTAGGCCATCATCCACATCTTTTCCTGGAAGACCCATTGTATTATCACAGTCAAAAATAACTTTTTTCATTTTTTTCTCCAATTATACTTTTATTTTCCTTTATATTATAATTTAATCATGAATATATTTCTATCTAAATTGGGGGTATTTACAATGAATCTATATGTTAGTTTAGTGAATGATGCCATTGAATTTATCGAGTCAAATATTCATAAACATATATCTCTTGAGGATCTTGGGAATTATTTATGTGTTTCTAAATTTCATTTTAACAGAATGTTTAAAACAGTGTCCGGCATTACCCTTAAACAATATATATTAGGTAGGAAATTAACTCTGGCACTTCAGTACATTTGTGAGAATGAAATATCTGTTATAGATTGTGCTTTGGAATTTGGCTTTGAATACCCCGAGGTATTCAGCAGGGCCTTCAAAAAGCAATTTGGAATATCACCCTCCCAGTGCAGAAATACGGAGATTAATAAAGGTCTTGTAAATAAAGCCTGCCTGGTGGAGCGTGATATAGTTAATTTCAGAGGCAGCCTTACTCTTAACGGACATTGTATATATTTAAACGAGCTTAATCTGGAAGGAGTGTTTTTGGAGGTTGATGCCAGTAGTTCAAATTTTAAGAGTTCCCTAAATAATGCAGGAGAAAGGTTTATAAATGAATCAATGATTTGCAGCTGGCTTGAGCATGAAAATTTATACGCAGCAGTGTGCTGCCATGGGAAAGATAATGGGGAATATACTGTTTATTACGGTAAAATCATTAATAAAACCAATCCAACAAGTATCTTTCAAAAAAACACTGTTCCAAAGGGCTGGTATGCGGAGTTTATGTATCAGGGAGATATTTTTAATATTAGTGAAGCTTTTATAGATGACCTTTACAGGTGGATCATTGTAAAAGAAGTGCATCTTAATCAAAATGGCATAGGGATGCTTAATATCTTTGGAAAGGATTATGAAAACACAGGGTTGGTTAAAGTTTTAGTTCCAGTAAAGGACCCCTTTTAAACAGCAAGTTTTGTCATGAAGACACCTTAAAAGTAAGCTAGTATGGAAGTAAGAAGATTTTCTTGCTTCCATTTATTTTTGAAAGGAGAATTTTTATGATAAATCTTAAAGGAACAGTTGCAATAGTAACCGGGGGCAGCCGGGGAGTAGGAAAAGGAGCTGCCATAGGACTTGGAGAAGCGGGAGCTGTTGTTTATGTTACAGGCCGCAGTGAAAATGGCAGCAATATGCCTGACTTCCTTAAAGATACAAGTATCTATAAAACAGCAGAAGAAATAACAGCAAAAGGTGGAGTTGGTATTCCGGTAAAATGTGACCATAACAATGATGAAGAAGTCGAAGCTTTATTTAAAAGAGTTTATAAGGAAAATGGGAAACTTGATATTTTAGTTAATAATGCATGGGGGGGAGGCATTCATGCCGTTAACCAGTATTTTTTTAATACCCCGTTTTGGGAGCAGCCTGTTTCACTTTGGGATGATAACTTCAATGTAGGTCTCAGGTCTAATTATATTGCCAGCAGACTTGCAGCAAAAATAATGATAAATCAGAAAAGTGGACTCGTCGTAAACATATCCTTTTACGGAGGGAGGAGGTATTTAAATAATGTAGCCTATGGGGTATGCAAGGCAGCTGTGGACAGACTTTCTCAAGATACAGCCCTGGAGCTAAAAGATTATGGAGTATCTGTATTTTCACTTTATCCTGGTCAGGTCAGTACAGAAGGTATGGTAGAATACTCAAAATATAACAGCAGCATTAACCTTGATAAAATGGAATCCCCTCAATTTACCGGCAGGTGTATAGCAGCCCTTGCCGGAGATAAAAATATAATTGAAAACACAGGCAAAATACTAATAACCTCGGAAATAGCAGAACATTATAGATTTACAGATATTAATGGAAAACTTCCAAAATCATTGAAATCTGAACTATGGTAATGTATAAATATTTTCCTGTTAAGAAAAACTATTAGTAGCGTTATAACGGGAGGTATATATATGAGCGAAACTATTTTAGAAAAAACAGAAGGCAGGGTAAGCTACCATGATTCCGTAGAGGAAATGTTAAAAAGAATAAGAGAAGATGGTATGTCCAATGTATTTGACCGATATGCAGCACAGGAAAAAATAAGGTGCAAGTTTTGCCTTGAAGGTTTAAGCTGTCAGCTTTGCTCCCAGGGTCCCTGTAGGATAAACCTTAATGGAGAACAGCAAACTGGAGCTTGTGGAATAGGCCCGGATGCAATGGCCATGAGAAATCTTCTCCTAAAGAATATTATGGGTGCAGGCACCTACAGCCACCATGCCTATGAAGCCTTTAGAACCTTAAGGGCCACAGGTGAGGGGAAAACCCCTTTTGAAATAAAGGATAAAAATAAATTAAAGTGGATGTGTGAAAAGGTTGGAATAAACACAGAGGGCGACGTAAATAAAATGGCAGTTATGCTGTCAGATTTTCTTGAAGGAGAAATGGGAAAAGATATTGAAGAACCAAGCGTCATGGTGGAGGTTTTTGCACCCTCAAAAAGAAAAAAAGTTTGGAGGGACCTTGGAGTTTACCCCTCTGGAGTAGTTCATGAGGAACAAAATGCAGTGGCAAGCTGCTTAACCAATGTGGATGGAGATTACGTATCCCTAGCCAAGAAGGCACTAAGCCTTGGAATATCAACAATTTATACGGCTCAGATAGGTCTTGAAATGGTTCAGGATATACTATTTGGCACTCCTATGCCTCATGAAGTTAATGTGGATCTTGGAATAATGGATCCTGATTATGTAAATATAGTTTTCAATGGACATCAGCCCTGGGCAGGAGTTGCAACTCTACAAAAGGCAAAAATGAAGGAAGTGCAGGATAAGGCAAAGGCTGCAGGTGCCAAAGGCTTAAGGATTACAGGATCAATAGAAACAGGCCAGGAACTCCTTCAAAGATTTGAAGTTGATGATGTATTTACAGGATTAATGGGTAACTGGCTCTCCATAGAACCCCTCCTTGCAACAGGAACTGTGGATGTTCTCGCCATGGAGGAAAACTGTTCACCCCCTGCCATAGACCATTATGCTGAAAAGTACCAAATAACCCTTGTGGGAATAAGCACAATAATCGGTGTTCCAGGCTTAAATCACCAAATTCCCTACAGTCCTTCAAAAGTAAACGAAATGGCAGATCAACTAATTGACCTTGGAATTGAAAATTTTAAAAAGAGAAAGAACAGCGTAGCTCCAAAGGTACCAAAAATTATTCAAAAAGCAATAGCCGGCTTTTCCACGGAAGCAGTGTTAAGTGCCCTTGGAAATAAGCTTGATCCTCTTGTTGAGGTTATTGCTGCAGGAAAAATGAAAGGAGTTGTTGCCCTGGCAAACTGCTCTACCCTTAGAAACGGACCTCAGGATTGGAATACAGTTAATCTTGTAAAGGAATTAATTAAAAAAGACATACTTGTGGTAGCAGGGGGCTGTGGAAATCACGCTCTTGAGGTTGCCGGTCTTTGCAGCCTTGATGCTTTAAATATTACAGGGAGCGGCCTTAAAGATGTGTGTAGCATGCTTAAAATACCACCTGTTTTAAGCTTTGGAACCTGTACGGATACAGGGCGAATATCCATGTTGGTTACAGCTCTTGCCGAGCATCTTAATGTGGATATCCCAGAGCTTCCAATTGCCGTAACAGCTCCTGAATGGATGGAACAAAAGGCAACCATAGATGGAATATTTGCTATAGCTTATGGAGCATATACCCATCTATCCCCTACCCCATTTTTAACAGGTGCAAAAAATCTTGTTAAGCTTCTTACTGAAGATGTGGAAGGATTAACAGGGGGAAAGGTTGCTCTTGGTGATAACCCAGTTCAGGTTGCTGCGGATATTGAAGCGCACATATTAAAGAAAAGAAAAGGACTTGGCTTAAGCTAATAAAAATGCTGCAAATTGCAGCATTTTTTATTTGTTAATATTTTCGAAAATTGATTAATAGCAATTCATATGGTAAAATGTTACATATAAATATTTGGAATTAGGGGGGGAGTTAATGAGAAAAATATTATTTTTCATACTAACATTATTTTTTACTTTAAGTAATTCTGGTTCATTTGTCTTAGCTTCAGACACTAATGAAAATATGCAGGCTGTTTGGATGACTACAGTTTATAATGTAGACTTTCCAAGTACTAAAAATGATATGGCCACTCAAAAATATGAATATATTAAAAAATTAGACAAGCTTAAATCCATAGGTATAAACACAATAGTTGTCCAGATCAGGCCGAAATCAGACTCATTGTATAAGTCTGATATAAATCCTTGGTCTGATGTGTTAACTGGAACTCAAGGTCAATATCCTGGTTATGACCCTATGGCTTTCATGATAGAGGAAGCACACAAGAGGGGATTGGCCTTTCATGCCTGGTTAAATCCATATAGGATAACTACCTCTGGAACTGATTTAAATTCACTTTGTCCTTCACATCCTGCAAGGCTTCATCCTGAATGGGTTATAGCTTATAATAATGCATTGTATTACAACCCTGAACTCACAGAAGTTAAAAATTATATAACCGCAACAGTACAGGAAATCGTAAAGAATTACAATGTAGATGCTATCCACTTTGATGATTATTTTTACCCATCAAATTATCCTCTCCCACCTGGTGAAGGGATAGACGGAACAATGGCAAACAGCCGAAGACAGCATGTTAATGATATGATTAAGCAGGTAAGCGAAGCAATTAAGGCTGTAAACAGCTCTGTATTGTTTGGTGTAAGTCCAATGGGAATATGGAAAAACAATACTACTGATATTACAGGTTCCAATACTTCTGGCACAGAGTCCTACTATTATGTTTATGGAGACACTAGAACCTGGATAAAGAACCATTGGATTGACTACATAGTACCACAAATATACTGGGAAACAGGAAACACCTCTGCCGACTATGAAACATTGGTTAAATGGTGGTCAGATGAGGTAAAAGGTACTAATGTTAAACTATATATAGGCCAGGGAATTTATAAAGAAACTGTAGCAGGGCAAATAGACAGCCAACTGAACATAAATAAGAAATACCCAGAAGTTTTGGGCAGCTTTTATTATGGAATGGGGAACCTGCTTTCAAATACTTCAGGGTGCTTAGATAAAATCTCTGCCTTTAACCAGGCAATTCCCTCCCAGGATACACCTAATTCTTACCTTGAAAAAGGAATAACCTCAGCCAGTACCTTAAACATAAGAAGCGGAGGAGGCTTGGGATATTCCATTATAGCCTCAGCACCCTGGGGTACGGAGGTTACTATTTTAGGCAGCATACCTGGCTGGTATAATGTTAAGCTTCCAAATGGCCAAGTTGGCTGGGCTAGTGCATATTATATAAGAATACCTAACTAAGAAAGGCGTACTATAAGTACGCCTTTCTATTATCTTATAAAATTTGTAATTGCCCTCGGTTCCTTTTCTGGAAGGTTTACCCCTGCTTCTTTTCCAGCTTCTATTGACTTTAATAGCCAGGCCATATTCTTTCCAAGGGTCCTCATTGTCTGCATTCCTTCAAGATCCTGTCTTATTTCCTCTGGAGTGTTTCCATGTACCATATTCCAGTATTGTGAACTAACTATAGGCATGTTTGATATTGCAAAGTACTTATTAAGTTGGTCAAAGGCTGCTGTGGATCCTCCTCTTCTGCAGGTAACAATTGCCGCTCCTGGTTTATATGGCATTCCTCCGGTTGCATAGAAAAATCTGTCAAGAAACGAAGTTATTTGCCCAGATGCTGCTGCATAATGAACAGGAGAACCAAAAATGATACCATCTGCCTCTTTTGCCTTTTCAATTCCAATATTTACAGTATCCTCATTAAATATACATTTGCCAGACTTAGAGGTGAAACATACTTTGCATGCTGTGCAGCCTCTTATAGGCTTAACCCCCACATGAAAAATTTCTGTATCAATTCCCTCTTTATTAAGCTCCAAGGCAATTTCAGACAGTGCTGTAAAGGTACAGCCTTCAGCTTTAGGACTTCCGTTGATAAGTAATACTTTCATATATTAACCCTCCTTTTATATATTTTGAATTTTTAATAATTAACATAGCTAATAAACAGCAGTTCGCATCCTTTTTAATCCATAATTGCCTTAATTTGTATTTTACTTTATAATATTATTAGCAAATAATGGTTTTAAAGCCGAAAGGATGTTTTGCAATGAAATATAAAAAAAGTATCTTAGTAATCTTAATAATTGTATTTAGTATTGCCACATATTTTTACTATAAGAATTATGCAAATAGTGAAAATCCAAATAGGATTACTAGTGACCAAACAAAATTTCAAAATCAAAACAAGATTGTTGTAGACCAATCAAAATTAGATGAAATATCTAAAGAAACCGGAATTAGTGGACTAAAATTATCTGATAATAAAATATATAAAGATAATATTGAAATCGGATTTCGTGATGAAGGAACTTTATGGTATCAAATGTGGATTATGTCAGGTTATATTGTTACAAAGGATTATTTACCCTTAGCTAGTCCAGATCCTAGTTATAAACCAAACCAATTTTCAAAAGATAATATTAATTGGCTCATTATGGAGATTTCAGTTAGAGATATACAACATAAGGATAAATTATTAAAGATATTGAGAGATTGGAATAGTAATAACTTCTCAGATGCTGTAAATGAACACAATTATTTATGGAATTATATTAAAGATGATTATGGAACAGCCCAAAAGCTAAATGCAGAATCTATAAAATTATATGAAGAAAAAGGCAAAATTGAAACACAAAATTAAACCTTCAATAATCTAAATATTTTCAATTTGCCAATCTATAGGTTCCTTCCCCTGAGATATGAGGAAATCATTTGCCTTTGAAAAAGGCTTGCTTCCAAAAAAACCACCATAGGCTGAAAGTGGACTTGGATGCACCGACTTTATAATAAAATGTCTTGGATTATTTATTATAGAAAGCTTTGATTGGGCATTTTTACCCAAAAGTATAAAAACCACAGGGTCCTCTCTTTGGTTTAAGATATTAATAACCCTATCGGTGAATTGTTCCCAGCCTTTGTTTTTATGTGAATTAGCCTCACCCTCACAAACTGTTAGTACTGTGTTTAACAGCAAAACCCCTTGGTCTGCCCATTTTTTAAGATAACCATTATTAGGTATATAGCAGCCTAAATCGCTATTAAGCTCTTTAAAAATATTCATAAGAGATGGCGGAGGCTGAACTCCAGGCTTAACGGAAAAACTCAAGCCATGAGCCTGGTTAGGACCGTGATACGGGTCTTGTCCAATTATAACAACTTTAACATCCTTATAATCCGTATAGTGGAGTGCATTAAATATATCATGCATATTTGGATATATTTTTTTTGTATTATACTCATTAATTAGAAATTTTCTTAAGGATAAGTAATATTCCTTCTCAAACTCATCCTGCAGTAAATCCTGCCATTGATTTTTTAATATTTTCATTTAAATCACCTGATGATATTATACCATAAAGTTCCTATATTATATTCCGATAATTAACCATATTTATTTGTGAGGTGATAATCCTTGAAAATCCAAAGCTATGCAATAGACATGCAAAGTAAATCCAGTTATACAAAAGTAGAGACCACAGAAGAAAACCTGAAATATTGGAAGGACAGTAATCCTGGCACTAATGTGGATTCAATACAGTTTTCCAGTGAGGGTGTAGAAAAATCAAAAGATTGCTCACAATTTGAATTAACTATTTCCGAGGAAGATAAAAATAAAATCAGGCTTTTAGAGGAGTTTCTATCAAGACTTACAGGGAAAAGGGTGAAATTCAAGATTACTGACTCAATAAAGCTGGATGACGATACCAGTGAATGTGTAGATAAAATAAAAAATATGCAAATGGGAAGAACTTCATCTAATTCTGGAAGAAAGGGCTGGGGCCTTGAATATAATTTCAGCAATACTACCTTGGAATCACAAAAAATGAACTTTAATACAAAAGGCATAATTAAAACTCTGGATGGCAGAACCATTGATATCTCTGTTGAGCTGAATATGAGCAGGGAATTCATTAGCCATACAAGCCTTAATATTAAAGCAGGAGATGCATTAATAGATCCGCTGATTATAAACTATTCTGGAAATACTCCAAGTCTCACGAAAAAAATATATTCCTTTGATATAAACATGGACGGAGGGCTTGAACAAATTTCATTTCCTACTGAAGGCAGCGGCTTTTTAGCCCTGGACAGCAATAATGACGGTGTTATAAATGATGGAAAAGAATTGTTTGGACCATCTAGTGGCAGTGGTTTTGATGAATTGAAGAAATATGATTCAGATGGGAACAACTGGATCGATGAAAATGACAGCATTTTTAATAGACTTCAAATATGGACAAAGGATGAAAGCGGCAATGACAAGCTTTTTGCTTTGGGTCAAGCCGGTATTGGCGCAGTATTTCTCGGGAATATAAGTACTCAATTCGATATAAACAATAATTCAAATGATACCCTGGGAAAGGTTCAATCATCAGGGATATTCCTAAAGGAGGACGGAACCCCGGGGGTTATACAGCATCTTGATATTTCAGTTTAAAGGCAGCTTCATCAGCTGCCTAATTTTATAGTTCATTAGCTATTTTATTTAATTCTATAGACATGGAAGTTATTTCTTCAATGCTCGCTGTAATTTCCTCTGTTGCTGCTGCCTGCTCCTGGCTTGAAGACAGGGACTCCTGACTTTTTAGGCTTGTTTCTTCTACCTTGGCTTTTATCCTGTCAGTGAGTTCCTTGATTTTAGGCACAGTACCTTTTGATTGCTCTGATAGGTTTCTTATTTCTTGTGCAACTACTCCAAAACCTCTCCCAGCTTCTCCTGCTCTTGCTGCTTCAATGGCAGCATTTAATCCAAGCATCTTTGTTTCATCTGCTATTGCCTTTATAAAACTGGACACTTCATTTATTTCTTCTGAAAGCTTAGTTATTTCTTTAATTTCGTTGTTTAGCTCCTGCTCATTTGCATGAATATTTGATGCTGAAGCAGCTAGTTCCTCAATTGCTGATGCTATACCGGAAAGACCTGTTCCAAGATTGTTTGACATCTCAGTAAGATTTCCTGCAAGGGCTTTTGGAATTACTACTCCCAAGGTGCCTACCACTTCTGTTGCATTTTCTTCATCAAACATTGGATAAGAAGTTACTAATACAGGAACGCCGTATACAGATTTATCCACTTCAGCTGTAATATGTTTTTTTGATTGTATAACCTTATAGGCTATATCAGTTTCTTTCAGCTTATACCCAATTGGCTTATCCGTCATGTCATATTTCTTTGAAGGCTGCCTTTCAATTATGCTCTGTAAATCTGTTGCGTATAGAAAAGCTCCTTCCGGGAACATGTCAGCAACTATTGGAGCATAATCTCCAAAGGATTTAAATACTGGATGGAGCCTAGGAAATAACATTGAATATGCTCCAACAGGTTGTCCCTCATCATTAACAAGAGGTTCAGCTACTGTACTTAATCTCATGCCATACATAGACCTTGGAATGTTTTGAACCACAGCTCTGTTTTCTTTCATTGCCTTTGCTGCTATGCTGGTGCTGCTGATTTTATCTCCAACTTGAAATATATCCAAATCAAAGGCTTTTGAGGCTTTTCTCCAAGTTATAGTATCTCCTTCAATTATCAAATATATTACACCACCAGGTATAACATCTGCTTGGAGTTCAGACATGGCTTTTAAATTATCGATTGAGTTTATATTAATCATGATAACATCCCCCTCACCAATATAATACTAAAATTATTTAATATTTTTTTTAGTACCATTAACTTATTGATTTACCCCATTTAATTATATGACTAATTCACATTTTATACAAAACAACAAATGGTTGTACCCCCATATTAAAAGGCAGCCCTTAGGCTGCCTAATTTTATAATTCGTTTGCTATTTTTTCAAGTTCCGAGGACATAGAGGCAATCTCTTGAACACTGGCAGTTATTTCTTCTGTTGCTGCCGCTTGTTCCTGGCTTGAAGATAAAGAACTCTGGCTTTTTTCACTTGTTTCATCAACCTTTGATCTAATCCTGTTGGTTAATTCCTGAATTTTAGGAACTGTTCCTTTTGACTGTTCTGACAGATTTCTTATTTCTTGTGCAACTACTCCAAAACCCTTTCCTGCTTCTCCTGCTCTAGCCGCTTCAATTGCTGCATTTAAACCAAGCATATTTGTTTTATCTGCAATTGCCTTTATAAAACTTGTCACTTCATTTATTTCTTCTGAAATCTTAATTATTTCTTTGATCTCACCATTAAGCTCTTGTTCATTTGCATGTATATTTGAAGCTGATGCAGCTAGTTCCTCAATAGCTGAAGCTATTCCTGAAAGACCTGTTCCAAGATTATGGGACATTTCTCTAAGCTTCCCTTCAAGGGTTTTTGGCATAACCACTCCAAAGGTTCCAACAAGTTCAGTTGGATAATCCTCATCAAACAATGGATAATTTTCAACAAGTACAGGAACCCCATAAGCCGAGCAGTCCAGTTCTACCGTTAAAGGCTGTCTTGCCTTAATCACCCTGCTTGCAATGTCCTGTTCCCTTAATACATATCCCGCATGTCTTTGAGGCATGTCAAATTTTTTAGAACTTTGATCTTGTATGATTTCACTTAAATTTGTTGTATAAAGAAACGCACCCTCTGGGAACATATCTGCAACTATTGGTGCAAAATCTTTAAACGATTTCATTACAGAATGCATTCTTGGATAAACGATTGAAAAAGCACCAATTGCCTTTCCTTCTTCATCAACTAAAGGTTCTGCTATGGTAGTTAACATTGTTCCATATAAAGAAGCTGATAGATTTTGTTTTATTGTTTTATTTTCACTTATTGCTCTAGCTGCATTGCCGCTGCTTTTTATTTTTTCACCAACCTTAAATACGTCCAAGTCAAAAATTTTCGATGCTCTTTTCCAGACATAAGTGTCCCCTTGAATGATTAAATATATTACGCCTCCAGGTATGATATCTGCCTGTAATTCACATACTTTTTTTATGTTTTCCAATGCAGAAACTGAAATCATGGCACACCTCCCCTTGTTAATTTATCTTTTAATAAAATTAAAATTTACATTATGTGACTATTATATGATTTTTTACATATTTTTATAAAACACCAATATATTGTAGCTGCCACAACTAAAAAATGTAGAAACACAGATGTGTTTCTACATAAACCTTTAATAAACTTCATTATTTTTAAAATATTCTACAGTATAATTTGTAAGAGTTTCTACTTTATCATTAAAACCAAAGTGTTTGTTGCTTATCAGTCCAATTTCAATTTTAAAGGGAACATTGGCAAAGGAAAGCATTTTTAACCCTTCATAACCACCCATGGCTTTTTGGGAGATAGGCTCCGGGAGTATAGTTATGCCTTTATTTAAAGAAACCAATTCCAAAATAAGATCTATTTGAGATGTGGTATAAACAATATTAGGTTTAAAACCTGCTTTGCTGCAGTGTTTAAGGATAAGCTGATGAGTCTTGTACTCTGAAGACAGCATAATGAATTTTTCATTTTGAAGATCTTCAAATTCAATATTCCCCTTACTTGAAAGTTCGTATTCTTCACTCACTAGAACAGCCATGTTGCAGGAAAAAAGCGGGTGAAAATTTATCTTTTCTAAGTTATCAGGGTTTATTACAAAAGAAAGATCCAGGAAACTGTTTTTCATGTGCCTTTCACATGCGTAGGAAGGCATTTCAACAATCTCTAGATTAATATCCAGATAAGTCTCTTTAAACTTCCAAAGCATGGTAGCAAAATATTTTGTAAAAAGAGATAATGGCAATCCTACAGAGATAGTTCCTGCTTTCAATCTTACTACATCATTTAAGAAATCCATCATCATATCAAATTCTTTTATTGCTACCCGAGATTTTTCAAAGAGTATTCTGCCTAGCATTGTTGGCCGTACCCCCTTAGAGGAACGCTCAAATAGTGCAGCTCCAAGTTCCTCCTCCATGTTTTTAATAATCTTGCTCAAGCCCTGTTGTGAAATATGAAGATTTTCTGCAGCCTGTGAAAAGCTGTTTTCATTATATACTTGAATAAAATATTTTAACTGCCATATTTCCATAGTAACCTCAAATATTTCTGTTTTTATTTAATTATACTATTATATGGTTTTTTAATCACGAAAAAATTTTTTACTGCTTTTTATAAATAAAAAACTGCATATGGCAAGTACTAAGCAGAGTGCTTCAATAATCCATATATTTGTTGTGAGACCTTTTTGATATAAACCAGCAGGAAAATCTACCAGCATGTGAAGAAGCACGGCATATATTAAGAATCTGTACTTTTTGCTTTTAACAGCATATAGCACCACCAAAGACAAGCCTATCTGAATAATAAATGCAAACACTCTCTCAAAGCCTGATACAAGAAACAAATAAGGTGATGTATTTATTAAACCGCTGCTAATTTGATTAAGCATTGAACTTGAAACCTTCCCATCCAAGGCTGCTTTTAAGCCCCCTGAATTTATCAATATGGAGAAATACAGGCTTTGTATAATTGAAATGCCACCTATTAATAATGCTTCAATTCCACCATGTCCAATACCATATGCAATGCCATCCTTTCTTTGGAATCTGCCTTTAAGCAGAATTTTATATCCAAAAAACCTGCCAGACTCTTCAAAAATCCCAGCTGCCAGAGCTCCGTACAGGGCAAACACAAAGGGGCTTCCATTAATAAATGCTGCGGTATATTGAATTTTCTGTAGTAAATACATATGCATATTCCTTTCAAGCACCAGCACAAAAATCACAAAAACAACAGCTCCAACAAAAACATTTCTGAATGATATCCTGTACTTTTTCCAACTATAAATTGCTGCACCTATAGGTACACCTATACACAAAACAACACTTAACACCATGAAATAAATTGAAATATTACTTACCATCTTATTCCTCCTATTTCTCTAGGATAAAGCAAATAACTAAAGGAATTATAAGCAGAAGTATTGTTCCCGCGTATATTGCTTTTCCAGGGAATGTTCCTGCATTTACTGTCCATCCTATTCCAAATCTCTTTTCAACAAATACTGAAGGGTCTTCAGGATTATAATAAATACTATTTGCTAAAAGCCAGTACTTGTCATCATCCCTGTGAAATATCACCTCTTCATTTTTTTCATTTGGAAATTTAAGCTTACTTCCTCCCTGACCTACCTTTACAGATATTATTATTGAACCACCGATAATAAACATAGTAAATCCGGATATAAGGAAAGTGGAAATTGTATTACTTATATATGCAACCTGCATTATTTGAAAATCACCCACGGTAAAAATTAAATTAACGGCAATTGTAGTTATAATAAAGTAAATGCCCCATGCTCTCCTGAATATCTTATTTCGTTCTTTGGATTCTTCAGGATTTATACCGCTAAGTTCCTGTTTTGACCAGCCTATGCCCTTAAAACTGATAAATAATATACCTGTCATAAACAATTGAAATAAAGGCATTTCATAAATAAGAATTCCGGATTTATGCTGATACCCGTTAACCTGACCATTAAAATCCCAGTGAGTAGGCACTATGCTTGGAAGAAATTCATAATATTTTAGATTCACTGCAATATTTACCGCTATTATAATAAGGGGGATAATAAACCACCAGGAGCTTGGCATAGCATATCTTCGTTTTTCTCTGCTGAATTTTGTATCAATTATTACCTCCTGCTTTTTTGTATTAAGCCAAGAGTTTTTTGCTTTTAATTCCTTAACCTTATTATTGAAATAATAATAAATAAGAAATATAAAAAGTATATAGCCAAATATGGCTGTGATATACACACCAATGTTTTTTGTTATATATATTAGAATAGAAAGAACCCCAATTAGTGGAATACCAAATAAAAAATTTGCCCTTGTAAATTCTTTTCCCAATTTTTTAAGCTCTTTGTCATCTCTCTTATCCTCAGGTATCCTTACCCCAAGATATATATTGCTTCTTGTAAGATTCAAGGTTAAAACCTGTAATATTAGTGTAAGGAACATTGTAAAAACAGCAGTTCCTGTTAAGAATACATACTCCTTCATTTTAATCCTCCAGATCCTTATAATTATTGAAAATATCCCTGCATAACTTCTGAAACTCTTCCTCAGAAGCTCCTCTGCATTTAAAATCTGCTATTATATAGCTCAATTCATCAAGTAAATTTTCTTTAAACTCATTATTTAATTCCGGAAATTTATCATTTATTATGGCTCCTTTTCTTCTATCTATTATTACATATCCCTCTGCCTTTAGATTATTATATGCCTTATTAACCGTGTGAAGATTTACTCCAAGGTCTTCCCCAAGCTGTCTTACAGATGGAAGGCTTTCTCCTTTTCTAAGGTTTCCAGCTGCGATTCCTGTAACTATGTGCCTCTTTATCTGTTCATATATCGGCAGCTCTGATTCAAAATCAATTTTTAAAAGCAATACATCACCTTCTTATTATATTTGTTATATATAATATATAACAAATATAATAATTTGTAAAGCATTTTATACATCACATAAATAAGCCAATCAGAATATGATGAATTAAAACAAAATATTGGGTGGTGATTTTATGCGCAAAGCGCAAAATATAGATAGTCTAACCTGGACTTACCTTACTTTTATACTTGGTTTAGGGGCTGTATATTTAACTCGGGGAAAGCAAAATTCAAAACTTCAGCTTCCTGATGAAATTAAACTGATTGCAGATGCAATTGCTGAGAAAAGAAGTTATGAAGACCTTCAAAAGCTTATAAAATCTGCAGGGTACACTTATGATCCTGAGCAAGATATTTTTTATTCCACAATATACCCATGGCAGAGAAGCTATGGCTACTGCCATCTATTTGATGAAGCTGCGGCAGTGTTCAGCATGATTATAGATTGTGAACCTATATACTTTGAATATGAAGGGAAACGATGGTTTGTAGGCCTTTGGAAAGGACAATATGGAATGACCACCGGTGGGGAAGTAGGAGTGTACTATACAGACAAGCCAGATGTTAATGTGCCAGGAATTTATAAGGGACCTTTCTATAGAAGTATTACAGACAGAGAGCTCCTTGAAATGTCATACAAACTATATAAAAATGACAGACTGCTTTTTACTAGATCTGGAATGCACTGGTGGCTTGCAGGCTTTAGGCTGGGAGATTTTTCAGAACCGAAGGAACTTTCCATGGACATTTCAATAAAACTAAAGGATGAAGCAATGCGTGATGCATTTATTGGAGGTCTATCAAAGGCAGGTTACACAGAAAATGAATTTAAAGTAAACGAAAACACTGTGCAATTTACATTTGACAAGCCTAAAACTCCTCAGCCCACTACTCGTTATAAACCAACAGATTGGGCTATACAAAGGAAAAATCAGCTGTTATGCATTCTGTTTAATGTATATACCATGCCATATACTAATTCCATGGATAAAATAATGGTAATTGAAGAGCAATTTCCGGAGCTGTATAAAGTAATAAACCTATTGGCAGGAATTTTATGAGCAACAACTTAAGACGCATATGCAAAATTTATGATGCTGCAGAAAAGGTTAGCTTTGATAACCATTCAAAGATAGTGCTTATGAGCGACTGCCATAGAGGTACCGGAAACCTTGGAGATGATTTTTATAAAAACAAGGATATTTGCCTTCATGCCCTCACCTATTACTATGAAAACAACTTTACCTATATAGAACTTGGAGATGGAGATGAACTCTGGGAAAATTCTTACTTTGACCACATTCTCCAAACCCACAAAAATGTGTTTTCCATTCTTTCAAAATTTCAAAAAGATAATAGGCTCTATTTTATATATGGTAATCATGATATTGTAAAAAGGAGAAAAAAATTTGTAAAAAAACATCTGTTTCCCTTATTTGGGGATATTAAAATTCATGAAGCCTTGATTTTGAGCCAAAGAAACACAAATAATGAAATTCTTCTTTTGCATGGTCATCAAGTAGATTTTTTCAATGACAGACTATGGAGGGTCAGCAGATTTCTTGTACGCTACCTATGGGGCCCTCTTCAGGTCCTTGGTGTGGTAAGCCCTGTTAATACCTCCTTAAGTTTTTGCAGAAAACAAACTATCGATTTGAAATTTATGGATTGGTGCTTTAATGAAAACAAAGGTCTTGCAGCTGGACACACCCATAATTATTTGTTCCCTGAGCCTGGCACCATTCCTTATTTTAATACGGGCTGCTGCATATACCCTCAGGGAATAACTTCAATAGAAATTCAAGAAGGTCTTATTACTTTAACTGCCTGGCATTCCAAAACTGTTCATGGTGAAAAAGTATTTACCAGGGAAGTAATAGGAGGGCCTGTAAAAATTCAGGATTATTTTACTATTGATTAATTTGTAATAATTTGATATAAATAAATGTAAACTTAATAGACAGTTCGTAAGCTTCCTGTCGTAAAACAAAACTAGGCAATTTTTATTACTATTGTAATTTAGGGTGCCTTGCGCCCTTTTTTTATTATTATTTTGGAGGATAGCATGTTTATTTTAAAAAATGAAATTGAATTTGATTCTGCTCATTACCTAGAGGGACACCATGGAAAATGCGCAAATATTCACGGACATAGATATAAGCTCATAGTAAAAATAAAAGGCGCCAAATTAAAGGAAACCGGCTCAAGGAGAGGAATGATAGAGGACTTTAGCTATATTAAGCAGATATTGAAGGAGGTGCAAGGTACTTTTGACCATAAGCTGATTATCGAAGACAACATAAAGGGGCGTGCTTTGGTAGATGCAATAAAAAGCACTGGGGAAAATTTCGAGTTTGTTTTAGTACCATACAGACCTACCGCAGAGGAAATGTCAAGGCACATATTCAATATTATTAAAGATAAGGGTCTTGATATTCATGAAGTTGAACTATATGAAACCCCAGGAAACAGCTGCATTTATAGCGAGGATATCTAGATGGAATATAATATTATTGAAAAGTTTATATCAATAGACGGAGAAGGTCCTACAGCTGGGGAAACAGCAGTTTTTATACGGTTCGGTGGCTGCAACCTTTGCTGCAGCTGGTGTGATACAGCATATTCCATTGATAAAAATGTAAAGGGTAATATGCTGACCAAGGAGGAAATATATAAGTTCATAAAGGAAAGCGGTATTAATAATGTAACTATTACCGGAGGGGAACCTCTCATCCAAAGTGGTATTGAAGAGCTCATATATTATCTATCAGGTGATGAAAATTTACTTATTCATGTTGAAACAAACGGCTCTGTACCCTTTTACAAATTGGAAAAGGTGTGGCAGCTTCCAAATGTTAGCTTTGTACTTGACTATAAGCTTCCAGACAGCAAAATGGAGAAGTTTATGGATTTAAAAAATTATGAATATATCCAAAGCAAGGATGTATGCAAATTTGTTATAGCATCAGAAGATGACCTTAATAAAGCGCTGGTTATTATAAAGAGGTACAATTTGCCGGAAAAATGTATGGTATATTTAAGCCCTGTTACTGATAAAATTGATCCAGCATTTATTGTTGAATATATGAAGAACAATAAGCTTAATAAAGTTAAGCTTCAGCTCCAGCTGCATAAGATAATATGGTCACCTGAAACCAGGGAGGTATAAATGAAAAATCAAATTGATATAGAGACTATTGAAAAAAGTTTTAGAGATATTATTATTGCACTTGGTGATGACCCTGACAGGGAAGGTTTGAAAGATACTCCCAAAAGAGCTGCCAGGATGTTTGAAGAAGTGTTTGAAGGAATGAAATACACTAATGAGGAAATTGCAGATAAGTTTGGAGTTACCTTTGAAGAGGAGGATTTTGGAGCTTATAGTAAGAATAACATGGTAGTTGTAAAAGACATTCCTATATTCAGCTATTGTGAGCATCACCTTGCCCTTATGTATAATATGAAGGTTAAGATTGGATACCTTCCAAAAGGCAAGGTATTAGGTTTAAGCAAGATAGCTAGGATTGCTGAAATGGCTGGAAAAAGACTTCAGCTTCAAGAAAGAATAGCAATGGACATTGCTGAAATTATGTCTATTGCAACGGGTTCAGAGGATATTGCCGTATTGATTGAGGGAGAACACAGCTGCATAAGCACCCGTGGTATAAAGAAAACAGATACTGTAACAAAAACCACTGTTTTTAACGGAAAGTTTGAAAATAATGATAATTTAAGATATGAATTCTTATTGATGTAGGAGGGTTACTATGAAAGAAGAAAAGGCATTGCTGGTTTTCAGCGGTGGACAAGATTCTACCACCTGCCTGTTTTGGGCAAAGAAAAAATTCAAGGATGTGATATTGGTTTCCTTTGATTACAACCAAAAACACATAGCCGAGCTTGAATGTGCAAAAAATATTGCCAAAGAATTAAACTGCGAGCATCATATTTTAGATATGAGCCTTCTAGGACAACTTGCACCAAATGCATTAACAAGAGCTGATATAAACATAGTCCCTGGTGAAGAAGGTGCCCCTCCAAACACCTTCGTGGATGGCAGAAACATGCTTTTTTTAACCTTTGCTGCAGTACTTGCAAAACAACTTGGAATTCGGCACCTGATAACAGGGGTATGTGAAACAGATTTCAGCGGATATCCAGACTGTAGAGATATTTTTATAAAATCCCTTAATGTTACTTTAAACTTAGCAATGGATTATCAGTTTGTAATTCACACTCCAATAATGTGGATAAACAAAGAGGAAACCTGGAAAATGGCAGATGAACTGGGAGCACTTGAATTTGTAAGATTAAACACATTAACCTGTTACAACGGTACTAAGGGTGACGGCTGCGGAGAATGCCCTGCCTGCAAGCTAAGAAAAAGGGGCCTCATGGACTATTTGAAAAACAAAGAGGTGTTAAGATGAAGGATAAAATTAATGGAATAACCCTGCTTGGGAATAATGATGTAAAATATGAAACAGACTATAATCCAAATATATTAGAAGTATTTGATAACAAACACCCTGAAAATGATTACTTCGTAAAATTCAACTGCCCGGAATTTACAAGTCTATGTCCTATTACAGGTCAGCCTGATTTTGCTGCAGTTTATATAAGCTATATTCCAGGACAAAAAATGGTTGAGAGCAAATCTTTAAAACTTTATCTTTTCAGCTTTAGAAACCACGGTGATTTTCATGAGGACTGCATGAATAAAATTATGAAAGATTTAATCAAGCTAATGGACCCAAAATATATTGAAGTTTGGGGTAAATTTACTCCAAGGGGAGGCATAAGCATTGACCCTTATTGTAATTATGGAAAACCTGGCACAATATTTGAAGAAATGGCCAAAACCCGCCTGTTCCAACATGATATGTATCCAGAAAAAATTGATAATAGATAAAAGATTATGGTAAAATATAACTACAGTTCAGATTTTGGAGGCACTTATGGAGAATGTTGGTTTAGTACTTGAAGGGGGAGGTATGAGAGGTTTGTATACCTGTGGAATACTTGAGTATTTCATGGAAAAAAACCTTTATTTCAAGTATATAATTGGAGTTTCAGCAGGAGCTTGCAATGCAGTTTCTTATATATCAAAACAAAGAGGAAGAAACTTAAAAATAAATATAGATTACTGCAATAACTGGAGATATATGAGTATTAGAAACTTCTTATTTAAGGGTTCTTATATAGGAATGGATTTTTTATTCGATGAAATTCCAAATAAGCAGGTAAAATTTGATTATGATACCTTTTATAACTCTGATTGCAACTTATTAGTTGGAGTAACGGATTGTAAAACAGGAGAAGCCTTATACTTTAATAAGGAGGATTGTAATGACAAATTTGAAGCCCTGAGAGCCACATCTTCACTTCCAATTATATGTCCTATAGTAAAGTATAAAGGATATGAACTTTTAGATGGTGGAATTTCAGATTCAATACCAATTGTGAAATCAATAAAGGATGGGAATAAAAAAAATATTATTGTTTTAACTCGTGACAAGGAGTACAGAAAAAAACCAATCGAATTTAAAAACTTAATAAAATTTAAATACAGAAAATATCCAAGGCTTTCTGAAGCATTGGTAAACAGATATAAAGTTTACAATGATACCCTTGATTATATTGAAGAGCTTGAAGCTAAAGGGGAAGTTTTAGTAATAAGACCCTCTTCCAAGATTACTATAGGAAGACTCGACAGGAATCCTGATAATTTAAAAGAATTATTTTCTAAAGGATATAGAGATGCGGAACTTTACTATGAAAATATAGAAAAATATATAAACCAAGGCGTTAAATAGCCTTGGTTTCCTTTTTAATATTTTTATTTGTAAAATATGCAGTTCCTAAAAGCACGCAGGAGGTGTACGTCCAAATAATCAGCTCATTTTTAAATTTTGAAGTTATAGACATATCATCGTATAATGGTGGATTGCTTTCATTACTATTTGATTTAATTCCAGTCTGGTACTGCTCAAATCCTGTTTTTATTGAATAGGAAACCCCAATGGATGTTGCTATTGAAATAAATATACAGATTATCACAGCAATTCTTTTACAGTGCTTTCCATTAAACTTATAGTCCTTTAGCAAATCCTTCATAATAAATTTAAATATCAAGGCCGCCAAAATTAAACTAAATAACATGATAATAAAAACTAACACGCTAGCACCCCTTATATTTTATTACTTTATTTCCATTATACACCACAATTTCTAAATTACAATAAACATTACAAATATTATTATGCGATAGTACCTCGCTCTGAGGAATAATTTTTATATTCACCACTTATCATTATTGCTTTAATGATATCAACTACTCTCCAAACCTCCTCAAAGCTTGTGTATAAGGATACAGGGGCAAGTCTTATAACGTCCGGATACCTAAAATCAGGAAGAACTCCTTTTTTCTTTAATACTTCATTTATTTTAACAGCATCATCATGTTGAAGTGCAACATGACCTCCTCTTTTGTGTTCCTCTTTCGGTGTGCCTATTTTGAAACCATACTCTGATAAATTATTTTCAATAAGCATCATTAAATAGCTGGTTAATTTTAAGGATTTTTCCCTTATATTTTCCATACCTGCTTCATTAAACAGCTTTAAAGATCCTTCAAGAGGAGCCATACTTAATAGATGAGGGGTTCCAACCTGCCAGGCTCCTGCAGTATTTGCAGGAACAAATTCCTGAGCCAGATCAAACTGTTTGCTTTTTTCATAGCCAAACCATCCAGCCATTCCAGGTCCTTTGCCTAAATGTTTCTCATTTATATATAAACTTGCAGTTCCTCCAGGACCGTTATTGAAATGTTTGTAGTTGCACCAAAACGCAAAATCTACATTCCATTTATTAAGTTCGTGAGGCACAGATCCTGCTGAGTGGCAGCAGTCAAAGCCTATTATTATATCTTTCTTATGCGCTTCTGCTGTTAATCTTTCCATATTAATCAACTGTCCGCTTCTGTATAATACCCCTGGAAGAAGAATCAAGGCAGTATCATCTGACATTTGTGAAATTATATAATCTTCATCTAAAGTGTTTCCATCCTTGCTTTCTATTATTGCAAGATATTCACTTGGATTTAAGTCCCTTGATTTCAAATGACTTTCCACTGCATATCTATCAGTAGGAAAATTTAAACTATCTATCATGATCTTATATTTATTCTTTGAAGGCCTATAAAAAGTATTTAAAATTGAGTGCAGATTAATGGTGGATGAACTATGAATTATCAGTTCAGTATCCAAAGCACCCATCAGTGGTGCTTGAAGCTTAGCCAGATTCTCCGCAAAATAGAACCATGGAACTTGAGCTCCTCCCCATCCATTTATTCCGAGGTTTTTCCACTCATTTAATACCCTTAATAGACTGTCCTCAGCATCTTTTGAAAGAAGACCTAAAGAGTTCCCATCCATATAGATTTCACTTTCCTTCAAATAAAACCTGTCTCGATATTTTCTTAATTTGTCTTCATTGTCAAGTGACCTAGCGTACTCCAATGACATGTTTTCCATATTAATCCCCCCTAAATTATGTTTAGTCACCTAAATAATTGTCTAAAAAATTATAACCGTTTTTCCATCTCTTTTAAACTTTTTAAGATTAGTTCTCTTTCTTCACTGGTTAGGAAATCAGTGGTTTTCTTTTCAAAATTCTCAACAATTGACAATGCTTCTTTTTGAAGAGCCTCCCCAGCACTTGTAAGGTATATTTTTTTTGTTCGAGCATCTTCTAGTTCAGCTTCCCTATATACCAATTGTTTTTTTTCAAGTATATCAACAGTACCTGTTAAAGTTGCAGGAGTTACACAAATTATTTTTAATATTTCCTTCTGAGATAAAGGTCCCTTTTTACTAAGGCAGTTGATAACTCGAAACTGAGCATATGTTATATCCAATATCTTTAGTTCATCATTTAAAGAAATTGCTGATTTTCTGGCAACCTCTTGAAGAAAGTATCCAATGTGATTACTAAAATTTATTTTCATAATTATTTAGCCCCCTAAATATATTTTATTTATTTTACTTTGTTTTGTCAATAAATCAAATAAAATATATGGTAGACTATATAATAAGGAAAACTTGAGGAGGAAACTATATGAAATTTATATCATGGAATGTTAATGGCTTAAGAGCTTGTATGGAAAAAGGCTTTTTAGATTTTTTTAAAAAAGCAGATGCTGACATTTTCTGCTTACAGGAAATAAAGCTCCAGGAGGGTCAGATTGAACTTGAACTGGATGGATATTATAAATATTGGAACTACGCTGAAAAGAAAGGTTATTCCGGTACAGCAGTTTTTTCTAAAATTGAGCCAATAAATTATAAAATTGGAATAGGTATTGAGGAACACGACAAGGAAGGAAGAGTTATCACTCTTGAATTTGATAATTTTCATTTTGTAACGGTTTATACACCAAATTCTCAGCCAGAGCTGGCCAGACTTAATTACAGAATGAAGTGGGAAGATGATTTTAGAGCTTACCTAAAGAATCTTGACGAGGTTAAACCTGTAGTATTTTGTGGAGACCTAAATGTAGCTCATAAAGAAATTGATCTTAAAAATCCAAAAACTAATATGAGAAATGCTGGATTTACAATAGAAGAAAGAAATAAATTTACAGAATTACTTAAGGACGGGTTTATTGATACCTACAGATATTTTTATCCAGATAAAACAGGAGTTTATTCCTGGTGGTCCTACAGATTTAATGCAAGAGCAAATAACGCAGGCTGGCGTATAGATTATTTTTGCACCTCTGAAAGACTTAAAGAAAAATTATTAAGTGCAGATATACATTCCGAGGTAACAGGTTCTGACCATTGCCCGGTTGAACTCATAATTGCATATTAATTTTAATTTTGTGTAACAAATGTATTGTAGTATGAATATAGTATCTATTAAGTGAAAAATTATTTTGGAGGACTCCATGGATAATAACAAAGATACTAGTATTGATGCTCGCAAAGACCTTAACTCTGATGAATCCTGTTCATATTCCTACGAAGGAATGCAGTGTGAGGACCGAAAATACTGTCCTTATATGAGCAGCTGCCCTTATATGATGCAGGGAATGTACATGAATTCAGGGATGATGTATCAGCAAATGCAGCCCCCTATGATGTATCGAGAAGATACAGACCAGGCTGGGTGCAATGATATGGATGATTTTAGGCATAAGCACCATAAAAAGTGCTGCTACCCATCATGTTGTTACTGCTATCCTACTCCTTGCTACCCTAACCCTTGTATTCCTAACCCATGTGGACCTTGGCCACGTCCACGATAGATTTCTTTAACACTGCGTTGAACACGCAGTGTTTTAATTTTAAAAAAGGCCAAAACCCGCCTTTATTCTACTATTATTAAATCCTTTGAATAGTGGTTTATAACTTCACATCCGTCTTCAGTAACGATAACTAGATCTTCAATTCTAACCCCAACATCTCCAGGAAGATAAATCCCTGGTTCTATTGAGAAAATCTGACCTATCTGTACTATGTCTGTGTTTGCAGAAGACACATCACCAAAGTCATGAACCTCGATTCCGATAGAGTGTCCAAGTCTATGTGTAAAGAACTTCCCATAGCCTTTTTCTGTAATGTAATCCCTTGCAGCAGCATCTATGTCCCGAAATCTTGCTCCCGGTTTAACCATTTCTATACCTCTTTTATTTGCTTCAAGAACAATATTATAAACCTCTCTAGCATGATCTGAAACTGTTTTATAAAATACTGTTCTTGTCATGTCAGAGCAGTAGGAATCCTTTTTACAGCCTATATCAATAACAATGCTGTCTCCTTCTTTTACCGTGGAATTATCCATAATATGATGTGGATCTGCCGCATTTGACCCATATCCTATTATAGGATCAAAGGAATGTCCTTCTGCTCCAAGTTCTTCCCATATGCTTGAAAGTATTTGACCCATTTTCTTTTCAGAATGTTTTTCAGGAATTAGTTTAATCATCCTGTCCATTGCAAGGTCATTAAGCCTTGAGGCTTCTCTCATAAGGTCTTTTTCTCTTTCATCCTTGCACATTCTAACTCTGTCTAAAATTTCGGAACCATTTTCAAAAGCACTCCCAGCCTCAAGTTTTATCAAACCTAAAAGAAATTTTGAAGGCCAGTTTTTGTCTATACCAAGGGCTTTATCTTTTTCTATGTGCTTTGCTAATATATTAATTGGATTCTGAGTATCGTTAAACCAAATAACTTCTGCTCCAATATGTTCTTTTAATGGAAATAGCTCATTTATAAATAATTTGTTTTTTCCATTTAAATTGAGGTAAAGTCCAAGCATCCTTTCACCTGAAAAAATCCATTTTCCAGTAAGGTAATAAATTGCAGCAGGATCAGATACCAGCATCTGAGGCAGCTTTTCTTCATCCATAATTTTTAGAACTTTATTAAGTCTGTCCTGTATCATATAATCCCTCCAAGAAGTTTTGTTTTTATGTTATCATATTTCTTTTAGTATACAGTAAAACAGGTCTAGCTGTAAGTTCTTTATCCCAAGTGGAAAATGTAAATAAAAATACACCAGCTCAGGCTAGTGTATATTTTTCTATAATTTTATCCACCACATCTTCAATTTTCTTATCGTTAAAAACATGAAGGTCGCTGTATTTAATATATAGGTCGTATCTTTCATTATAAAGAGGATATAATTTTTGTAGTCCATCCTTTAACAGGGGTCTTTTTGATATTTCAACATCTCCGGCTATATCTTCAATAGGTCTGTCTATAAAGATCACAAATCCTGTACTTTTAAGAGCTTCCATATTGGTCGGGTTCTTAACAACACCCCCACCAGTTGCTATAACTATTGGGTAATTATTGCTAAGTGTTCTGCAAGCTTTGCTTTCAACACTTCTAAAATGTTCCTCATTTATATTGAAGAGCTCTGAAATTGTTTTTCCACTTTCCTTTTCTATGAAATCATCCACATCTATAAATTCAAGTTGCAATCTTTCACTAAGGATTTTTCCTATGGTAGTTTTTCCTGCTCCCGGCATTCCTATAAGTACAATATTTTTCTTCATTCTAAATGCCCCCCTTAACAGCCTCATACAAATCATCAATAAACTCACTGCTGAATTTCGTATCCTGCCATAATTCCTCTGCAGCTGCAGCCTGAGCCACCAGCATATAAAGTCCGTTTGCAGTTGAAAGTCCTGCAGCCTTAGCATTTTTTAGCAATAATGTTTCAACAGGATTGTATATTAAATCTACTGCAACGGAAAACTTTTCAATCACATTAAGTTCCACAGGGGAAACATCAATTTTGGGATACATACCGCAAGGAGTGCAGTTGAGTATAATATCCTTTTTTTCAATATGCTTGAGCTCAGAATAGGAAATTATATTGTGACCTTTTATCTTTTCTTTTGCATCAACCGGATTGCCGCTTGCAAAAGTAATATTCCTTGTATTATTATCTATAAGGTATTGAAGCACCGCCTTTGCTGCACCACCGGTTCCAAGAATAACAACACTCTTTCCCTTAACTTCAATTCCTTCTCTTTTAAGGGTACACCCAAAACCATAATAATCAGTGTTGTATCCCTTAATTCCATTATTAAAAACCAAGGTGTTAACAGCTCCTATTTTCTGTGCCTCTTCAGAAATCCCATCTAAAAATTTCATAACCTCAACTTTATATGGTATTGTAACATTTACTCCACCGCACCCTAGAGCTTTTAAACCTTTAACTGCATCAGAAAGATTTTCCTTTTTTATTTCAAAAAGGCTGTAATTGGCATCTATTTTAAGCTTTTTAAAAATCTCCAAATGTATTTTTGGTGATATGCTGTGTCCTAACTTTTCACCAATCAATCCATAAAAGTTACCCATTAACTTTCTCCTCTGCTCTATAATTACCTAAAAGCTTATAGCTTACTCCCTCCTCCACAATTTCCTTAAATATGGATTTAGTGCTGGAACTCATCATATTTCCCTGGAAATCTATGTAGAATAAATATTCCCAAGGCTTTTCAACTATAGGCCTTGACTCTATCTTAAAAAGATTTGAATTGTTTTCTGCAAAATGCTTAAGCAGATTGTATAATGCTCCCACCTTGTGTGGCAGAGAAGCTACTATTGTTATCTTTTCACAAAGTTCATTAATTTCAGGTTCTTTTCCTATAATGATGAACCTAGTGTAATTGTTTTTGTTATCATTTATGTTTTCTTCCAATATATCCAGTCCATATAGTTCTGCTGCCTGTTTGCTTGCAACACAAGCCTTCCTCTTTGAATTTTCCTGACTTACATATTGGGCACTTTTTGCAGTATTGTGATATGGAATAAGCATCCATTCCTCATGTGTGTTTAAATAATCCTTTGATTGCATAAAACCCTGAATATGAGAATATACCTCTTTAATATCCGATAGACTTCCTCCTTTTATTCCAAGAAGATTTTGATCTACCTTTATGCACTTTTCTCCTATTATATAAAAGCCATACTCTCCTAGGAGGTCATAAACCTCAGAAATCCCTCCTGTAGATGAGTTTTCCAAGGGAAGAACTCCATATTTTATTTCATTCTTGCCTATTGCATCAAATATATCCCTGAAGGTCCCATAATTTAATGTTCTTATTTTATCTCCAAAATAACCAACTAGAGCCTGGTGGCTAAAGGATGCTTCCACACCTTGAAATCCAACACAATATTCATAATCACTTACATCCACACTATCCCATCCTTTATAAAATATTATCCAGCAGTACCATCGCTGTAACTGCTTCTACTGCAGGCACTGCCCTTGTCACTATACAAGGGTCGTGTCTTCCTTTTATTTCAAGTAAAGCATCTTTTCCTGTTTCAATATCTATGGTTTTTTGAACCTTTCCTATGGAAGGAGTTGGTTTAAAGGCTACCCTGAAAAGAAGGGGCATCCCGTTTGTAATTCCCCCCACAATTCCTCCATTATTATTACTAAAGGCTTTTACCTTTTCACCTTCCATGTAGTATCCATCATTTGCTTCTGATCCCACCATACCTGATATTTCAAAGCCAGCTCCAAACTCTACCCCTTTAACCCCTGGAATTGAAAACAATAGATGACTAAGGGAGCTTTCCAGAGAATCAAAAAATGGTTCTCCAACACCAGGGGGAATGTTGATTGCTGCACACTCTACTATTCCACCTACTGAGTCCATCTCTTCCTTTGCTTTTAATATTGCTTTTTTCATTTCATTTCCTGTTAGGCTGTCCAATACAGGAAATGGGCTTTTTTTCAATTCCTTTAAGGTATCCTCATTTATATCCAATCCAAAGCTTTTATCCTTCATATTATATATGCTTTTTATATGAGACCCTATAATAATGCCTTTACTCTCTAAGATTTGGCTGCATACAGCCCCTGCAAACACAATTGGCGTTGTGAGCCTTGCTGAAAAGTGTCCTCCTCCGCGATAGTCGTTAAAACCTTTATATTTAAAATGACCTGTTAGATCACCGTGAGAAGGTCTCATCAAATTTTTGGTTTTTTCATAGTCCCTTGAGTGCTGGTCACTGTTGAAAATAACGGCACAAAGTGGTGTGCCAGTAGTTCTTCCATTAAAAAAACCGCTTAAAATCTGAAAGTTGTCCTCCTCATTTCTTGGGGTGGAGAGCTCATTTCTTCCCGGAGCCCTCCTCTCCATTTCAAGGTTTATTTTACTTAAGTCAAGTTCTATTCCAGGCTTTAAGCCGTCAATTGTTATCCCTACAGCTTTTCCATGAGACTCGCCAAATATTGAAAATTTAACATTCTTCCCCCAGACTCCACTCATCAATTTTACCTCCAAGCATTTTAAAATGTTTCCAAAAATCCGGATATGATTTTCTTACGCAGTGGGCATCCTTTACTATAACCGGTTCTTCACATTTAAGTGAAGCTACGGCAAGTGCCATGGCAATTCTATGATCTCCCCAGCTGTTTACCGCTCCACCCTTAAGCACTTTTTTGCCTCTTATTATAAGACCATCACCTAGTTCTTCTATTTCTGCACCAATTTTCTTTAGTTCGGTGCACATTGCTTTTAATCTGTCACATTCCTTAATTCTAAGTCTTTCACCATTTATTATCTGGGTAGTTCCTTCACTTAATGCCCCAAGCACTGATATTATAGGAACAAGATCCGGGCACTCGGTTGCATCAAACACAATTCCTCTTGTATCAGATGGAAGAGCCTTTACTTTTTCATTTTCTATTAAAACTCTTCCTCCCATGCTCTCTATTACATCAACAATAGCCTTGTCTCCCTGTAGTGACTTCATGTTTAAACCGGTACACTCAACTTCTGCCCCTAAGGTTCCTGCAACAAGCCAGAATGCCGCCTGGGAAAAATCCCCCTCAACGCTGAAGTCTTTGGCTTTAAATTTTTGGTTTCCCTTAATAATAAATTCCTTGTAATCATTATTCTGTATCTGCACTGAAAAGTCCTTCAAGGTGTCAATTGTAAGATCCACATATGGTTTTGACTCAAGTTCTGAAGTAATTGTTATTTTTGAATCACCATTGAGCAAAGGAAGGGCAAACAGCAAACCGCTTATGAACTGGGAGCTTATGTTCCCCTTCACCTTGTATTCTCCTGGGTTAAGTTTCCCATCTATGGTTAATGGGAGATTCCCGTTTGAGTTAGTGTAGGTTATATTCTGCTCATCAAATATATTGTAGTAAGGTCCAAGAGGCCTTCCCACAAGCTCTCCTTCACCCTTAAATACTGTTTTCTTTCCTGTTAATGCTGCAATTGGAATCATGAACCTCAAGGTAGAGCCTGATTCAATACAGTCTATATCAGGGTTTTTAACATCAAGTTTTTCTGCTCCCCTAACTTTTAGCCTTTGTCTGTCTTTAACTATATTAACACCCAAACTTTTCATAGCACCGCAGGTTGCATCAATATCTTGTGAGTAATTAACATTATCTATATTACTTGTTCCATCTGCCAGGCCTGCACAAATAACTGCTCTGTGACAAAGGCTCTTAGAGGATGGAACAGTAACCATTCCTTTTAATTTACTTGGATTAAGTACTACGTACTTCATATTACAACCTCCTTTTTTTCTATTATATATAATCCTTCAAATCATTAATTTCTATCTTTTTAATAAATCCGTTTCCTATTGATGTTATTAAGGCAAGGCTTATTTTGCTTCCACTGCTTTTTTTATCCAGGAGCACTGTATCCTGAGCAGCCCCTTTTTCCATTTCAGGTGTATTATATGGAAGCCCAAACTTTTTTAATATATCTTCTATGCGCTTTGCTGTACCCTCTTCTGTTAAACCAAGCTTTTCAGTATTTCTTGTTATATGAACCATACCTATAGCCACAGCCTCTCCATGGGTATATTTATTGTAATTAAAATATTTTTCCACCACATGACCAAGAGTGTGACCAAAGTTTAGAAGCATTCTATCCCCAAAATCCCTTTCATCCATTTCCACAAGAGATTTTTTTATACTGCAGCATTTATATATTATTAAATCGATATTATCTAAAAGTTCATCGTCGCTTTTAAATTTCATCAAATCTTTAACTATAGATTCATCTTTAATGCACCCATATTTTATAACTTCAGCCAAGCCGTCATGAAAAAATTTCTTTTCTAAAGTCCTTAAAAGCTCTGGATCTATGAAAACAACCTCAGGATGGTAAAAACTTCCTACAAGATTCTTCCCCCAAGGCAGGTCCACTGCAACTTTTCCCCCTATGCTGCTGTCAACTTGAGCCAGAAGTGAGGTTGGTACCTGAATATAAGGTATTCCTCTTAAGTAGGTTGATGCTGCAAATCCTGCCAGGTCTCCAACTACTCCTCCTCCAAAAGCCAATATTAAATCTTCCCTAGTGAGCTTGAATTTTGAAAGTTCTTCATACACAACTTTTAGTGTTTCCAAGGATTTGCTTTCCTCTCCAGGTTTAACAGATATTATTTTTGTTTCAAATCCATTTTCAGCTATAAGCTTTTCAAATTCACTACCATAGATATTGTTTAAGTTGTGATCAGTAATCACAGCAACTTTTTTGGCCTTGTAGTTTATCTTCAAAAACTCACCAATTTCCTTTGAAATATTCCTTTTAATAAAAATCTTATATTCCTTGTCTTTTAATTTAATTTCAAGCTCTCTCATTTCATACCATCATCTTTCTTTTATTTTGTGCGGCACAGTTGAATATATCCTCTAAGGTGTTCTTATCCTCTGACTTGATTGCCTTTTTTATTATTTTAATATTTTCTTCAAATTTTTCTATTTCATCAATTAAATTCTCTGAATTCAAAGTAAAAAGCTGGGTCCAAAGCATAGAATTTATCACTGCAACCCTGGTTGCATCTTTAAAGCTCCCACCTGTAAACAAACCTATATTATCCTTTGGGTTGCTTGAATTTATAAGAGAAACTGCTATAACGTGGGGCAGCTGGCTTGTAAAGGATATTAACCTGTCATGTTCCTCTGGATCTATTGAAACCACATTTTTGCACCCTATGGCTTCTGCCATTTTACATATACGTTCAACATTTTCCTTTTTATTTCTTTCCACCGGGGTTACTATATAATTTGCATCCTTAAACAGATCCTTGTCTGCTGCCTGGAGTCCTTTTGTTTCCTTTCCTGCCATAGGGTGGCCTCCTATAAAATCAATATCCTCTGGCAAAAATGAATGAACCTCATCAATTATTCCTTTTTTTATTCCGCAAACATCTGTTATTACTGCATTTTTTTTAAAATTGCGAATATTGTTTTTAATAAATTTCACTGCTTCCTCAGGGTAAAGTGCTATTATAACAAGATCCGCATCCCTTAAGATTTCCTCAGGATTTTTAGATCCTCTATTAATTATACCATCCTCTAATGCCTTTTTTACAGCTTCCTCATCCATATCTATTCCACATATTTCATGAGGATTTAATTCTTTAAGTGCCATGGCATAAGAACCGCCTATAAGTCCAAGTCCCACTATTGTAATAGTAAAATCCTTAAAATCTGAGTCCTCCAATTAAATCACCCTTTTTTCCAAATTTGCCATAATGGTTAAGCAGTCCATTAATGACTTAAACCTTTCTGGTTTTATTGACTGTGGTCCGTCACATTTAGCGTTTTCAGGATCGTTGTGAACCTCTATTATAAGTCCGTCTGCACCTACTGCTACAGCTGCCTTTGAAAGTGGTTCTACCATCCACCACATTCCTGCTGCATGACTAGGATCTACTATTACAGGAAGATGGCTGAGTCTCTTTATTGCTGGAATTGCACTTAAGTCCAAAGTATTTCTTGTGTAAGTTTCGAAGGTTCTTATGCCTCTTTCGCAAAGAATTACATTTTCATTTCCTTCGGACATGATGTATTCTGCAGACATAATCAACTCTTCTATTGTCGCAGATAAACCTCTTTTTAAAAGAATTGGTTTGTCGGTTTTTCCAAGTTCCTTAAGAAGCTCGAAGTTTTGCATATTTCTTGCACCAACCTGTATAACATCTACATTTAGTGCGAAATCCTCTATCATATCTGCTGTCATTATTTCAGTTACTATTGGCAATCCTGTTTCCTGCTTTGCCAGTTTTAAAAGTTCAAGTCCGTGTTGTTTTAAACCCTGGAAGCTGTATGGTGAAGTTCTAGGTTTGAATGCTCCTCCTCTAAGAAATCCTGCACCTGCTGCCTTAACATGCTTTGCAATTTCTATTATCTGCTCTTCACTTTCCACTGAGCAAGGCCCTGCAATAACTGCAAGCTTTCCACCACCTATTGTTTCATTGTCTACCTTTACTATTGTGTCTTCAGGGTGAAGGATTCTATTTGCACGTTTGTATGGCTGCTGTACCTTTGTAACCTTTTCCACATGTTCATTAGCTTCGATTTTGCTTGGATCAACTGTTGAGGTATCTCCAACTAGCCCAAATATACACTGATTTTCACCTTGAATTTCACACACTTTACAGCCCTCCAATTCGATTTTGCTTTTAATTCTATCTATTTCAGTTCTTGTTGTATCAGGTTTTAAAATAACTATCATAACGTAACCTCCTAAATTTTTTAATTAATATATATTTCCTAATCCACTTGCCGGCTGGGAATTAGTAAAAAAAAATAAGGCTCCAATGAGCCTTATCACATAAACATAATTTATGACACTATACTAAGCAGGAATTCACTGCTTGACGATACTTAAATTTATTCAACTCATTGCAAAGAGGAATATAAAATTTTTCGCAGAACAAATAACCAGCGCTAAAATAAAAATAGCCCCAGCTAAAATAAAAATAATATTTTCCGCTTAATCCCTTTCCAATGATCTTATCCATAACAGGATACCTCCATAAATTTAATATTAACGTAATTATAGCACCTAATTTATTAATGTCAATTGATTTTTTTTAATATTTTGATAATGCCCCTTTTAACTCTGATATAAAATTCACAGTGTTTTCAATGGCTTCACTGTTATTTTTTGCCTCTGAAATTTTTTTTATAACAGCACTTCCCACAATAATTCCATCACAGTAATCTTTGTATTTTGAAACCATTTCTGCATTTGATATGCCAAAACCTAAGGCCTTTGGCATATCAGTATAACCTGATACTATATCCATGTAACTCTTAATGTCAGTTCCAATTTCCTGCCTAACTCCTGTAACTCCATTTGTGGAAACACAGTAAACAAAGCCTTTTCCATTTTCTGTTATTTTCTTTATTCTTTCCTTTGATGTTGGCGCAACCAAAGGGATAAGGCATATTCCGTACTTATCACCAATTTGGGTTATCTCTTCTCTCTCCTCTATAGGCAGGTCAGGTATTATAACACCATCCACTCCAGCCTCAGAGCATTCTTTCAAAAACTTCTCCATGCCATATTTGAAAACGGAATTGTAATAAACAAGATAAATTAAAGGAACCTGGCTTTTACTTCTTACTGCCTTTACAGCCTCCATTATTCTTGGAATTTTTGCTCCGTTTTTTAATGCTCTGGTGGAGGACTGCTGTATTATAACTCCATCTGCCATTGGATCTGAATATGGGATTCCAATCTCTATTATGTCTGCCCCTGCCTTTTCCATCCCTAGTACAAGCTCTACTGTAGTTTCCAAATTTGGATCTCCTGCAGTTATAAATGGTATAAGAGCCTTTTTATTTTCTTCCCTCAGCAATTTAAATTTGCTATCTATCCTATTCATGTTAATCACTCCTTTAAAAATATTTATATATTAAGAACCTTGGCAATTGTATCCACGTCCTTGTCCCCTCTTCCTGACAAATTAACCACTACTATGTTGTCCTTTGGAAGTTTGGGAGCAAGTTTAAGAGCCTCTGCCAGGGCATGGGCACTTTCTATGGCAGGAATAATTCCTTCAGTACTGCAAAGCTCCATAAAGGCATCTACAGACTCTTGATCTGTAATTGGCACATACTTTGCCCTTCCTGTTTCCATAAAGTAAGCGTGTTCCGGACCTATTCCAGGATAGTCCAGACCTGCTGATATTGAGTATACAGGCATTATCTGACCTTCCTCATCTTGAAGAAGGTAAGTCATCATTCCATGGAGCACCCCTAAGGAACCCTTTGCGATAGTTGCTGCATGCTGATCTGTATCCACACCTAAACCAGCTGCTTCAACCCCGATAAGCTTAACTTCTTTATCTTCTTTAAATGGGTAGAATATTCCTATGGAATTGCTTCCGCCTCCTACACATGCAATAATATAATCTGGAAGGCGTCCTTCCTTTTTGAGTATCTGGGTCTTAACTTCATCTCCTATTACTCTTTGAAAATCCCTTACCATTGTTGGATAAGGATGAGGTCCTACACAGGAGCCCATTATATAAAAGGTGTCTTCAATATTTCCAACCCAGTTTCTCATGGCCTCGTTAACTGCATCCTTTAAGGTTCCAGTGCCTGTGGTAACAGCTGTAACCTTTGCACCTAGCATTTTCATACGGACTACATTTAATGCCTGTCTTTCTATGTCCTCTTCCCCCATGAATATTTCACATTCCATTCCAAACATTGCTGCTGCAGTAGCTGTTGCAACACCATGCTGACCAGCCCCTGTTTCTGCTATTACTCTTTTTTTACCCATTCTTCTTGCAAGGAGAGCCTGACCTAATGCATTATTTATCTTATGGGCGCCAGTATGGTTAAGGTCTTCCCTTTTTAAATAAACCTTGGCACCGCCAAGCTTTTTTGTAAGGTTTTCTGCAAAATATAGAGGCGTCTCTCTACCAGAATACTCTTTTAGATAATATCTATACTCCTCCATGAATTTTTCATCCTTTGAAGCTTTATCATACTCCTGTTCCAGTTCTATCAATACTTTCATTATGGTTTCCGGTACGTATTGTCCGCCAAATTTTCCAAATCTTCCGTTCATATATTTTCCCTCACTTTATCTATAAATTTTTTTATTTTTTTATAATTTTTTACTCCATTTGTTTCAACCCCGCTTGAGACATCTACTGCAAATGGATTTACAATATCTATAGCAGACCTCACATTTTTAGGGTTTAATCCTCCTGCCAAAATCAACTTTTTATCAATGTTTAAACTTTTTATTATGTCCCAGTTAAAACAAATTCCAGTGCCCCCTGCGGCATTTCCTTTGCAGCTGTCCAGCAAAATCCCCTCAGCTGTGGAATTTATGCTTCCCTTTAACTCTCCATTATCAACATCCACGGAACAGGCTTTCCAAACTTTGAATTTGCATAATTCATCAAGGTAACTTTCATTTTCCTCTCCATGAAGCTGTATTATTTCAAGGTTTAAATCTTTTGCAAACTGTTTTACAATATTTATATTTTCATTTTGAAATACTCCCACAGGCTTTATTTTTTTATCAAGCAAACTAATAAGTTCTTTGGCTTTTTCTAAGGTTACCCGTCTTCTGCTCTTTGCAAATACAAAGCCTGCATAATCAGGTTTAAGCTCATTTAAATATTCAATGTCCTCTTTTCTTGTTATTCCGCATATTTTTATCTTTGTCATGACTTTTACCTGGAGTTTAATATAAAACTGTTTATATTGTCCAAATTCCTCATAAAGGTTTCACCAATAAGCACTGCATTAACTCCAATACTGTTTAAAAACCTGATATCCTCAGGAGTTTTAATTCCACTTTCAGATACAGTTATAATTTCTTTTGGTATTTGCTTTATAAGCTTTTCTGTGGTGTCTAGAGTAACAGTAAAATCCTTAAGGTTTCTGTTATTTATTCCAATAATGTCGCAAGAACTGTTTAAGGCTGTATCTAGTTCCTCTTCACTATGCACCTCAGTAATAACATCAAGTCCAAGTTCTTTAGCCAATGTGTAAAACTTAGGAATCCTGTCCCCCAAAACTGACACAATAAGCAAAACTGCATCTGCACCTATAACCTTAGACTGAAAAAGCTGATACTCGTCAACTATAAAATCCTTTCTAAGAACTGGTTTTGAATTAACCTTTTTAGCAGCTTTTATATAATCATCAGAACCCATAAAAAAGTTTTTTTCTGTTAAAATTGATACTGCGTCAACTGGTGCTTTTTCATAAATTTCAGCAATTTTTACAGGATCAAAATCCTCTTTTATTATCCCCTTTGAGGGGGATGCCTTTTTTATTTCTGCAATAAAGGATATACCTTCCTTGCATAATGCCTGTTTAAAATTTCTTGTTCCTCCACTTTGAATATTTAAATCAATCAGCGGATTTTGCTCTTTTTCTTTTTCTATTTGCATTTTTTTATATGCAACTATGTCATCTAAAATCATAAATACCTCCCTAGTGAAGCATTTTGCTGAAATTTACAAGTTCTTTCAGCTTTTCATATGCTTTTCCTGAATCAATGAGCTCCTCTGAGAGCCTTATGCCTTCTTTTATTGAACTGGCTTTATTCCCAACATATAGTGCTGCACCGCTGTTTAATAGAACAACATCCCTTTTAGGCCCCCTGGTTCCTTTTAAAATGTCTAGTATAATTTCAGAGTTTTCCTTTGCACTGCCCCCTTTTATTTCTTCAGGAGAAGCTAAATTAATTCCAAAATCCATAGGGTTTATAGTATAGTCAACTACCTTTCCATCTTTTACTTCGCTTACATGAGTAAGAGAAGTAGTGGTTATTTCATCTAGCCCGTCATCACCGGAAACCACCAAGGCCTTTTCTGAGCCTAGATTTAAAAGTACCCTTGCCATGGTATTTGTTAAGTTCTTATTGTAAACCCCTAGAATCTGCCCCTTAACAAAACCTGGATTGGTTAATGGTCCAAGGATATTGAATATTGTCCTTATTTCCAATGCTTTTCTTGTACCAGCTACATTTTTCATGGCATGGTGGTATTTTTGTGCAAATAGAAATGCCATACCCTTTTCGTCAATGCACTTTGCAGCAGCTTCTGCTTCAAGTTCTATATTAAACCCAAGTTCAGAAAGCACATCTGCACTGCCGCTCTGGCTTGAAACTGCTCTGTTCCCATGCTTTGCCACCTTAATTCCAGCCGCTGCTGCAATTATTGCAACTGCAGTAGATATGTTAAAGGTTTTACCCCCGTCTCCACCAGTTCCACAGGTATCAATTACAAACTTGGAATTTAACTTAACCCTAACTGCATTGTCTCTCATGGCCCTGGCACAGCCTGTTATTTCATCAATTTTTTCACCCTTCATCCTAAGTGCTACAAGAAATGCTCCAATTTGAGCCTCTGTTCCTTTTCCCATCATTATTTCATTCATGGCTTCGTAGGCTTCATCTTCTGTTAAATCTTTATTAATTACTACTTTTTTTATTGCTTCCTGTAACATTGCATACCTCCAACAAAAAGTTATTTATTATGCTTTTTCCCTTCTCAGTAAATATTGATTCTGGATGAAACTGAACTCCATAAACCTTGTAATCCCTATGCCTAAATGCCATTATTGCATCATCATCCAGGCTTTTTGCAGTAATTTCAAGTTCCTTTGGCAAGGTGTTGCTGTCAACTACCAGGGAATGATATCTCATAACAGCTATCTCAGCTTCAATATCCTTAAAGAGGGCATCTTCTTTGTGTTTTATTCTTGAGGTTTTTCCATGTTTAACAACCTCTGCCCTTATTACCTTGCCTCCATATGCATGACCTATAGCTTGATGACCAAGGCATATTCCAAGGATTGGTATTCTCCCTTTGATTTCTTTTATTAAATCAACACATATTCCTGCATCTTCAGGAATTCCAGGACCGGGTGATAGAATAATCCCCTTTGGATTAAGCTTTATTATTTCACCAATGGATATTTCGTCATTTCTAACCACAATAATGTCTCCATAAGTTTCACCTATATACTGATAAAGGTTATAGGTAAAGGAATCATAATTGTCTATTAGCAGAATCATTTAAATCACCTCCTTCATTGCCATGGCCTTATTCAATGTTTCAAGATATTCATTTTCAGGTACAGAATCATATACTATTCCTGCTCCAGCCTGAACATATGCATATCCATCCTTGAAAAGTATTGTTCTTATTGCAATGCATGTATCCATGTCCCTGTTATAGGAAAAGTAACCTGCCGCCCCTGCATATAAGCCTCTTTTACTTTCCTCAAGTTCATCAATAATTTCCATTGCTCTTATTTTTGGTGCCCCCGAAACAGTTCCAACCGGGAGACAGGAGCTTAAGGCGTCAAAACAGGTGAGGTTTTCTTTAAGTTTTCCAGATACCATTGAAACAATATGCATAACATGGGAATAAAAATCCACCTCTAGGAATCTGTCAAGCTTTACTGTTCCAAATTCACTTATCCTTCCTATGTCATTTCGCCCTAAGTCCACCAGCATAACGTGTTCAGCTTTTTCCTTTTCATCCTCTAAAAGCTCAGCCTTAAGCTTAAGGTCTTGTTCTTCACTTCCTCCCCGTGGTCTTGTGCCTGCTATTGGATTAGTTTTAACCTCATTACCCTTTACTGTAACCAAAGATTCCGGGGAAGACCCTGCAGCCTGGAAGGAACCAAAGTCCATGTAAAAAAGATAGGGTGATGGATTTTTTGACCTAAGCCTTCTGTACACATCAAAGGACTCTGATTTGGTTTTAAATTTAAGTCTTTGTGATAAAACCACCTGAAATATATCCCCAGCTTTTATATATTCCTTTGCTTTTTCAACCAGAGTGCAAAACTTATCCTTAGTAAAATTTGACTGCTGGCATTTATCATGGTCCGGCTCCTTTAAGCCATAAACAACGTTGTTTTCTTCCACAAGATTCTTTAAAGTTATAAGTTTTAATTTAATCTTTTCGTATTCTTCATTGTCTTCTGGCAAAACATTGTATACAAGATACATTTTGTGTTCAAAGTGGTCGTAGCATATAAAGGTTTTATAAAACATAAGGTATGCTTCCGGAACATCTATATGGTCCTCATTGCAGTTAGGGAGCACTTCATACTGCCTTATAACATCGTACCCTACGTACCCGATGGCCCCACCTGTAAATGAGGTTTCGAGTCCGGATGCTTCATAATCGAAATCCATGCTTTTTTTTACAAAATCCAAAACCTTTCCCTGGTATTCTTTTGTTTCTATGCCCTGAGTAACCTTAACATCATTGCCCTTGCTTGTTATTTCAAGATATGGCTCTGATCCTATGAAAGAGTATCTTCCAATCTCTCTTTCTGAATATACAGTTTCAAGTAAAAATTTTTTTCTTCCCTTAAGGCTGTAATAAATTCCTATGGGAGTAAGCTGATCTGCATTTACTTTTAAAAATAATGGAAATGCTTTTTTTAACTTTTTAAACTCTTCAAATTCTGTTTTTGATAAATTTAACATCTCATTCACCTCAAAATTTTAATAAACAAAAAAAGCCACTTCGTCCATATCATGGGACGAAGTAGCCGTGGTGCCACCCATATTAGCTTTTAAGTGTAAGCATTAAACAAAAAAACATCCCGTCCTCAAAGGACGAAATGTTATAATTTCGCTGTACCACCTTAGTAAAAGCTTTCTTTATCAGGTACGGATTTCTCGATACCCTGTCTCTATAACGGTAGACTGCCGGCTCATGCTACTAAATTTCGCACTGCGTTTCAGAGATCCATTCAATAAAGGCTACAGTGCCCGGCTTACACCAATCCGGACTCGCTTAAACTAAATTCCCGTATTTACTACTTCTCCTCATTAACCTTAGTGTTTATAATAAACTCAAAAAAAGGAAATGTCAATAACTTTTTTTAAACAATTTCAAAATTTTCTGATTTAAAATTACTGTAAAAACGACCTCTTGATGCTGTAAACTTTAAAACACAATAGTCTGGATCAGTTACTCCTAAAGGGTAATATAAGGTGTCCCCCTCAAGCCATATCATCTCTTTTGATTCACTGTCCTCCAATACTTCCATGGTTCCTAGGAGCATTACCCCTCTGAAAAATCTTTTATCATAAAAATAAATGGATGCCTTTGGATTTTCTTTATACTGACCTACCCGGATAGAAGAAGTATTCGTGGTAAAATAAAAATATTTTATTCCATCCCTTTTTCTTGGGGGGAGCATAGCCTTCATATTTGGAAAACCATTTTCATCTACAGATCCAATAAATGAATTCCCTGCCTTGTCAATTAAGTTCCCTATGGTTTTTTCAGCATCTCTCATAATAGACCTCCGCTTATAATTTATATTTATTATACAGGTAATTTACATATATTTCAATCTGTAGTGTATCGATACATTTGAATAAAATTTTTATTGTCCTATAATCAACTTAAATTAAAAATTAGGAGTGTGTTTTATGGGAAGATATGATTTAAACAAAAATTTGGCTCAGATGCTTAAGGGCGGAGTAATAATGGACGTAGTAAATGCAGAGCAGGCCAAAATTGCTGAAAAAGCAGGAGCATGTGCTGTTATGGCACTTGAAAGAGTACCTGCTGATATAAGAAAAGAGGGCGGAGTTTCAAGAATGTCCGACCCTAAAATGATAAAAGACATAATTTCATCAGTATCCATTCCTGTTATGGCAAAAGTAAGAATAGGTCACTTTGTTGAGGCAGAAATACTTCAATCAATTGGTGTTGATTTCATTGATGAAAGTGAAGTACTTACCCCTGCAGATGATAAATATCACATTGATAAAACAAACTTTAATGTTCCATTTGTATGCGGTGCGAGAAATCTTGGGGAAGCATTAAGACGAATAGGTGAAGGTGCTGCAATGATAAGAACCAAGGGTGAAGCTGGAACTGGAGATGTGGTTCAGGCAGTAATCCATATGAGAACAATAATGGACGACATCAGAAGAGTTAAAAATTCTCCAAAGGATCAGCTCATGACTATTGCAAAGGAATATGGAGCACCTTTTGACCTTATAAAATATGTGCATGAAAACGGAAAACTTCCTGTGGTTAATTTTGCAGCTGGTGGAGTTGCAACTCCAGCAGACGCTGCCCTTATGATGAAACTTGGTGCTGAAGGAGTATTTGTGGGCTCTGGAATTTTCAAATCAGGAGATCCTGAAAAGAGAGCAAGAGCAATAGTTATGGCAACAACCTATTACAACGACCCTAAGATTCTTGCAGAGGTTTCAGAGGATCTTGGTGAAGCAATGGTTGGAATTAACTGCAGCGACTTAACAAACAAATTTGAGGAAAGAGGCTGGTAAAATGAAAATTGGTGTACTTGCTCTTCAAGGTGGAGTAATAGAGCACATAAATCATTTAAAAGCCTTAGGCTGTGAAGCTGTTGAAATACGAAAAGCAGAGGAACTGGATGACCTGGATGGAATTATTCTTCCAGGAGGTGAAAGTACAACCTTAGGAAAACTCCTTAATATCACAGGGATAATGGATAAGCTTAGAAATAAAATAGTAAATCGATTTCCAGTTTGGGGTACCTGTGCAGGAATGATACTTCTTGCAAAAAAAATAGAAAATGATGAAACAAAGCATCTTGATGTGATGGATATTACGGTAAAGAGAAATGCTTACGGGAGTCAGCTGGACAGCTTTGAAACCCTTGAAAAAATATATGCTGTAGATAGTGAACCAATTCCAATGGTATTTATAAGAGCCCCATACATTATAGCTGCTGGTTCTAATGTGGATATATTATGCCAGGTAAATGGAAATATAGTTGCAGCAAAAGAGAAAAGTATGCTTGTAACTTCATTTCACCCTGAACTTACAAGTGATTTAAGATTTCATAAATATTTTATAGACTTTTGCAAAGAACACAAAAAATAATTACAGCCCTCCAAATGGAGGGCTAAATTCCTTTATAATATAAAATTCCATTTTCCAGTGTTCTTTCTGCTTTCCCAGTGCAGTAAAGGTGCTCAAGATGGGACATGGTCTCCCCGGAGGCAAAACATTTCTGTGCATCTGGAAAGTCAACCCAGGATTTACCTTTAACGCTCCAATGCATGGAGGAAGCAATATCCCTTACAGACTTCTTTTCATCCTGAATTATCCGGGTAATTTCCTTAAGCCTTTCCTGATGATGCTCCAAAAGCTCATTGATCCTCTTTTTATGGTTCGGTACAGTATCCCTGTGAGCCGTAAAAAGATGGTCTATCTCAAAATCATAAACCTTATTTAAGCTATTGAAGAAAACCTGAAGAATATCCTGCTCAAAACCCCAAAAGGATATATTTGGAGTTATTTTTCCTAGTATGTGGTCACCACAAAAAAACAGCTTATGTTTTCTTTCGTAAAGCCCTGCATGTCCTGGGGTATGTCCTGGAATATCAATAACTTCAAGAGAGTACTCCCCTACAGCAATTACATCCCCTTCGGTTAAGGTAATAAAATCCACCGGCTCTTTAGGGCAAAATTTGAACCCAGGATGGTTTTCTATAAGAACCTTATCCTTTTCCAGGTCGTACAGCTTAATAAAGTCCCTGTATTTATCCCAGTAGCTGTTGCTGCACATTAAGTTGATAAGTTCCCCGTCTGTTTTTCCTGTATATACTATGGAGCCTTTATTGCTTAGTTCTTTAGCAAGGCCGCAGTGATCAGAATGAAGATGGGTAACAAAAAGATCTGTTTTGTTTAGTTTTGCTCCAATTTCCTCAAGCCCATTATAAAGTACTCTTTTACATTCCTCAGTGTTAAAACCTGTATCTATTATAAGATTTCGGTTTTCCGATTTAATTACATAACAGTGCAGTTCTCTTAATGGATTGTCTGGAAGGGGTATTTCAATCTTAAAAATATTTTTATAAATTTCATTTATCATAATATCACCCTCATAATTATACATTATTTTTGCATGCTATGTCACTATTGACTAATTTTTGTAATGGTGCTAATATGAACTTGTAAAATTTAATATATCTTCAGGGCGGGGTTAATTTCCCCACCGGCGGTAAAGCCCGCGAGCCGTAAGGCAGATTCGGTTAAATTCCGAAGCCGACAGTAAAGTCTGGATGAAAGAAGAAAAATATGGTTATAATAATAATGCTGTTATGCTTTTATGCCCTGGGAATACAATTCTCAGGGTTTTATTTTTTATAAAAACGAGGTGATTCTTTGGATATATCAATGATGAAACGCGCTTTGGAACTGGCTGAACGAGGTGCAGGCTTTACTAATCCGAATCCTTTAGTTGGAGCTGTAATAGTGAGAGATGGAAAAATAATCGGAGAAGGCTGGCATGAATTATACGGAAGCAGCCATGCAGAAATAAATGCTTTTAAAAATGCAAGAGAGGACGTGGCTGGAGCTACCATGTATGTAACCTTGGAGCCCTGCTCCCACTATGGAAACACCCCCCCCTGCGCCAATGCAATAGTTGAAAAAAAGATTAAAAAAGTTATCATTGGCCTTAAAGACCCAAACCCTCTTGTTTCAGGTAATGGAATAAGAATCCTTAAGGAAAATGGAATTGAAGTGGTAACAGGGGTATTAGAGGAAGAAGGAAAGAAATTAAACGAGATATTTTTAAAATATATAACCACAAAGCTCCCCTTTTGCATAATGAAAACAGCTATGACTTTAGATGGAAAAATTGCTTCCTTTTCCGGAGATTCGAAATGGGTAACCTGTGAAAAATCAAGAAATTATGTGCATCTTTTAAGACACAGAGTTTCGGGAATAATGGCTGGTATAGGCACTGTATTAGCTGACGACCCAAGCCTTACCACAAGGATTGGAGGATTTAAAGGAAAAGACCCTGTTCGGATAATAATAGACAGCAGTGCAAAAATCCCTCTTTCTGCAAAGGTTTTAAATCTTGATTCAACTTCAAAAACAATAATAGCAGCAACGGAAAATGCCCCAGCTGAAAAAATTAAGGCTCTTGAAGATAAAGGAGCAGAAATAATATTAACCCCTATGAAAGAAAACATGGTGGACCTAAAATATCTTATGAAGGTCCTAGGAGAGAAAAAAATAGACAGCATACTTATTGAAGGTGGAAGCAAAATAAACTATTCCGCCCTAAACGCAGGCATTGTTGATAAGGTTAATGCATTTATCGCTCCAAAAATTATAGGTGGTGAAAATGCCAAAACCCCTGTGGGAGGAAAGGGCATTGAACTTATGAAAGATGCCATAAATCTAAGAAATATTGATATAAAAAGATTTGATGATGACATAATGATAGAAGGCTACATTAAGGAGGTGTAAATATTGTTTACAGGTATCGTGGAGGAAATTGGTGAAATATCAAACTTAACAAAATCTTCAAAAGGTGCAAGAATCACCATAAAAGCAAAAAAAGTCCTAGAGGATGTTAAGCTTGGAGACAGCATATGTACAAATGGAGTATGTCTTACTGTAACAGAATTTGACACGGATAAGTTTTCTGTGGATGTAATGGGTGAAACCATGAGGCGAAGCAATCTGGGAAGCTTTTCTAAAGGAACCAAGGTAAACCTGGAAAGAGCACTAAGGGCTACGGATAGACTTGGAGGTCATATAGTGAGCGGTCATATTGATGGAACTGGGGAAATTGAAAATTACACAAAGGAAGATAACGCAGTTTGGATATCCATAAAAACTCTACCAGAAATTTTAAAATACATTGTTGAAAAAGGCTCCATTGCAATAGATGGAGTAAGCCTTACAGTTGCATATGTGGATAATGAGAGATTTAAGGTCTCGATAATTCCTCACACAAAGGATGCCACCACCTTGCTTAAAAAAGATATTGGGGATATGGTAAATCTGGAATGTGATATTGTTGGAAAATACATTGAAAAATTTATAAAACATGAAGAAAACCCTTCTGCTAAGAAAGGCATAGATATGGACTTTCTTAGCACACATGGTTTTGCATAAAGGAGGAAATATTATGTATAAATTTAACACCATAGAAGAAGCTCTAGAGGATATAAAAAATGGGAAAATTATTGTTGTAGTGGACGATGAAGATAGAGAAAACGAAGGAGACCTGCTAATGGCTGCAGAGATGGTCACTCCAGAAACAATAAACTTCATGGCCACCTACGGAAGAGGCCTTATATGCACTCCTGCATCTGGTGAACTCCTTAATTCTCTGGATATATGCCAAATGGTTTCACAAAATACAGATAATCACCAGACAGCATTTACTGTGTCAATTGATGCCGTAGAAACAACCACAGGAATATCAGCTTTTGAAAGAGCTGCCACAATAAAAAAGATGTTAGACCCAAATGCATGCGGAAAAGATTTCAGGAAGCCTGGACACGTTTTTCCTCTAGAAGCACGTGAAGGTGGAGTTCTAAAAAGAGCAGGTCATACTGAAGCTGCTGTGGACCTAGCAAGAATGGCTGGCTTTAAGCCTGCTGGTGTTATTTGCGAAATAATGAGTGAAGACGGCACCATGGCAAGAACACCTGAGCTAATGGAATATATAAAAAAGCATAATTTGAAAATAATAACCATAGCAGACCTTATATCCTACCGAAAGGATAAGGAAGTTTTCATTAAAAGAGTTGCAGAGGCAGATATGCCAACAAAATACGGTCATTTTAAACTTATAGGTTTTGAAAACATATTAAACGGGGAACACCATGTAGCTCTTGTTAAAGGTGATATAAAGGGCAGTGAACCTATCCTTGTGAGGGTACATTCAGAATGTTTAACCGGTGATGCCTTTGGCTCTTTAAGATGTGACTGTGGGGACCAGCTAGCTTCGGCCCTTAAGCAGATTGAAAAAGAAGGAAAAGGTGTGCTTCTGTATATGAGGCAGGAAGGAAGGGGCATAGGACTTATAAATAAAATAAAAGCCTATGCATTGCAAGACCAGGGAATGGATACTGTGGAAGCAAATCTTGCTTTAGGTTTTCCTGCTGATATGAGAGATTATGGAATAGGCGCACAAATTCTCGTAGATCTTGGAATAGAAAAGATAAATCTTATAACCAACAATCCTAAAAAGATGGCTGGTTTATCAGGATATGGAATTGAAATTGTATCAAGGGTTCCTATCCAAATAGATTTTAATGAAAAAAATGAAGCATATTTAAAAACAAAAAAACAAAAATTAGGTCATTTATTAAATTTTAATGAAAAAGGAGATAAATAATATGAAAACTTATGAAGGAAAATTAGTATCTGAGGGAGCAAAATACGGAATAATAGTAGGAAGATTTAATGAATTTATTGGTGGAAAGCTGCTGTCCGGAGCATTGGATGGGTTAAAGCGACACGGCGCAGCAGAAAGCGATATTGAAATTGCATGGGTTCCTGGTGCTTTTGAAATACCACTGGCAGCAAAAAAAATGGCTAAATCAAAAAAATATGATGCAGTAATATGCCTTGGAGCTGTTATTAAAGGCTCCACACCTCACTTTGATTTCGTGTCCAGCGAAGTATCTAAAGGAATTGCAAGTGTATCTCTGGATACTGAAGTGCCGGTAGTATTTGGAGTTTTAACCACAGATACCATTGAGCAGGCAATAGAAAGAGCAGGAACAAAGGCAGGAAATAAAGGATATGATGCTGCTGTAACTGCTATAGAAATGACAAATCTTTTAAAACAGTTTTAAATTGGAGGGCTGCCTTTGATCAACTTTGAAAATGTAAAAACAATATTTTTCGATTATGATGGTACACTTCATAACGGCATGAAAATATATGCTCCTGCATTTCGGGAAGCTTATGCTTACCTGGTGGAACAGGGATACGCAAAACCAAAGGATTGGAGCGAAGCTGAAATAAGCTATTGGCTGGGGTTTAATCCAAAGGAAATGTGGGAAAATTTCATGCCGAATATTGAAGTTGAAGAGCGAAGAAAGTGCAGCAAAATAATTTCAGAAAAAATGGGTGCAGCTACATTGGAAGGGAAAGCAGAATTATATGATGGCTCTATTGAGGCGCTTTCCTACCTAAAAGCTAAAGGCTATCACCTGATTTTTATAAGCAACTGTAAAATATACTACAAGGAAAGCCACTGCAAAATATTTAACCTGGACAGATATTTTGAAAGAATGATAGCTGCGGAAGAATTTGATTTTATTCCCAAGGATGAAATATTAAAATCAATCTTAAATGATTATCCAAAGGATATGGTTATGGTAGGTGACAGATTTCAAGACATTGAATGTGGTCGAAAAAACCACATATATACCATTGGCTGCAGCTATGGCTATGGTTCTCCTGAAGAGCTGGACCAGGCAGACCTTGTAATTGAAAGCATAACTGAACTAAAACAATTTTTTTAAAAAGAGTCTCTGGTAACAGAGACTCTTTTCGACTAATTACAACATTTTACACTTATTGTAATATTGTTCCAATGATATTATAATACAATTGTAATTCTAAGGTGAGTTTGTTTTGTGAATGAGTAGAGGGGGAAAAGAATAATGATATTGGGCATTGTTTTATTTTTTATTTTAGGAGTACTCTTTTATTTTGGCAAAGGTACTTTTTTATTGGCAGGTTACAATACTATGAGTAAAGAAGAAAAGGCAAAATATGATGAAAAGGCATTGTTCAAATTTATGGGCAAAGCAATGTTTGTAATTTCTTTTTCTAATTTCTTGATGTGGTTTAGCAACACGTATAACGTATACTATTTATCTGTTATTGGATTTATTTTATTTTTTGGAACAATCACATTTATTTTAATTTATGTAAATACAAAAAATAGATTTAGAATTTAATTTCACACAAAGTTAAACATGGAGGATATTATGCTTAAAATAGAAAATATAATATTTAAATTTAATAAGAAACCAGTACTTGATAATGTTTCCTTTGATGTAAAGTCAGGTGATGTCTTTGCCTTGCTTGGTCATAATGGTGCTGGAAAAACAACCATGTTTAGAATCATAATGGGATTATTGCGTCCTAATGATGGACAAGTTTTATTCACCGAAAATAATATGAAAAACAAAGGAATTGAACAAATTTCTTTGTTGCCAGAAAATAACGGAATATATGAAAATTTAAATGCTTATAAAAATTTAGAGTTTAGGGGAAGAATATCAAATTTACCACTAAAAATTATTAAAGAAAATTCTGAGGAATTATTGAAAAGATTCAAATTAATAAATAGGGCAAATGAAAGGGCCTATACATGGTCAAATGGAATGAAAAAGAGATTAGGATTAGCTGCAGCAATGATCAGCAAATCCAAAATTTTGATTTTAGATGAACCTACCAATGGTATTGACCCTGAAAGCTTAAACATTTTAATCAAAACCATAAAAGAATTGCAAAGCAATGGTACAACTATTATTTTTAGCAGCCATAACTTAGATTTTGTTTATAAGGTTGCTAATAAAGTAATGATACTTCAAAGTGGGAAGAAAGTTTTTTATTCTGAAATGAAAGATATTAAAGAACCTTTAGATGATTTGTATCTGAAGTATACAGAGATATTGGAGGAATAGCATAATGAATTATATAAAAGCATTTTTACTTAAGGAATTATGGGAAATAAAAGCGGATTGGAAAAAGCTTATCTGGATGTTATTAATGGTATTATTACCACTAATTTGTTTATATCCAACTAGGTTTCCAATTATGCCACAGCAATTGAAACCAATTTACCTAGTTACTATTGTTGCTTTTGGTATAAGCGGACAAATTTCATTAAATTCACTTATACGAGAAAAAAATAATAAAACACTGGATATTATTTTGTGTGCGAATATACCAAAGTATTCCGTTATAATAGGTAAAACTCTCCTTGCTACATTTATTGGATATTTGTATTGCATAATATCTTTATTCTTACTTAAGGCTGGTGCCATTATGATACCTAGTAGTAAAATAAATATAGGAATAACTGAGCTGTTTATAATACTTCCATTGGCTGTAGCTTACTTAGCAAGTTCCATAAATATTTTTACAAATTTATTAGTAAGGGATGAGCGGATAATTGGCTTAGTAGGCACAATTATTGGTTTACTTATAACTGGCGCCTTGTATTTAATTAATATATGTATTTTGCAAATGAATGTCTATATAAATGCCTTATTAATAGTAACAGCAGGCTTTATTGTTAATATAATTACCATCTTTATTTTAAAAAATAGTTCATCATTATTAATCAAGTATTAATTCATATACCGGTGTGTGATAGATCTAAAGGATAAGGAGAAGAATCAATTATGGTTAAAATAGGCAATCGTATCCTAGTATTTATTACTGTATTATTTATTACTGTGCTTGTAGGATGTAGCGGAGAAAACCACACTAAGAACAACTTTAATATTGAGCAATTTAAAAATGCTATGAAAGATAAGGGCTATAATTTTGAAATTAAAGATGTGCAACAAGACTTTCTCCCAACCACAAGGAAAAGAATGATGATAGATGATGAAGCAATAGATATATACCTATTTAGCAACGATGAAAACATGGAAAATGAAGCAAGCCATATTGACAGCGGTGGTTGTAGCTATAGTAATGATTCAAAATCATTGAATGTAAGTTGGATTTCATTTCCTCATTTTTATAAAAAGGGAAGTTTAATTGTTCAATACATTGGAGAAGACAAAAAAATCATATCTGACTTAAAGGATATATTAGGCGAACAGTTTGCAGGATATACACACCAATAGGTTGTTCAATTAATTGTATTATGCCAAAATATATTATTTGAAATAATCTTGTAAATTAGTAAAGGAGGAAAATAAAACATGCCATATGCAGAAGTTTCAATTACCCGAAATTTTATTACAGATGATCAGAAATCTATAATATCAAAAAAGTTGACAAAATTACTTATTGAGTCAGAAGGCTTGAAAGATAACCCCATTTCAAACTCAATCGCGTTATTAGAAATTAAGGAGTTTGATAATTTATATGTTGGAGGGGAAACCGGTAATCAGGATAAAGTTGTGATAAAAATTTATGCATTTTCAAATGCTTTCAGTGAAGAAATAAAAAAGAAATTGTTTTTAGATATTTCCAATGTATTCATTTCTGTTAGTGATAAAACACGATTACAGAATGGGAGAAATATATGGTGTATGATAATTCCTTTAGGTGAATTTGATTTTGGGGTTGGTGGAATTCCGATAACATTAGAATTGACAAGGCAACTGGTTTCATCTTATACAGAATAAAAATTTAATTTATTATAAAACCTATAACACCCATCTCTTAAATCAGATGGGTGCTAATGTCAAATTCACAATCTCTTATCACATATTTATTTCTTTATAGATAACATAAAATTATCGCATTTTTGAAATTCATAGGATGTAGGAACAAGTTGAACCTCATAACGATCTTTAAAGTATTCTATTACCCTATTGATTAACTCAGACTTATTACCATCTAAATCAACTACTGGGAATATACGAACTTCTCGGCAAATACGCAGCATTTCAGCAATTGATTTAATATGAAAATCATAACCAAGTGTTGTATACATCAACAGAAAGTGAGAACTCAATCCTATATGGAATGTATCTTCTTTAAATTCTGTTCTATTTGGCAATTCATGATATATATAGCGTCTATTCAATTTCCCTTCATCATAATCTGCAATAAAAGTCTTCATAGCTGACATACGTACATATTCCAGCTCATCTATGTTTTTAATATCTTTCCATATATAATTATCAGCATTGTTTTTCAATTGATCTATAATAATGCCTCGTGTTTCACTAATTCTTTTATCTAATTCTATATTTGTGAACTGATATATAGGATCAAGTGAGGTTACATCGTATCCTAATTTTTTTGCTTCTGAATTAAAGCTTGCAGGACCATCTCCAAATCCAATTATTTTTTTATTGGCTAGTTCTTCATCAGTTAAATTAAACATTTTTCTATACTCATTTAAGTTTCTGCCCCAAGGTACAACATCCTTTAATATAAATCCCATTTGTTCACCACTTTCTTATTAATTTTTTTAACTATTATAAACAGTTAAATTATACACCCACTGTATAATTCAACCCAACCTTATCTCCAGGCAACCCTCTAATCCCCCAATTGCACCTAGGAGTTTCAAAAATTGTTATCTCTATATCATCATGGAATATTCCTAACTCATTTTGTATTCTTTCAAATAAAAGCTCTATTAGTTTTTTCTTTGATTCAATGCTTCTTCCCTCAAATATACTAATTTCAATTATTATATATTTTTCTGTTTTATCCCTTGGATAATAAAAATCCTCTTTATCCAAAGGAAAAAATCTATGAAATCTCTTTTCTTTTGGATACTGAAAAGCCTCAACTTCGCAAGATTGAATAACATCGGACAATCTCCTTTTAACATAGTTTAAATTATCCTTTAACCCATAAATTTTAATTTGCCCCATTAATCTTCCTCCTTATTAAAATAATTTTATTAACAAAAAAAGGCTCCTCCGTCCATATCATGGGACGAAGTAGCCGTGGTGCCACCCATATTAGCTTTTAAGTGTAAGCATTATACAAAAAAAATCCCGTCCTCAAAGGACGAAATGTTATAATTTCGCTGTGCCACCTTAGTAAAAGCTTTCTTAATCAGGTACGGATTTCTCGATACCCTGTCTCTATAACGGTAGACTGCCGGCTCATGCTACTAAATTTCGCACTGCGTTTCAGAGATCCATTCAATAAAGACTACAGTGCCCGGCTTACACCAATCCGGACTCGCTTAAACTAAATTCCCATATTTACTACTTCTCTTCATTAACCTTAGTGTTTATAATAAACTTCAGAAAACTAAATGTCAATAAA
>JBLNDT010000049.1:0-8930 GCA_050261915.1 Solirubrobacterales bacterium
TATACAGTACTTGAGGTTACTCTTGAACTCCAAAATGGAGAATACGAAAAAATCAACAACAGGATTTTGGATTTAAACAAGAGAAGAAGTGAAAAGCAGCCTTTGGAATTTCCCTCTGCAGGAAGCACCTTTAAAAGACCTGAAGGTCATTTTGCTGCAAAGCTTATTGAAGATACAGGACTTAAAGGGTTAAGTGTAGGAGATGCTGAGGTTTCAAAAAAACATTCAGGGTTTATAATAAACAAAGGCAGCGCAAATGCTATTGATATTTTGAGACTAATTGAAATCGTGCAAAAAGAAGTAAAAGATAAATATGATGTTCAGTTATCTACTGAAGTAAGGATAATTGGTGAAGATTAATAATAAAATGGAGAATTAAGAAGGCTTAATTCTCCATTTAATCTTTAAATTCATTGTGTTATAATATAAAATAAAAAACTGTACTATAAAACCCTCAAGGAGGTGCAATATGAGATTTGTAATAGTAACAGGTTTGTCCGGTGCGGGAAAAACCCAGGCAGTAAGGTGCTTGGAGGATTTAGGCTTTTTTTGTGTAGATAATTTGCCTCCTACATTGATTCCTAAATTTGCTGAAGCATGTTACCAGACTGATGGTAAGATAGATAGAATTGCTCTGGTAATTGATATTCGCGGAGGTAAATTTTTTGATGATTTGTTTGAGAGCTTAAAATATTTAAAGCTTCAGCAATATGAATACGAAATATTGTTTTTAGATGCATCTGATGAAGTTCTTGTAAAAAGGTTCAAGGAAACAAGAAGGAAACACCCTCTGTCTCCTGACGGCAGAATTATTAACGGTATAACTTCAGAACGTAACAGACTTAAGGAAGTGAAAACCAGGGCGGACCAGATTATTGATACTTCAAGGCTTAGCACCAGGGAACTAAGAGATAAGGTGCTTAAAATATTTACAGAAAACGGTCAGATTGAGTCGGAACTTATGATTACAGTGGTATCCTTTGGCTTTAAATATGGAATTCCTGTGGACTCGGATCTTGTTTTTGATGTTAGATTTCTTCCAAATCCCTTTTACATTCCTGAACTTAAGAAATTTTCAGGAAATGAGCAGCCTGTAAGGGATTATGTAATGGGATACGATGTAACAAAGGAGTTTTTAGCTAAAATAGATGATATGCTTGAGTTTTTAATACCTAGCTATCTAAAGGAAGGAAAAAGGCAGCTCATAATTTCCATAGGTTGTACCGGTGGAAGACATCGTTCTGTTACAATGGCAAATGCAATCCATGAAAAGCTGCTAAGCAATGGACATAAGGCAACAGTGGATCACAGGGACATCGAAGAAGATATCCACAAGGACGGTAAAAAACTATGAAGATAGTAGACTGGCTCAGACCTGGTATTAAGGTAAAGCGCTGGATTTTACTTGGGTTCATGGGGGTACTCTTTATTATTTTCGGCTCCCTGGAGTTTGTTAATAGAAAGTTTTACAGTTTATACTTCATTTCATTTTATGTATTTTTAATTATAAGCGGCTTATTTGTTCTATATATATCTGTAACTCAAGGTATGAGATCAATAATATCACTTATAAACAAAGGGTACTTAAATGTATCCCTAGACTCAAGAAAGCTTGAAAATCTTATATATGAAAAAAGACTTCTTGTTAAAGGTGCAAAAATAGTAGCAATAGGGGGAGGTACAGGGCTTTCAACCATGCTTAGAGGTTTAAAGTACTACACCTCAAATGTTACTGCAGTGGTAACTGTTGCAGACGATGGGGGTGGCTCAGGAGATTTAAGGGACGACCTTGGAATACTTCCTCCTGGGGACATAAGAAACTGCATATTGGCACTGGCAGACACAGAGCCTCTTATGGAGGAGCTTCTTCAATACAGGTTTACTGAAGGGAAACTTAAAAACCAAAGCTTTGGAAATCTTTTTCTTGCAGCCATGGACGGAATTTCAAACAATTTTGAGGAAGCAGTGCAGAAAATGAGCTCCGTTCTTGCGGTAACAGGAAAGGTAATGCCTGTAACCCTTGACAACATAGTGCTTAAGGCAAAACTTAAGAATGGAAACATTGTAGAGGGAGAATCAAACATACCTCTAGAAGCCACAGCTTCCGGAAGCGGCATAGAAAAGGTATTTATAGAGCCTAAAAATGCAAGGGCATTAAAGGAGGCAATGGAAGCCATAGAAGAGGCGGATGCAATTATTCTTGGACCTGGGAGCCTCTATACCAGTGTTATACCAAATCTTCTTATTAAGGACATATTAAATTCAATTCAAAAATCAGAAGCTATTAAAATATATGTATCAAACATAATGACTCAAAATGGAGAAACAGACGGGTATGATGTGGGAGATCACCTTAGGGCAATAACTAAACACAGCTATAATGGAATTGTGGATTATACTGTAGTTAATGTGGGGAAAATTGGTGACGAACTTGAGGAAAAATATAAGGAAAACGGATCAGAGCTTGTTAAATATAATGAAGAAAATTTCAAAGGACTAAATGTGAACGTAATTGAAGGAGATTTTGTGAAGGTTTCAAACGGTTTAGTAAGGCACAACTCGGAAAAGCTTGCTGCTATACTGATTGAAACAATTATGGATAAGAAGCTTCAATATGATAGAAAGAAGATTATAGAATACTTCTATATGTCAGAAAGGTTAAAACAAAACAAGAACGGGTAGGGATAATATGTCATTTTCAGTTAAAGTAAAAAATGAAGTCTGCAGAAATGTAGATATATCAAAAAATGAAGCGGTAGCTCAGCTTTCAGCTATAATGAAGGTCAGCGGGACCCTGCTTATTGGTGGAAACAAGCAGTTCAGCTTTAAGGTAACCACGGAAAATCCTGCTATAGCAAGATTTATATTTAAGCTTCTTAAAGAACATTTTGGAATTCATACCAAGATTATGGTAAAGCGCAGCAACTCCCTAAAAAAGAATAACGTATATATGATAATGATAACTGAGGAAATGGGAGTAAGGGAAATACTTAAGGAAGTTGGACTGATCAAGGAAGAGGACAATATCCTGTCCCTTGATTACAGCATACCTCAAAACATATTTCAGCTTGAGGAAATGAAAAGGGCATATATAAGAGGTGCATTTTTAGGTGGGGGCAGCATAAGCAATCCTGAAAAAACCTATCACCTGGAATTTGTAACTCATGATGAGGATTATGCCATTGAGCTTAGTTTTTTAATAAACAAATATGGACTAACTTCAAAGGTTATACAAAGAAAGAGCAGCTATGTTGTTTATTTAAAAGAAGGGGAACAAATAGTGGATCTCCTTAATATAATAGGAGCTCATGCATCTCTCCTGGAGCTTGAAAATGTAAGAATAATGAAAGAAATGAGAAATAATGTAAACAGGCTTGTTAACTGTGAAACAGCAAACTTAAGCAAAACAGTAAATGCTGCAGTAAGACAAGTTGAAAGCATTAAGCTAATCGAAAGAGAAATAGGCCTTAGAAGGCTTCCTAAGAATTTAAGGGAAATAGCAGAGCTTAGGCTTAACTATCCGGACGAATCCTTAAAGGAGCTTGGAGAAATGCTTAATCCAGTGGTTGGAAAGTCAGGAGTAAATCACAGGCTTAGGCGTATTGAAAAAATAGCAGAAGAAATTATAAAAGAAGGAAAGTAGGGATTGTTTTGTCTAAGCACGAAGATATTATAAAATATATTTTGTCGCTGGAAGTTGGAACAAAAATATCCGTAAGAAGCGTGGCCGGCGCCCTTGGAGTAAGTGATGGAACAGCATACAGGGCCATAAAGGATGCAGATTCACTTGGATTTGTTACAACAATTCCAAGGGTTGGAACTGTAAGAATTGAAAAGGTAGAAAAGAAGAGTATAGAAGCACTGACCTATGGTGAGGTTATAAACATAATAGACGGGACCTTGCTTGGAGGTAAGGACGGAATACACAAAACCCTCCATAAGTTTGTTATTGGAGCAATGACAATAGATGCCATGGAAAGACATATAACTCCAGGGTGCCTTCTTATTGTTGGAAACAGGGAACAAGCCCACAGGATTGCCCTTGAAAATGAATCCGGAGTACTTATTACAGGAGGCTTTGGCTGTACTGAAGAAATTAAAAAGCTTGCAAATGAAAAATGTCTTCCTATTATTTCATCAACTTATGACACCTTTACCATAGCCAGCATGATTAACAAGGCAATATCTGAAAGTCTTATAAAAAAGGACATAGTATTGGTAGAGGACATAATGAAGACAACCCCTTACTACCTAAAAACCACTGACACAGTTGCCCACTGGAGAAACCTTATGAAGCAGACCCAGCACCAGAGATACCCTGTGGTGGATGATGAAATGAAGGTGGTTGGCATAGCAAGTCTTAAGGACCTTGCAGGAATAATAAACGAAAGTGACACTGTTGGAAAATTAATGTACAAGAATCCAATAACAGTAACACCAAAAACCACGGTGGCATATGCTGCACACATTACAGGCTGGGAAGGAATAGAACTTTGTCCTGTTGTTCAAAATAAAAAGCTTGTGGGAGTTATTACAAGACAAGATGTAATAAAAGCTCTCCAATATATAGCAAGGCAGCCGCAGGTTGGTGAAACTTTGGAGGACCTGGTGCTTAAAAACTTTGAATTTGAATCAAACAGCGGTGAGATGTACTTTTACGGGAAAATAACCCCTGAAATGCTGGACCCAATTGGGACAGCCTCCTGGAGTTCTCTTAATATGCTTATATCTACAGTAGGAATAATGACCTTAAGACATAAAAATAACATAAACGTATTTGTGGACAGCATAAGCACATACTTTATGCAGCCTCTGCAGATAGATAACGTTATAGATATATATACAAAGATAATTGATATGGGAAGAAGCTTCTGCAAGGTGCAGATAGAAATGTACGACAGGAAAAAAGATCTTATTGCAACAGCCCTGCTGTCTGCAAAGGTACTTAGAAAATCTTAGTGAAGGTGACAATATGGTTAAATGGGTAAGCCTGCATACACATACCGGATATTCTCTTTTGGACGGTTCTGCAAAAATTAAAGATTTAATAAATAGAACCAAGGAGCTTGGAATGGATTCCATTGCCATTACTGACCATGGGGTTATGTTTGGCTGCGTTGAATTTTTCAAGGAGGCTGTGGCAGCTGGAATAAAGCCAATACTAGGCTGTGAGGTTTACGTTGCTGCAAAATCTCTTGATATAAAACAAAATGACAAGGAAAACGAAACCCACCATCTTGTGCTTTTGGTTAAAAACCAAATTGGTTACAGCAACCTTATGGAAATAGTGTCCAAGGCATCTATTGACGGTTTTTATTATAAACCAAGAACGGACAAGGATTTTCTAAAAAACCACAGTGAAGGCTTAATTGCTTTAAGCGCATGCCTTGGGGGTGAGGTTCAGTCCTGTATACTTCAGGGAAATATGAGCAAGGCTGAAAAAACAGCTCTTGAATATAAGGATATATTTAAAGAGGATTTTTATCTTGAGCTTCAATACCATGGTTTAGAGGATCAGCTTAAAGTTAATGAAGCCCTGGTTAAAATGTCAAAAAAACTTGATATACCTCTTGTTGCAACAAATGACACCCATTATATATATAAGGAAGACAGCGTATCTCACGATGTGCTCCTTTGCATTCAAACAGCAAAAACCGTAAATGATGAAGACAGGATGAAATATCCTTCTGAGCAGTTTTATTTAAAATCCCCAGAGGAAATGTATGAAACCTTTTCCTATGTTCCAAAGGCCCTTGAAAATACAGTTGAAATAGCGGATATGTGCAACTTTGATTATGAATTTCATAAATCTAAGCTTCCAAGGTACCCACTGCCTGAGGGAACAGATCCATACGAATACCTAGAGGAACTTTGCAACAAGGGTTTAAGGGAGAAGTATGAAAATGTAACCCCTGAGCTTTTGGACAGGCTTCAGTATGAGCTTAAAATAATAAAGCAGATGGGATATGTGGACTACTTTCTTATAGTATGGGATTTTATAAAATACGCAGATGACAACGGAATCATGACAGGGCCTGGAAGAGGTTCTGCGGCAGGTTCCCTTATTGCATATACCTTAAATATAACTAAAATAGACCCAATAAAGTACAACCTTATATTTGAAAGGTTTTTAAATCCGGACAGAGTATCTATGCCGGATATTGATAGTGACTTTTGCTATGAAAGACGCCAGGAGGTTATAGATTACGTTGTTCAAAAGTATGGAAAGAGCAATGTTTCACAAATAATAACCTTTGGAACAATGGCTCCTAGGGCATGTATAAGAGATGTTGGACGAGCACTTGATTATTCCTATGCAGAGGTAGATAAAATTGCAAAAATGATACCGCAGATGATAGGAATAACAATTGAAAGAGCCCTTGAAGTAAATAAAGAGCTTAAAGAAATATATGATGAAGATGAAAGATGTAAATACCTTATTGATATAGCAAAAAGGCTGGAGGGTCTTCCAAGACATACCTCCACCCACGCTGCAGGGGTTGTTATAGCCTCAGAGCCTTTGGTTAAATTTGTACCACTTCAAAAAAATGAAGACAGTATAGTAACACAGTTTACCATGGGAGCCTTGGAGGAGCTTGGTCTCCTTAAAATGGACTTCCTGGGCCTTAGGACTTTAACTGTTATAAGAGATACTGTACAGATGGTTAAGGAAAACCGTGGAATAAACCTTGATATGAGCAAAATAGACCTGGATGATGCTGAGGTTTACAAGATGATAGGAGAAGGCCAGACTGCAGGAGTATTCCAGCTTGAGTCTGCTGGAATGGCATCCTTTATGAAGGACCTAAAGCCTGAGTCCCTAGAAGATATAATAGCAGGAAACAGTTTATACAGACCAGGTCCTATGGCGGAAATACCAAAGTATATCAGGAATAAGAAAAATTCTTCAAATATAAAATATGAAACTCCGGAGCTTGAACCTATACTTGGAGTAACCTATGGCTGTATAGTTTATCAGGAACAGGTTATGCAGATAGTAAGAGACCTTGCAGGGTATTCCATGGGTAGAAGCGACCTGGTACGACGTGCAATGTCAAAGAAAAAGCATCATGTTATGGAGGAGGAAAGAAAGAACTTCATACATGGTATAAAAAATCCCGACGGTACCTATGAGGTGGAGGGATGCTTAAAAAGAGGAATAAAAGAGGAGGCTGCAAACAACATATTTGATTCCATGATGGACTTTGCATCCTATGCCTTTAACAAATCCCATGCTGCAGCCTATGCAGTGGTAAGCTACCAAACTGCATATCTTATGCACTACTACACTGCGGAATACCTTGCTGCAATGCTTAACAGCGTTAAGGGAGACAACACAAAGGTTGCATATTATATAAGATTTGCCGGGGAACAAGGTATACAGATACTGCCTCCAGACATAAATGAAAGTTATTCAAAATTCACAGTAAGCGGAAATAAAATAAGGTTTGGCCTTTCTGCAGTTAAAAACGTTGGAGTTAACGTAATAGACAGCATAGTGGTTTCAAGAGAAGAAAAAGGAAAGTTCAAGGACCTGGAGGATTTCTGCGGAAAAATTGATACAGCCTGCATTAACAAAAGGGTTGTGGAAAGTTTAATTAAGGCAGGAGCCTTTGACTGCTTTAAGGTATACAGGTCAAAACTCCTTGCTGTATATGAAAGAATTCTGGACAGTGTAAGTAATGAAAGAAAGAGAAACATACAGGGCCAGATGAGCCTCTTTGGTGCAGAAGAAACTGCAGCAATTAAAATTTCCTATCCTGAGATAAGAGAATTTGACAAGAAATATCTCTTGGCTATGGAAAAAGAGATGACAGGGCTTTATCTTTCAGGACATCCTCTTGATCAATACAGCACTGCCCTTAAAAACCAAACAAGTATAAATATTTCCGAAATAGTAAGTTCCGGAACCCTTGAAGATGATGAATTTGTAGAAACAGTTTCAAAGGTTAAGGATGGAGACATGGTAATAGTAGGTGGAATAATCTCTGAAATAAGCAAAAAGATAACTAAAAACAATGCAAATATGGCCTTTATAAAGCTGGAAGACATGACAGGGAGTATAGAAGCTGTGGTTTTCCCTAAAATCTTTGAAAAATGTAAAAGCTTTATAGTGGAGGACAGCATAGTTATTATAAAGGGCAGGATAAGCATTCGCGAGGATGAAGCACCAAAGCTTATATGTGAGACAATAGACCCACTGCTTTTATCAAACAATGAAAAGCTTTATATCCAAATTGAAGAACAAGCATTGCTTCGTAATGTACTTTCCGAGCTCAAAGAAATAACATCAATTTACAGAGGAAATATGCCCCTTTATATATTTACAAAGAAGGAAAGAAGCAACTTCAGACTGGATAAGGAATACTGGGTAAATAATGATATTGAGCTTTTAACAAACCTTAGAAAAAGGTTTGGAGATGAAAATGTAAAACTAGTATAAAAAATCCATATATTCTTAATAATAAGAGAGAATTATTCTCTCTTTTTTTTGTTTTATGATATAATTTTAATAAGATTTCGCATTCTGTTGGAGGTGTAGTATGAAGACTATAGGTGTATTAACCAGCGGGGGAGATGCCCCTGGAATGAATGCGGCCATTAGGGCTGTAGTTAGGTCAGGACTTGAACGTGGAATGAAGGTTATGGGAATTAAAAGAGGCTACGCAGGCCTTATTAATGGAGAAATTTTTGAAATTGAAAGACTCCATGTGGCAGACATAATTCAAAGAGGGGGAACGGTTTTAAAGACCTCGAGATCTCCTGAATTTATGACAGAGGATGGACTAAACAAGGCGGTAAACATACTCAAGGCTTTTTCAATTGACGGTCTTGTTACAATAGGAGGAGATGGTACCTTCAATGGAGCTAAGACTCTTGCAGACAGGGGAATCCCTGTTGTAGGAATCCCAGGAACCATAGACAATGAT
>JBLNDT010000050.1:0-30591 GCA_050261915.1 Solirubrobacterales bacterium
CTGCAGAGGGAAATTCCAAAGGCTGCTTTTCACTTCTTCTCTTGTTTAAATCCAAAATCCTGTTGTTGATTTTTTCGTATTCTCCATTTTGGAGTTCAAGAGTAACCTCAAGTACTGTATACCCGTTTTTAAGTATTGAGCTCATTCTATAGCCAAGTTCCAAACCTTCCTTATCCAGTGTTTTGATGTTTCCATCCTTGTCTAAAACCTCTGCGCTATGAATTACATTTGATATTTCACCATTGTAGGCACCTGCATTCATTGCAACTGCGCCCCCTATGCTTCCTGGAATTCCACATGCAAATTCAAAGCCTGTAAGCTCTTCCTTAAGTGCCGCCCTGCATATTGTTGTTAAGGTTACACCGCTTTCAGCAATAATTCTATTCCCCTTAACCTCTATTTTATTCAATTTGTTTAATTTTATTACAACCCCACGGATTCCTCCGTCTTTAACAAGAAGATTTGTTCCGTTTCCTATTATATAGTATGGTACTTTTTTTGAAGTACAAAGTTTTATTAATTTAACAAGTTCTTCCTTGCTGCCAGGGGTAGCCAATATGTCTGCAGGTCCTCCTACCTTGAAGGAAGTGTGATGTTTCATAGGTTCATCTATCTTAATTACATTTAATTCAAAAAGGCTGTCCAGCATTTTGCCAAAATCCTTGTAAAGGTTCATTTATCATTCTCCTCGAAAATTATTAATTTGCATCAATATCTAGTATAATGTATGTATTATTCTTAATCAACTATTTTTAAAATAATACTGTATGCTCTCCGCGGCCCTGGTGTCTATGGAAGGTGTATCAAGGAGTTCTTCATAGGTTGCATTTTTAATGTTTTCAATGCTTTCAAATTTTTTAAGAAGTTCTTTCCTCCTGGTTTCACCAATATTTGGTATCTCCTCAAGTACTGAATGAAGAACTTTTTTATTTCTCAGGCTTCTGTGATATGTTATTGCATACCTGTGCACTTCATCCTGAATCCTTGTTATTAGTTTCATGGCCTTAGAGTTTTGCTTCATATTAAGTTCTATATTATTATATATCAATCCCCTGGTTTTGTGTTTATCATCTTTAACCATTCCGCACACAGGGATATCTATATCAAATTCCCTTAATACCTCTAGTGCTATGTTTACCTGTCCCTTTCCTCCATCCATTAAGATAAGGTCTGGAAATGTGCTGAACTTTCCACCGGAAAGCAGCATTTTGTTTTCCTTTATTGCTTCTGTTTCCATAAGTCCACGTTTAAATCTTCTTGTAAGTATTTCCCTCATACTGTCGTAGTCATTTGCACCCTTAACTGTCTTGATTTTAAATCTCCTGTAGTCACTGTTTTTTGGTCTCCCACCTTCAAAAACCACCATGGTTCCAACAGAATCAACCCCTTGTATATTTGAAATATCATAGGCCTCGATTCTATCAGGGTCATAATCCATATTTAAAAGCTCTGTAATTTCATGAAGAGCTTCCCTGTGACTTTCCTTATCCTTAATAAGCTTAAGTTTAAAGTGTTCAAGGGTCATCTTTGCGTTGCTTGTTACAAGCTCCAGGGTTTTTGACTTGGTACCTTTCATTGGAATATTTATTGATACCTTTGAGCCTCTTTTCATTGAAAGCCACTGTTCCAAAAGCTCTCTGTCACCAGTTTCCCTCACATTTATAACCTTAGGCACAAAAGCAGTGCCTCCATAAAATGCCTTTATAAAATTTGAAACAAGCTCCCCTTTAAGAACCCCTTCAGTATTTTCCATAATAAAGTGTTCTCTTCCTGTTATCTTTCCGTCCCTTAAGAAGAAAACCTGGGCTGAGGAATAATTTTCACTGCTGAATATATCAATATAATCTTCATTTTCAAATTTGCCTGTAATAATACTCTGCTTTTCTGTAATCTTGTTTATTGCATTAATTTTATCCCTGAATACAGCAGCCTTTTCAAATTCAAGGTTTTCAGCTGCCTCCTCCATCTGTTTTTCTAAATTCTTTAGAAGGACCTTGTCTTTACCTTGAAGAAGCTCTATAACATCCTCCACAATTTTCAAATATTCTTTTTTTGAAATCAAGCCGCCGCAAGGAGCCTTGCATAAACCAATATGATAGTTCAAGCATGGTCTTGTAAATTCCTGATCTTCCTTTATTGCCTTTTTGCAGTTTCTTATAGGAAATACTTTTTTTATAAGCTCAATTGTTTCATAAACAGCAGAAACATCTGTGTATGGTCCAAAATATTTTGCTCCGTCCTTAACCAGCATTCTGGTTACGAAAATTCTAGGAAATTCTTCATTAATAGTTATCTTAATAAATGGATAATGTTTATCATCCTTCAATAATATATTATACCTAGGTCTGTGTTTTTTAATCAAATTGCATTCAAGTATCAAGGCCTCAATTTCAGAACTTGTTACAATATACTCAAATTCGCTTATATTGCTAACCATGGCCCTTACTTTTTCAGGATGGTTTTTTGAATTCTGAAAATACTGCCTTACCCTGTTTTTAAGCACCTTTGCCTTGCCAACGTAAATTATTTCCCCTTGGGAATTCTTCATTATATATACTCCCGGTTTATCCGGAAGAATTTTTAACTGGTATTCAAAATCAAACACAAAATCACTACCTTTAATTAAATATGCCAGGAAGTTTATATACTGCAAGTACAAGTCCTGCAGCTATAATTAAATTTTCAATTAAGGCTCCAGTCTTGGAACCTGTTTTATAGGTAAAAGGAAACTTGAATTTTTTCTTGCTGAAGGGATATAACAATGGAATGCCTCTATTTGTAAGCATATCGCAGACAAGGTGCATTCCGTACCCTATCATAAAATAATAGGTCAGATACTGAAGGCTGTATGCATTTCCAATATAACCTGCTATAAAGCTGAATAGAATCATCCCCGAAATGCTGTGGGTTAACCCGTTTCTATGGGTAGAAATTGCAATTATTAAAAAAGCAACTGCCAATGCCTTGAAAATTGGTTCTCCCGGATTTAAATAATCGTACCAAAGTATGATAACCCCGAGAGCTGCATATATAAACACCTTTGTAAGTTTATTTCCAAAGGGAAGTATATATTTATTTATCACGCTCTTTGGATGATCAATATCAGGAAGGAGAGAGCCTACCAAAACCATTACAAGGCCCATATAGCTGAATTTTCCCGGCATCTTATAAGCCACAGCTATCATGGCTATAATTCCAACACCTGCATGTGTCTTTCCTTTCATCATAGTCTCCTTTATTTATATCATATCAATAATTATACTCAATATACTGTTTAATATCTACAAAAAGCTTGGTTTAGACAATATTTCCCGGGAAATTACCTAATGCATCAAAAAAGGACTTGCTTTTGCAAGTCCTTATATCTTATTTTCTACAGCATTAACTATTTGACTGTCAGCCACATCAGCAATATTAAGGAGAATGTCCTCTATTCCCTTAGTTCCGTAATTCCCAAATTCTCCATGATGGGACAAAATTGAATAGCATATGTCATCAAGTTCCTCGGGACTTAGTACATTTCCAACTTCCTTGTTTACTTCCCTTATGAAAGCCGCCCCTAAAACAAGATGATCCATTTTAATTGATTTTCTTTTAATTATGCCCTCATAATCGTACTCTGCAGCCTTCATGAGGTCATGAACTATTGCCTTAAGCATAAGTCTGTCACGGGATATAACATCCTTTGCATCCATATAAAATGGGTTTCCTACATAATTTGATATGATTGCATCCATTGCTTTCATAACTCCCACTGTATGGATAAAAAGTCCTCCACGTTTATTCCCGTGAAATTTTTCAGCAGCAACACAGGTAGTAAAGTCATTCCATCTTTTTTCATTTGTACCAAAGGCTCCTGTAGCTCCTATTGCAATTTTTTTATATTTTTCTTCAAGTCCATTTACAATATCATTGAAGTAATCATAAAGTTCCTTTGGAACAGGATAGGATGGTATAAAATCCGAGTAATCATAGGATGTTGCATTCCTTATAACAGGGCTTTTTATCTGAACTGCCCCGTTAAAATAATTAATAAATCCTTTAATTTGTATTACTGAATTTATTTCAATTGTATTCATGTAGTGATCATAATTGTCCCATAATGGGAAGGACATGCTTCCTGTGTTGTCCTGAATTATCAAAGTTATAAATGGAGTCCCGTCTTTTTTCCTACCTATGCGCTTGTCACTTACCAATGCCATTATTTCAAGAGCTGCACCATTGTCCAGCTTAGATAAATCTTCTATTTTCATAATATCCCCCTATTTACTCAATGCAGTTTCCATAACACCTGCTGCTATTTGTGCTGCAGCTATTCCGCCCTGACCCCCATCCTCAACTATAACAGCTACTGCAACCTGAGGATTATTATAAGGTGCAAAGCCTATAAACCATGAATGAGGTACTGTGCTTCCATCGTCACTATGATCTGCTGTTCCTGTTTTTCCGCATACATCTGCAAAGGACAAGGCTGCATTTCCTCCTGTACCTTCTGTTACAACAGTCCTCATAAAGTCCTTCATTACTGCTGCGGTATTTGCAGAAATAACCTGTTTTATGCTTTGAGGCGAAACAGATTTTACATTTTCACCGTTACTTTTTCTAACAGATGATACAAGATATGGCTTCATCATTACTCCGTCATTTGCTATTGTTGAAGCCACAAGTGCCATCTCCATAGGACTTGCAAGTACAGAACTCTGTCCTATGGCACTTTGTGCAATATTTCCCTTTTCATTGCTTTTAAAACTTGGGAACTGGCTGTTTTCGATAATGATTCCATCTGCAGGTGTATCATTGTTAAAGAAAAATTTCTCAGCAGTTTCCTTTAATTTGCTGTTTCCAAGCTCAAGACCAAGGGTTCCAAAGGCTACGTTGCTTGAATGCACATAAGCCTGTTTAAAGGTTATATTCCCAAGAACCTCTCCGTTAAAATTGCTGAGAGATTCTTTTGCATTGAAAACAAGTTTACCATTGTCTTCAAAGGTTCTGTTCATAATTCCATCTATGTTTTCAAGTGCACTTATTGCAGTTATTGTTTTAAAGGTGGACCCTGGAGGATATAGCCCTTGTGTAGCTCTGTTTATTAAGGGTCTGTTTTTATCCGTGTTAAGTGAGGACCATATTACATCAAGATTGTTTGGGTCAAAGGATGGTTTTGATACCATTGCTAAAACTTCCCCAGTTTTTGGGTTTAGCACCACCACTGCACCCCTATTGTCTCCAAGCATATAATATGCCTTTTTTTGAATATCATAATTTAATGTAGTTACTAAATTTGCCCCTACTTTCTCAGGAGTTTTGCCTCCTGACTTAATGAATCCCATTACGGAATCCTGAACACTAGAGGACATAAGATCACTATCATAGGTGTGCTCTAATCCTGTTATTCCATACTTTATATCCTCATAACCAAGAATATGGGCAAACATGGCACCACCATTATATACCCTCTTTTGGTTCTCAGCATCAATTCTTTGGCTGGTAGAAAGAGGCTTCATGTTTCTATCGTAAATTGTTCCCCTTAAAACCTCGTTACGCTTAACCCAAAGCCTTTTGTTCCCTGCATTATCTGCTATTTTAGGTCCTACTGCCACTTCAAAATAGGTTAAGTATGATATAAGTCCTATAAAACAAAGGAGAAATACTATAAGAACACCTTTTATATTTTTTGTAATATCACTCATATTATCTCCCCTCCTCTGAAATCTTTTGAATTAGTCCAAGAGCCAGGAAGGTTATAAGCATGGAGCTTCCTCCATAACTTACAAGAGGCATTGTTATGCCTGTTAATGGAATCATGTTTGTGACTCCTCCTATTATAACAAGAACCTGACAAGCTATCATGGTGCTGAACCCTACAGCAAGAAGCCTTGAAAAATCATCCTCCACATAAAGTGCCGCTCTCATGCATCTGTAAAATAGTAAAAAATATAAAATAATAATTCCGAAGCCTATGAGTATTCCAAGTTCTTCACATAGTGCGGCAAAAATAAAATCACTGGTATTTACAGGTACATATTCCGGATGACCAAGACCTAGTCCTGTTCCCGTAAGACCTCCCGATGCTATGGAATAAAGGGACTGTACTATCTGGTATCCCTTGTCATTTGCATAGTTCCATGGATTCTGCCAAATTTCAACTCTGATCCTTATGTGATCAAACAACTTGTAGCTTATGATTGCACCTAATATAGAAAGTCCAAAACATGTTATAACATATTTAAGCTTTGAGGTTGCTATGAATAGCATAGTTATGGATATTCCAAAGAATATAAGTACTGACCCCAGATCCTTTTGAAGCACCATAAAACCAAGACTCACCATTACAACAGCTCCTGGTTCAATCAGTGTTTTAAAGTCCTTATAGTCCTTTAGGGCAGATGCAAGGTAAGCAACAAGAAAAAGCTTCCCAAATTCCGAGGGCTGAAAGCTTAGACCTGCTATATGAACCCAGTTTTTAGAACCGTTAACTTCAGTTCCTATTATCATCGCCATACCCATAAATACTAATGTAACTGCAAGATATATATATTTGTATTTATAAAACCTCTTTATATCAGGAAATATTACCACGGTAAGTATGAATCCTGTAACGCTTACGGCAAACCATATTACCTGCCTTATTGAGGAGGCCATGTTCAGCCTGTATATCATAACGATTCCTATTACTGATAATATACTTGAAAAAATGAAGATATACTTATCTCCATCTGAAAAGTACCGCCTTATTACAAAATAAGAGTAACCTATAAGCAAACAGGTTACAACGGACATAACTAATGCGCCTATGTCAAAGGGCTGCTTTAAAATTGCAAGATTTAAAAAGCATACAAGACAAAGCAAATATGTGTATTTTAAAAGCCTTTTTTCATCTCTATCAGTTCTCATGGATTCACCACCAACTTATTAAATAAATTTAAAGGATACCTCACCAATCTTTATTTCGTCTCCAGAACTCAGGTATTCCTTCCCTATAAGTCTTTCACCGTTTAACATTGTGCCATTGGTGCTATCAAGGTCTTCCAGTACACATTCCCCGTTTTTTAAATACACCTTGGCATGATAACTAGAGGCATAAGGATCATTTAATACAAGCACGTTGTCACTCTTTCTTCCTATGGTTACAACATCCTTAATTGGAATAACCCCGCCTTTTCTAAGATTTGAGCTGCTTCCCGGTTCTAGAATCTCCAAACCGAAGGACCTCATGTTTTCCTTTCTTCCTCTGGAGCTTCCCTTCATATCCTTGTACATAATCTTAAGAGCAGTAAAAATTATAATATAAATTATTGCTATAATAAGTATTTTAAAGATAAGACTCAATTTGCTAAGATCCAAAATAATCACCTTCTTTTCATTATTGAAAAAATAATATTAAGGAAAAAGCCGGCATTTAATAGTCTATATGCCGGCCCTTTATAAATTATAGCATCTTTTTTAAGTATTGTCCTGTATAAGAGCCTTTATTTTTGATAATTTCCTCAGGTTTTCCTTTTGCAATAATTTCTCCTCCCCGGTCTCCCCCTTCAGGGCCAAGGTCTATTATAAAATCTGCATTCTTTATTACATCAAGGTTATGCTCTATTACCACCACAGTATTTCCTGTATCCACAATCCTCTGGAGTATTTCTATAAGTCTGTTAACATCATCCACGTGAAGTCCTGTGGTTGGTTCATCAAGGATGTACATGGTTTTCCCGGTACTTCTTTTTGAAAGTTCATAGGCAAGCTTAATTCTTTGCGCCTCTCCTCCAGACAATTGGGTAGAAGGCTGACCAAGTCTTATATATCCAAGGCCCACATCCATAAGGGTCTGCATCTTTGTTTTTATTCTTGGAATGTTTTCAAAGAAGGTAAGTGCCTCCTCCACAGTCATGTTTAAAACCTCATCTATATTCTTACCCTTGTATTTAACCTCAAGGGTTTCCCTGTTATACCTTTTTCCCTTGCATACCTCACATGGAACATATACATCAGATAAGAACTGCATTTCAATTTTTATAATTCCATCTCCGCTGCAGGCTTCACATCTTCCGCCTTTTACATTGAAGCTGAACCTTCCAGGCTTGTAGCCTCTCATCTTTGCTTCTGTGGTATTTGAAAATACATCTCTTATTATGTCAAATACTCCTGTATAAGTTGCAGGGTTTGACCTAGGGGTTCTTCCTATAGGGCTTTGGTCAATATTTATAATCTTGTCTATATTTTCTATCCCTCGTATTTCCTTATGCCACCCTGGATTTTCCCTTGTTTTGTTTATAACCTTATTAATTCCCTTATAAAGTATTTCATTTACCAAGGTACTTTTCCCAGAGCCTGAAACTCCTGTAACACAAGTTAAAATTCCAAGAGGAAACTCTGCATCAATTCCCTTAAGATTGTTTTCAGCAGCTTCAATTACTGTTATTGCTTTATCCCCAGGTTCTCTTCTTGATTTTGGAGTTGATATTTCCTTCTTGCCACTAAGATATGCTCCCGTTATGGAAGCTTTGCATTTTATTATATCCTTAATGGTTCCTGCCGCAACTATTTCTCCACCGTGCTCCCCTGCACCTGGTCCTATATCCACAATGAAGTCTGCAGCTTTCATGGTGTCCTCGTCGTGCTCTACAACAATAAGGGTATTTCCTATATCCCTTAATTTCTTCAAGGTTTCTATAAGCCTGTCATTATCTCTTTGATGAAGTCCTATGCTTGGTTCATCAAGGATATAAAGAACTCCAACAAGGCTTGAGCCGATTTGAGTTGCAAGTCTTATTCTTTGGGATTCTCCTCCTGAAAGAGTTCCAGAGTTTCTCCAAAGGTTAAGGTAATCAAGTCCTACATTTATAAGGAAGGTTAACCTGTTTTTTATTTCCTTAAGTACCTGCTGACCAATTATCTGCTCCCTCTCTGTTAAGTTAAGACTTTCAATAAACTGAAGTTCCTCAATAATTGACTGTTTACAGAATTCAGCAATATTAAGTCCCCCTATTGTAACAGAAAGGACTTCCTTCTTTAACCTGTCTCCGTTACATTCCGGGCAGGGATTGTTGCTCATATAATTTTCTATTTCCCTTTTCATGTAATCGGAGTTTGTTTCCCTGTATCTTCTTTTTAAATTATTTACAATGCCTTCGTAGGCATGGTTGAATTCCATGGTTCCGTTTTCTCTTGAATACTTTACCTTGATCTTTTTTTCCTTTAAACCGTGAAGCAGAATATCAATAACTTCCTCCGGGAGCTTTTCAATAGGGGTATCAAGACGGAATTTATATTCCTTTGCCAAGGCTTTTAAAATGCTGTGAGTCCATGAATCTTCCCTAAGCATTCCTGTGCCCCAGGGTGCAATTGCACCATCCATTATGCTTTTGCTCCTGTCTGGAATAATTAAATTTTCATCAATTTCAAGTAAAGTTCCAAGGCCGTCACAGGAATCACACTTTCCAAAGGGTGAATTAAAGGAAAACATCCTAGGAAGGAGTTCTCCAATGCTTATTCCGCAGTCTGGACATGCGAAATTTTCGCTGAACATGATGTCATCTCCACCTATAACATTTATTACTACAACTCCTTCAGCAAGCTTTAAGGCAGTTTCAATTGAGTCCGCAAGTCTTGTTCTTATATCAGGCTTTATAACAAGTCTGTCTACCACTGCCTCTATGGTATGCTTCTGGGTTTTCTGAAGCTTTATTTCATCTTCAAGGACATCTATAGTACTTCCATCTATTCTTGCCCTTACAAAGCCGTTTTTCTTTATATTTTCAATTATTTTTGTGTGTTCTCCCTTTTTACCTCTAACCATTGGAGCCAACACCTGTATCTTAGTTTTTTCCTCCATTTCAAGAATCTTATCCACCATCTGATCTACTGTCTGCTGGGATATTTCCTTTCCGCAGCTAGGGCAGTGAGGAATTCCCATCTTTGAATATAGAAGCCTTAAATAATCATATATTTCTGTAACAGTACCCACAGTGGACCTTGGATTCTTGCTGGTGGTTTTCTGGTCTATTGAAATAGCCGGAGACAACCCTTCAATATATTCCACATCAGGTTTGTTCATCTGCCCTAAAAACTGTCTTGCATATGCAGACAAGGACTCCATATAACGTCTTTGCCCTTCTGCATAAAGAGTGTCAAAGGCCAGGGAAGACTTTCCTGAACCTGACAAGCCAGTAAACACCACAAATTTGTCCCTTGGTATTTCCAAATCAACATTTTTTAAATTGTGAACCTTTGCTCCCTTAATTACTATCTTATCTTTCATTATTTATTCCTCTGTTTTTTTAATTTATATATTAAATCTCTGAGATATGCTGCCTGTTCAAACTGAAGATCCTTTGCCGACTGCCTCATTTCCTTTTCACATCTTTCTATTTCAGCATCAAGCCTTGCCTGGTCTGCAGAATATGCCTCCTCCAGGGTGTCAAATTTCATATCCTCTTCGGCTGTAGTTGCCTCAATAAGCTTTCTAACATCCTTTATTATTGTCTTTGGCACTATTCCCCTTATTTCATTAAACTCCATCTGAAGCTTTCTTCTTCTATTTGTTTCTGTAATTGCCTTATCCATTGAATCGGTGATGTGGTCAGCATACATTATAACTTTGCTTTCAGAGTTTCTTGCAGCTCTTCCTATGGTTTGGATGAGGGATCTTTCAGATCTTAAAAACCCTTCCTTATCCGCATCAAGAATAGCAACCAGTGCCACCTCAGGAATATCAAGACCTTCCCTTAAAAGATTAATTCCAACGATAACGTCAAAATCACCGTTTCTTAAATCTCTTATTATTTTTATTCTTTCAAAGGTATCGATATCTGAATGAAGATATCTTGCCTTAATACCCATTTCTTTAAAATAGTCTGTCAGGTCTTCCGCCATCTTCTTGGTAAGAGTTGTTACAAGAACCCTAAAACCTCGTTTAACAGTATCTATAATTTGACCATATAGGTGATCTATCTGACCCTTAACAGGAATTACTGATATTTCAGGGTCTAGAAGACCTGTTGGTCTTATGATTTGCTCTGCAACATTTTGTGATAGTTCAATTTCATAGGCTGCTGGGGTTGCACTTACAAATACAACCTGATTGAGCTTTTGGTGAAATTCATCAAAGGTAAGGGGTCTGTTGTCATAGGCACAAGGAAGTCTGAAGCCGTAATTTACAAGGGCTTCCTTTCTTGACCTGTCTCCTGCATACATGGCCCTTATCTGTGGAACAGTAACGTGACTTTCATCTATGAACAATAGAAAGTCCTTTGGAAAGTAATCAATTAAGGTTTGAGGAGGGCTGTTCTTTCCTCTTCCGTCAAGAATTCTTGAATAATTTTCAATTCCTGTACAGTAACCAACTTCCCTAAGCATTTCAATATCATAGTTTGTTCTCTGCTTAAGTCTTTGTGCCTCAAGAAGTTTATCTTCCGATGTAAGCTCCTTAAGCCTTTCCTCAAGCTCTATTTCAATTTGTGAAATTGCCCTTTCGATTCTTTCCTTGGAGGCTGCAAAGTGAGTTGCAGGGAATATTGTAACCTGGTTTCTGTTTCCCTTTATTTCACCAGTAAGTACATCAAACTCCCTTATCTTTTCTATTTCATCTCCAAAAAACTCCACACGAATACCCTCATTTGTTGAGTTTGACGGAAATATATCCAGTACATCCCCTCTAACTCGGAAGGTGGATCTTACAAAATTTATTTCATTTCTTTCATATTGAATTTCAACAAGCCTTTTAATAATTTCATCTCTGTTTTTTTCCATTCCAACTCTAAGTGAAATAGATAATTTTTTATATTCCTCTGGATTACCAAGTCCATATATACATGATATGGAGGCAACAATTATTACATCCTCTCTTTCAAAAAGTGCAGAGGTGGCTGAATGCCTAAGCTTATTTATTTCATCATTAATAGAAGCATCCTTTTCTATAAAGGTATCAGTCTGAGGAACATAGGCTTCAGGCTGATAATAATCATAAAAGGATACAAAGTATTCTACGCAGTTGTCCGGAAAAAATTCTTTAAACTCCGAACAAAGCTGAGCAGCCAGGGTCTTATTGTGAGCCAGCACCAAGGTTGGTTTTTTAACCCTTTCTATTATGTTTGCCATGGTAAAAGTCTTTCCGGAACCAGTAACCCCAAGAATTGTTTGAAATTTCTGTCCTTCTTCAATACCATTTACAATGCTCTGAATGGCTTTAGGCTGATCTCCTTCAGGACTAAATTTGGAGTGTATCTTAAATTCACCCATTAATCATCATTATCCTTCTTTTTTATTTTATTTAGGACATCCTTAAAGGAAGTACCATCAAGTTTAACCACCATGCTTTCCTTTGGCATGGATTTAGGTACAAGGACAAGTCCCAGTTTCTTTTGATAATTCATCTTATTATAGCTTACCTGCTGATAATCTCCATTTTCCTTTTTAACATTGAACCAAAGGAAGTTTGTTCCATCGTTTATGGTGTCATCAATTACCTGTTCCGTTTCTATTTCTTTATCATTTATCATAACCAGGGTGTCACCGCTTTTTATACCCATTTCAAAGGCAGGAGAATTTGGCACAACTTCAAGGACCATAACTCCTTCACCATCACTTACATACTTAGGTTTTCCTGTTAATTCATTTTTTCTCTGATAAAGTATCATTCCCTCATGTGCTCCTATTGCAAATAAAAGGGCAAATACCTTAAGAATAAGATTAAGCTGAGCAAGTTGGGCAAGTCCAAATAAAACTATACTATAGCCTATTAAAAAGGCACTGGATTCCCTTATTTTGCTCTTTTGATTTTTTGTAAATGTTATACTGCTGTAGCCAAGTACTCCAAAGAAAGGTATTAGCATAAGCACTGCATTTTTTATTGTATCCAATGGTATTGAGGTTCTAATCATTGGCCACCAGTCTGGAAGAGGCACCTGTGCAGCTGATGCTACTAAGGTTTTGTCATGCAGCAAAAAGAATATAGCCACAGGTATTGCCCAGTACCTCTGCATGGCAAAGCCTCCGATAATTTTATTGTCCCTGTTTGTAAATACAGGCATGCTTCCTCTTTTACCATCAACAAAAACTACAATACCTTCAATAAAATGAAGCACGGCAACCATGGTCATAACTGCTGTTATATCAAGTTTTAAAAAATCCCAGGATTCATTTCCCGTGGCATAGGCTATAAAAGTAAATATAAGGCTTACTGCACCTAGTACCGCTCCTGAGTATGCAAAACAAACAAACCTTGGATTATAGAACATAAACAACACGGAGGCAAGGAATAAGAGCTCAATACCATAACTTTGGTCAAACACAACTCCCAAAAATGATAATATTAAACTTCCAATTGTGCCTGCAAATATTCCTATAACCACTTGAGATATGGTTAATTCAAATGCATTGTCTAAGCTATCTCCCATTACCATCTTCTGCATCATGGAAGTTTTTACGTTTCTTCTGTATAGTACAAAGGTAATCATAAGAAGCAGAAAAGCCATATATGGTTCCGTCAGAGCATATGCTACAGACTTTAGCGTATATATGAAAATATTCAAATCTTTCAACTCCCTGCTACTTTATTTTACTTTTGGCTATCTCCAAAGCCTTGTTAAACTGTGGGTCATTACTTCTGCTGTACGCTGACGCCCTTAAGCTGTCAGGATAATCCACAACCACATCCGGATTTATTCCTGTATGATTTATATTTTCACCATTTGGAGTATAGTATTTTGATATTGTAACCTTAAGGGCAGTACCGTCTCCTGTATCAAGGAGGGTCTGAACAACCCCTTTTCCATAGGTTTTCTTTCCAACAAGAGTTCCAAGTTTGTAGTCCCTTATAGCTCCTGAAAATATTTCAGAGGCACTTGCTGTTCCCTCATTTGTTAAAATAACCAATGGCATTCCTATGGCATCGCCGCCAATTGAATTATATTTCTTGCTCTGATTATATTTATCTATAGTAGATACTATAACCTTATCCTTTTCAACAAAATTTGAAACCATATCCACACATTCACTTAAAAGTCCACCAGGATTGCTTCTTAAATCAATTATCAGTGATTTCATTCCCTTTCCCTGAAGGGCGGCAAGCTGTGTTTTGAAGTTCTTTGCTGTGTTTTCATCAAACATTGAAACCTGTATATATCCAACCTCTGAATCAATCATTTCTGATTTTACAGTAACCATATTTATTTTAGCCCTTACAAGCTCCACATCAAATTCTCCCTTGTTTTCCCTGTATACGGTGAGCTTTACCTTGGTTCCCTCCTGGCCCTTCATCATAGTAACCGCTTTCTCCAGTTCCTTCCCTGAAACATCCTTGCCGTCAACCTTTTCTATTATATCCTTTGGAAGTATTCCTGCTTTTTTGGAAGGAGAGTCTTCAAATATATCCACAACAACAATCTTATCCTCACTGGCTTGAATCTGAAGACCAACTCCGCTGTAATTACCTTCAGTCTGCGCATTAAAGTCAGCATATTCGCTCTTGCTCATAAAGGTAGTATATGGATCATTTAGAGCAGATGTCATCCCCTTAATTGCACCCTCCAACATTGCACTTTGATCCATGGTGCCGTCATAATAATTATCAAGCTGATCTTTCACAAGAAATAGCTTTTGGAATTTTATAAAATTGCTGTAATCTGTTTTATTTATTGCCACATTGCCATTTGGAAGAAATGTTCCAAATATTGTTGTACTGAAATAAGTAATGGTATTAGTAATTAAAACTATAATTATTGTAGTTATTATCCACTTCTTTTTATTATTCAAATTCTTCACCTCTTAAATTTATGCTTCCACTATTATTATTTAAATAAACTCTAAATAATTATAACATTAAAAAAAATAAATATAAAATGTTTTTGGGCCAGGCAATTCTAATCCTTAGAATGTCTGACCCTAATATTAATCCATAATTTATATCATATTAAACTGCAAGGAATTTTCTAAGTGACAATATACTTCCTACGGCTCCAATTATTATTCCAACTCCTACAAAAATTGCAAGTATTACTGTACACACGTAGCTTGGAGGAATAAGCTGCATCATTAAAAGTCCCTGAGATATCTTCAAATATGGAATTTTGTAAACATAGAACAAAATTATATCTGCAAATATGCCCCCAAGTATTCCAATAATTACACCTTCCATAATAAATGGCCATCTGATGAACCAGTCCGTAGCACCAATATATTTCATTATACCTATTTCTCTTCTTCTTGAGTATACTGTTATCTTTATTGTATTACCTATTAAGAACAAGGATACTGAAATAAGTATAAGGAATACCACAACACCAACCCACTTTATGGTGCTGGTTATTTGAACTAGCTTATCTACCACTTCTCTGCCGTCATTAATAGTATCTATACCACTCATACCATTAACAGCCTGAACAACATTTGTTATTGTGTCTGGATTTTTAACCTTTACCACAAAGGAGCTTGGAAGTGGATTTTTCTTGTCAAAACCTTCAGTAAGGCTTTTATTTCTTTCTCCCAGCTGTTCCTTGAAATTATCAAGGGCCTGGGCCTTGCTTTCATAGTCATAGCTTACTATTCCATCTACTGTTTTAATTTTATTTTCAATTGCCTTTTGATCTGTTATTGTTATGTTGTCTTTAAGATATATCTTAACTTCAACCTTGGATTCTACGTTTAAAATGCCTTTATTTACATTTGCTGTTATTAGTATAAATATTCCAAGTATGAACAGGGTGGCTGCTACAGTAGCAATGGACGCTATACTTACTGTTACATTTCTTCTTATACTTTTTAATGAATCAATTAAAAAGTACTTTAATGTATTAATCCTCATAGCCGTATGCCCCCTTCTTCTCGTCTCTTACAATAGTACCCCTTTCAATAGCCACAACTCTTTTTCTCATGCTGTCAACAATGTCCTTTGCATGTGTAGCCATAAGCACAGTGGTACCTGCGTGATTTATGTCATTGATGGTTCCCATTATTTCCATAGCTGTTTCAGGGTCAAGATTTCCGGTAGGCTCGTCTGCAATTAGTATGGAGGGATTATTTACAATGGCCCTTGCAAGGGATACCCTTTGCTGTTCTCCACCTGAAAGCTGATGTGGAAATGCCTTGTATTTTGTTGATAGTCCAACTAAAGAAAGCACCACTGGAACCTTCTTTCTTATATCTCTGTAAGGAGCTTCCACAACTCTCATTGCAAAAGCAACATTTTCATAAACATTTAAAGTAGGAATCAACCTGTAGTCTTGAAAAACAACTCCTATTTTTCTTCTATAATAAGGAATCTGCTTTGGCTTAAGTTTGGTTATATCTGTTCCGTTTACTATTATAGAACCGCTTGTTGGGTCAGTTTCCTTAAGGAGCACTTTTATAAAGGTTGACTTTCCTGCTCCACTTGGACCTACCAAAAATACAAATTCCCCTTTTTCGATATTTAAATTTATATCGCAAAGTGCATATATATTATTGTTATATATCTTATTCACAGAATTAAATTCAATCATTATACCTCTCCTTGACATCATAATTTTACAAACACAGCATAAAAAATGCTATGTTCATTATATCATAATGTAAGATTAAATCAAAAATTAATTTTTATTGAACTTTTCTTTCAAAATATGCCATGAATGTAGATTTTTCACATTAAATTAAACCCTTCCCCAAACACTTCATGAACTTCATTTACTGTAATAAAGGCGTTTCTATCTGTTTCTCTTATATATTTTTTTAGTCTTATGAATTCCTTTCTTCCTAAAACTGTATATAATACCTGGTGCTTATTACCTGTGTATCCTCCCTTTCCCTCAAGCAAGGTACATCCTCTTCCTAATGCGTCTGTAATAAATTTACCTATTATTTCATTTTTTTCACTTATCACCATAACCTGCTTTGATATATTAAGGCCTTCTATTACTGCATCTATTACAAATCCGTTCATTATAACACAAAGCAGGGCAAACATTCCAACTTCCGCCCCAAGATACACTGCTGCAAATAATGTTATTATGAAATCCACCGCCAAAAGAGCCTTTCCAATATCCATGCTTACAAATTTATTTATTATTTTTGCAAGTATATCAGTTCCCCCAGTAGATGCGTTTTGATTGAATACAATGGCCATCCCAAGAGCAGATATTAAGGTGCCAAAAACTGAGGCAAGAAATAAATTATTAGTAACACTTATTCCTGTTGGAAGCACCTTTTCAAGTACCCAGATTGACCCTGAGAAGGTTATGCTGGCATATATTGTTTTCCCCCCAAACTTATTCCCTATTATTATAAATGCTGCTATAAATAAAACTACATTCATAATCAGCATAAGAAACCCAATGGCGAGGCTTGGAAAAAAATGATTAATTATCATTGCTGCTCCAAACACTCCTCCAGCAGCTATATTATTTGGAGACAGGAAAAACTCTGCACTTACCGCAGTTAATATTACCCCGATTGTTATAAACAAGTATTCTTTTGCAGTATTCATATATTACTCCTCATATTATTGATTCAATAGCAAAGGAAAAAATCGTATTAAAAATTGCTAAAAACAAAATTACTCCAGCTAAGTTTAATTTTTTAAAATATCCATTCCACTTTTCCTGATAATTTAAAGGTCGCATTAAATCCCTTTTTACAAAGGATATACCAGCTACAGCGTATCCGAAAACTGAAAGGTACAAAACAACCCTGCAGCCCCATATAATTATTCCCTTAAAATTAAACCCTAGGTAAATAACCCCTAGAACGGCTCCTATTAAAAAGGCCCCAAGGAATAAGTAAATAGAAATTTTTAAACAATACAAAATATCTCTTATATATTCTTTCATATTATCCCTCAATTTAAAAAAATATAACGGTAGTACAATAAAATTATACCACCGTTAATATTGAAATCAATTTTTACTTTAATTCCAAGCCCTTTTTAACTGCCTTTACAATATCTTCTGCTGTTAAGCCATAAGCCTTTAAAAGCTCTGCAGGCTTACCGCTTTCTCCAAAAACGTCCTTAATGCCTACCCTTATTACAGGCACAGGATGATTTTCAGAAACAGCCTCGCATACTGCGGAACCAAGTCCACCGATTATGCTGTGTTCCTCTGCTGTTATAACAACTCCTGTTTCTCTTGCAGCTTTAGCTATTGCTTCTGTGTCTAAAGGTTTTATTGTATGCACGTTTATAACCTTAACCTTTATACCTTCTTCCAGGAGCAGATTGCTTGCTTCTAATGCAGTATCCACCATAATCCCTGTAGCTATAACTGCTGCATCCTTACCTTCCCTTAAGGTTACTGCCTTTCCTATTTCAAACTTATATTCAGGCATGTCATTTATTACAGGAACACCTGAACGTCCAAGTCTTACATAGCATGGGCCTTCATACTCAGCAACCGCCTTTATAGCAGCCTCTGTTTCAACTGCATCACTTGGGCATATTACTGTCATATTTGGTATGCTTCTCATAAGGGAAATATCCTCAACACTCTGATGGGATGCTCCATCCTCACCAACAGTTATTCCTGCATGTGTAGCACATATCTTTACATTTAATCCAGGGTAGCATATTGAATTTCTAACTTGTTCAAAAGCTCTTCCTGCTGCAAATATTGCAAAGGTGCTCACAAATGGAATTTTATCGCAAGTTGAAATTCCTGCTGCAACTGACATCATATTTCCTTCGGCAATACCCATATTGATGAATCTTTCTGGACATACCTTTTTAAAATCTGCAGTTTTTGTTGATTTTGATAAGTCAGCATCAAGTACCACTATTTTTTCATTAACTTTTCCAAGCTCCGCTAGTGCCTTACCGTATGCTTCTCTTGTTGCAATTTTAGATGACATTATTCATCACCTCCAATTTCTCTTACTGCTATAGAACACTGCTCTCTGTTTGGAGCTGACCCATGCCAGGAAGCCAGATTTTCCATAAAGGAAACTCCTTTGCCTTTGATAGTTTTGCAAACTATTGCAGTTGGCTTTCCTTTAAAGTTTTCTGCAGCTTCTATTGCTTCTATTATTGCTTCAAAGCTGTGACCGTCTATTTCTATAACATTCCAGTTAAATGCTCTGAATTTATCTGGAATAGGATCTACAGTCATAACTTCGGAGCATGGTCCATCTATCTGAAGTCCATTATTATCAATAAATGCAGTTAAGTTATCAAGCTTGTAATGAGCTGCAGCCATGGATGCCTCCCATACCTGACCCTCTTCAAGCTCACCGTCTCCAAGTAATGCATAAACTCTGTAGGATTTCTTATCGATTTTTCCAGCGATTGCCATACCTACAGCTGCGGATATTCCCTGACCTAAGGATCCTGTTGACATATCAACTCCAGGAACCTCGTTCATGTTTGGATGTCCCTGTAGTATTGACCCCAATTTTCTTAATGACATAAGCTCCTCTACATCAAAAAAGCCTCTTCTTGCAAGAGTGCTGTAAAGTACTGGTGCGGCATGACCCTTTGACAAAACAAATCTGTCTCTGTTTAAGTCACTGTAATTTGAAGGATCTATTTTCATTTTATTAAAATAAAGCGTAGTTAATATTTCTACAGCTGATAGAGAGCCCCCTGGATGCCCGGATCCCGATTCCGTTAGCATTTCAATAATATCTTTTCGGATTACCTTAGCGGTATCCTTAAGTTCTTCCACACTTTTTACCACAATATTACCCTCCTAAAAAAATACGTTAAATTCCATTTATTATTCTACCACAAAAAATTTATTTTATATAGACGATTTATCAAATAAAAACAGAGGATATAAATAATATCCTCTGAACAGATCATAATCCTACACTTATAAGCAGTGCCTCTTCTACTTTTTTCATATCAGCATCTGTCATATGGCCTATTTTTTCCTTAAGCCTTTTTTTATCCAATGTTCTTATCTGTTCAAGCAAAACAACGGAATCCTTGTTTAACCCATATTCCTCAGAAGATATTTCAACATGGGTTGGCAGTTTTGCTTTGTTTATCTGAGATGTTATAGCCGCTACAATTACTGTGGGACTATATTTGTTCCCCACATCATTTTGAATAATAATAACAGGCCTTACACCTCCCTGTTCAGAACCCACCACCGGGCTCAGATCAGCATAAAATATATCTCCTCTTTTCACCGTCGCCGTCATCAGCAATATCACTCTCCGAAAGCTTAGCTTCATATTCTAAATACTCATGGATTTCACCAGCAAAGCTCAACTCTGAAATTTCCAGATTAAGCTGTGCCATCTCTAAATAACCTCTTTTCATTAGCTCCAAATCTGCAGTTTTTTTTCTGTCTCTAATATATAATATTATTGCATCCCGAATAAATTCACTTCTTTTTTTGGAATCTTCTCTTAGTGCCTTGTCAAATTCATTGCAAAGTGTTTCTGAGAGGCTTATAACTAACTTCTTCGATCCTGACATTGAAAAATCAATACCTCCTATTTACATAAGCATAAATATGTATACTGCAATTATAGCCCCCTTTTAGTGAATATGTCAAAGAAATTAATAAAATTTATTTTGGATTTCTGTATCAGGCAGAAATTTGCTATAGGTTATCCTAACCTTTTCAGATTTTTTCTCATCATATATAACAATAAATTCAGGCACATTTGTTTTAATATCTGCATAAATCTCTGCACTAGAAATATTTCTGTTGTTTCCTGGAATATCAAGTCCTATTACTTGATATTTTTTATCTCCAATATCCTTTTGGCAGTAATCCAGCTTCTCATTTGTGTATATCAGACCTATGTACTCCTCAAGAAGGCTTAAATGAAACAAACTGTCAAAATCCTTATCTGTGGTATATTTCAGGTCATTTTTAATGTCTGTAACTTCAATTTTATCCCCCTTGTACAGAAACACCCTGTCGCTTCCAAGCTCCAGCCTTGCACCGTATCTTTTATCATAATACTGTATAGTATTATACTCAATATTCTGCTTTTCATTAATTATTTTGATATTAACCTCTGTGCTATAGCTGTCTAGACTCTTCAGATAATTAATAAACCCTTCAGGATCGTTTTTATTTTTTACACACCCTTCAAAAAACATTGCTAATAATAAAAGAAATAGTAAGGCTTTGGTTTTTCTCATAAATTCCCCCTAAAAAACCTTCTTCCTAATACTATTCCCTTATTAATATTATTATTCTAATTTTTTAAAAGTTCCATCATTGCACAGGAAACAAAATCAATAATGTGGCCTGCATTTACAGAGAACAACTCCTCTGAAAGTCTTTCCCCTGCATATCCATGCACATAGGCTCCCATAAATGCCCCTGTTATTGGATCATAGCCTTGTCCAATTAAGGATCCGATTATTCCAGTAAGACAATCTCCCATGCCTCCTGATGCCATAGCGCTGTTGCCAGAGGAATTAACATATATTTCTTTTCCATCGGTTATTACTGTATTATATCCCTTTAAAAGCAGTATAACATTGTGCTTTTCTGCAAATTCCTTTGCTGTTCCCATTCTGTTTTCAGCAATTTGTTCCATAGAATATCCGGATATTCTTGAAAATTCACCTGGATGTGGAGTTAAAATTATTGGACAGCTTCTTTTATCAAGAATGTGCATATTGTCCTTTAATACATTAATTCCATCTGCATCAATAACCACAGCACATTTTGCAATACTGACTACTTTTTTTAGAATTTCAAGAGTGTTGCTATTGTTTCCCATTCCTGGTCCTATTGCAATTGAATCTGCACTTAAGATCAATTCTTCAAGTCTCTCTTCTTCATCAAAGGAACAGGTCATTGCTTCTGCAAGTTTTGCACACATTATTTTTCTAATTTCCCTTGGGCAGCACAAGGTAACAAGTCCAGCCCCAGATCTAACTGCAGATTGAGTACTTATGAAAGCTGCTCCTGAAAAACCTTCAGAGCCTGCAATAACAAGAACTCTCCCATATTCACCCTTATGTCCCATAATATTTCGCCTGTGTAATGTTTCTTTGGCATGTTGCTTGTCTACCAAATATGTTCCCTGGTGGAATTTATCTATACTCTGGGCTGGTATTCCTATCTCTTCAATTATAATATTACCCGTATACTCATTTGCACAGTAATTTAGGAACCCTTCCTTATATAATTGAAATGTAACTGTTTCATCTGCCCTTATGCAGTTCCCCATAACCTTACCGGTATCGCTGTCCATTCCTGAGGGTACGTCTATTGACAAAGTAAATAGTTTATATTCATTTATAATATCAATTACATCAGAATAAATTCCCTGAACCTCCCTGGTGAGGCCTGTACCAAATATTGCATCTATTACTAAGTCGCTTCTTAACACGGATTTTTTTAATATGCCAAGTTCATCTTCAGAATTAATGTAAATCATATTAATTCCTATGTTTTTTGCAGCATCATAATTGGTTTTGCAGTCACTGCTCATTCCCTCTAGAGTACCTATAAGGAAAACCTCCACATTTAGTCCCTTTACGAAAAGGTGTCTTGCCGCTGCAAAGCCGTCTCCACCATTGTTTCCATGACTGCATACTATGCATATATTGCTTTGGTAATCTTTAACATTATTCACTACCTTTAATGCGGCATTTTCCATAAGAACTATCCCTGGAATTCCCAATGTATCTATTGAATAATTATCTATTTTCCTCATGATTTCCGCTGTTGCAATCTTCAATTTTATCCACCTCCAAAATTGCATATGCAATGGCATTATCCGTACCATGGGATATGCTTAAATGAAATTTATAGTCTCCAAATTTTTGAGCAGTAAGCCTGGCCTTTCCCCTTAATACAACAATTGGTTTTCCTGATGCTGTTCTGTCTATTTCAACATCCTTGAATTCAAATCCGCTAAACCCTGTTCCAAGTGCCTTTACCACTGCCTCCTTTGCCGCGAACCTGCCTGCAATATATTCAGTGCGCATATTTCGTGATTTTAGGTATATTTGCTCATTTTTAGTAAATAATTTATCAATAAAATTCGGATTCTTTTCAACAGCCTCCTTAATTCTTCTTATTTCAATAATATCAGTGCCAATTCCAACTATCAAAACCACACCCCCTACTTATAATATAAAATAAATATGCACATAATTAAAGAAAAAAAGAGGTTTTATCCTCTTTAAACTAATATGCCGCCTCTGTAACTACTTTGTCAAAATCCATTATATAATAATCTAAGGTTTCAGCAATTACGTCTACCAAGTGAATTGGGGATACAGTATTATCGAACAGCATTCTCATAAGGTTATGTACTTTGTGGCGGTGTGGGCTTACATTTTTTATAAAATCTCTTTGGATGCCTATAACTTCACCCTCTGCAATATCCTGTCTTTCAATTTCTATTCCATAAGATTGAACTTCAATTTTTCCGTCATGGCCATCTACTAAAATTTCGCTTTTAAACATCCTGTAAAAATATTCGTGCTTTACATTATTGTCAAAAATAGCTTTAGATAAATTTTCCACCAATATCATTGAATTTCCCCCTATTACTTATCTTATTAATAAAATAATACCATACTATTTTAAAAAAAATTGTCATTTAATAATCCTTAATAAATTAACTTATCCCATGATTGTGACAACAATAACCTTATTGTACCACGTCACTTTACAGCTTTTCCCAATCATGTTATATTACAGATACAATGTTGTCGAAACCAGGTGTAATTTGACAGAAAAAAATGTTTATAATCTTATCATCTTATAATCCATTGATTTTTCTTCCTTAATATAATATAATTCAGAAAATAATTATAAAATATTAATCATATAGGAGGTTATGCTATGCTTTATGATGAAAATACCTATGTAATTATAGGAAATGGTGCTGCAGGTTATTATGCAGCAGATTCAATACGGAAAAACGATAAAAACGGTAAAATACATATTATCTCGGAAGAATCGGTGCTTACTTATCTTAGACCCCAGCTGTCAAAATTTTTGGGGTCTGAAGTGGATGATTCAAAATTTTATGTTTCCCAAGAACAATGGTATAGTGATAACAATATACAAGTTACCTTAAGTACAAAAGTAAAAAGAATAAACACTGAAAATAATCTTATACTGCTAAATGATGGGGGAATTATAGGATACAGCAAACTTATTCTAGCAAATGGAAGCCATAACTTTATCCCGGACTTACCTGGTGTTCAATTTGATAATGTTTTTTCACTAAGAACAATTTCAGATGCAAAGAAAATTAAAAAGCAAATTGTAAAAGGCAAAAAAGGAATTATTGTTGGCGGGGGAGTCCTTGGACTTGAAGCCGCATGGTCAATGAAAAATGCAGGAATGGAAGTTACTGTACTTGAGAATGCTTCCAGATTATTGTCCAGGCAGGTTGATGAAGAAGGAGCTGAAATGTTCAGCCAATCAATTGCAAAATCTGGAGTAAATGTTATAACTAATGCAAATGTTGTAGAAATAATTGGTGATAAAGGGGTAACGGGGTTAAAACTTAAGACTGGAGAAATACTTGATGCAGATATGGTTCTCTTTTCAGTAGGCATTAGGCCAAATACGGAGCTTGCACTTCAATGCGGCATTGCTGTGAATAAGGGTGTATTAGTAAATGATAAGATGGAAACAAGCTGCAAAAACATTTATGCCTGCGGAGATACTGCTGAATTTAACGGTAAGGTATTTGGAAACTGGGCTGCAGCAATGAATATGGGAAAGGTTGCCGGAGCAAATGCTGCTGGGGTTGAAACTTTGTTTAAAGAATTTGTTCCATCATTATTTTTTGATTCTATGAATATAAGTCTGTTTTCATGCGGAAATTACAACGAAAATAATCACCAATTAACAAAAAAGCACCCAGAGGGTTCTTACATGAAGCTTTATTTTGATGGTGATATAATAACAGGGGGTTTTCTTATAGGAGATACCAAACTCGCAGTTCAGGTTTTAAATGCTGTTAAAAAAGGATTAAATACTGCTGAAGTTAAAGAAAAATTTAATATATAAAAAAACTGCACTTTTGTGCAGTTTTTTTTAGAAATCTTTTCCGTGAGTTTTTTCCTTGCCTTTAATATCAAATGCAAAGGTAGCATTTATTTCCCCACCAAGCATAATTATCAAGGATGTTAAAAAGAGCCAGGTAAGAAGTACTATAACAACTCCAATACTTCCATATATTTTTGAATAATTACCAAAATTATTTACATAAAATGAAAATCCTCCAGAAATAATTATCCAGCCAATTGTAGAAAAAACTGCACCAGGGAGTACCTCTGTCCAGGTAAGCCTGGTACATGGGGTATATCTATACATGGCAGCAAACACAAACACCATTGAAGCTAAAATAACCACATATCTAAGAGCATTCCACAAATCCATGAACTGATCCGGATATGCAACATACATTGATATGGTGCTGCCTATTAAATTCCCAAGTACAAGCAATACAAGGGTTAATATGATAATTGTTGTAAGTGCAAGAGTACTAAGGAGTGCTATTAGTTCCAACCTTATAATTGATCTTGTCTCCGCGGTGTCATATGCCTTGTTCAATCCCTTTATTACTGCCTTAAAGCCGCTTGAAGAAGTCCATATTGTAAAAAGCAAACTCAAGGAAAGCAAGTTGCTATTTCTTGTATCAACAACTTCCACAACAGTGCTTTTAATCAATTCCATTGCATTCCCAGGCACTACGTTATTAAGGTAAGCAAGTGCCTCTGAGCTATTTATTGAGCTATGCCCTATCAAAGTCATAAGAAAAATTAAAAATGGAAAAAATGATAATAAAAAGCTGTAAGCAAGCTGTGCTGACAGTGCCATTATATCATCATCATGGATCCTGAAAAACAGATTTTTAATATCACTTTTCATATGAATTTTCAAAGCATACACCTCTACTAATCAATTTCAGCCATCTTAAGTGCCCATTCCACTGCTTTTTTTGCTTTTTCTTCATTACCTTTTATCGGCTCCTGAAATTCTATCTCTCCCAAAACATCATTGCCACTAAGCATTGTTCTCATGTTAGTAAAAGTTTTTCCTTTGTTACCGCCGTCACAACAAAACAGAGCAATTTTTTTACCAGTAATTTTGTATTCAGAAAAAAATGTATTAAATGCGGGTGAAAAGCTAAAGGCCCATACCGGAGTACCCATAAAGATAATGTCATAATCATTAAAATTAACAGATATATTTGTCAGTTCCGGCTTTGAGCCTGTAACAACCTGTTTCCCGCCCCAAACATATTTCATAAAGCCGTTGTTTTTAATGTCCTTAACAGGTTTAAGCTCCAGAATATCTGCATCTAATGCTTTTGCTATGTTTTCGGAAATGTATTTCGTATTGCCCTCGAAAGAATAAAATACAACTAATTTTTTCATGATTCCACCCTTTTCCCTTTATTTAATCTATAATACATTCTTATTACAAGCTCTGCACATATTATTCCAAGAATTATTCCACCTGCTATATCCGATGGATAATGCACCAAAAGATACATCCTTGAAAATGCTATTGCTGCAGCCATTATAAATACAGGAGCGGCAAATGCTTTCAATTCTCTGAATATTACCCAAAATGCTGTAAAGGATGAAGCTGTATGTCCAGATGGAAAAGACCATGAATGGGGCTTTGCTATAAGCAGCTGAACATTAGGAATTACATTAAAGGGCCTAGGTCTTTGTATAATATTTTTTATTATGCCTTCCCCGGAAATAGCAGTTAATAAAAGGGCTGCAATGCACAAAATCCCAACATATCTGTACTTTCGATTAATCAAAAGTAATAAGGATAATACTATCCACACAATTCCATTGTTTCCTGCAGTGCTGATATAGGGCATAATTATATTGAATACGTTATTATGAGTTAAATCATGTATATGCATCAATAAATTCAGATCAAAACCATTCATAAACAATCTCACTTTCTTAAGGAATCAACTTACTTTTCATCTACCATGTACAAGAAATTGTCCTCAAGTAAATAAAATAAAGGGGCTATTAATATTTTAGGATACTTTTCCCTAAGCCTCTTTGTTTCACTTAAAAGGAAATTGATCTCATTTTCTATTTCAAACATAGGGGCAAAACTTGTAAAATGAGCCTCTGCTCTTTCTAAGTCCCATCCTGCATTTTCTACAAGACCTTTGATAAACTTATCTTTTTTACCCATAAGATTCACCATACCGCAATTGTCATGACCTATCAGTGCAATTGCTTTAACTCCTCCAATAGCTATTGCATAGGAAACTTTAAATTCGCTATACCTTAGGTTTCCACCTCCGGTTCTTAATATGTATGCAAAATTGTTTGGTATAGTAAGCTGTTTTCTATTATCCATGCACATGCCTATAAGCAATTCTGCATTTTCATGTTTTTCAAATTCCATTCTTAAATTGTGGTACTCAAGCAGTTGCTCTATTGGGGTTCCTTTATACTGTGGCAAAACATCATCCTTGTTTAATACTTTTATCAATCTATCCATCATATTCTCCTTCATATCCTATTTCTTTCTGTATAATATACTATCCCTAGGGCTCCAGGTCCAACGTGAACCCCTATAACAGGTCCTATGTCACAAATTGCAACTTCAACATTAAGCTTATCCTTTATGGTTGCTGCAAGTTTTTCAGCCTCCTTGCAGCAATTTATATGATGAACTGCTATTTCTCCTAAGCCAAATTCAGAAATATCCTCCATCATCTTATCAATCATTGTCACTATAGCCTTTGGCTTTGTTCTTACTTTTGTAAGTACTGAGGTTTTACCAGCTTCTACAGTAAGTATCGGAATTATTTTTAGAAGATTTCCTATAAGTGCACTGGCTCCGCCTATTCTGCCCCCTTTTTTTAAATATTCCAGGGTATCAGGAACGAAGAGAAATCTGCTCCTTTTTACATTATCCTCTGCAGCTTTTTTTACTTCCATAAGACTTTTTCCAAGGGAAGCTTCCCTGGCTGCAACAATTGCTGCATAACCCAGCTGCATGCAGTTTGACCTGGAGTCAACTATTTCAATTTCTGCATTGCTGAATTCTTCTAAAATCATGTTTTTTGCCACATGGGCAGTAGAAAATGTACCGCTCATATCTGAAGATATAAAAACACACAGGAGGCTGTCACCTTTTTCAATAACCTTACGCATGGCATAATATATCTCATCAATGGTCGGCTGGGATGACATTGGGATTCCTTTAGCAGCCATCATTGAATAAAAGGAGGTGTTGTCAATGTCCACTTCCCTATAGCTTTCATCCTTGAAATTAACGCTTAGGGATACAATACCTATATTCAGCTCATCTCTAACACTTTTCCATATATAACTTGTGCTGTCTGTAAGAACCTGTACTGCCATCTTTATACCTCTCAATATGCATTATTATGTAACATTTTCTAATTAATTATAATATTTTTATATGAATATATCAAATAAAATGAACCCAGGCATTTGCAGTACCTAGGTCCTTAACTTTATTCTTCTCTATAATCAAGTTCTACTTCTTCAAGTGGAATTACTTTTGTTTTATTCTTTACCTTGTATCCAAACCATAATCCAAGGAAAAGAGGTATTCCAATATATGCAGCAATCATTCCATTCCAGTCTATTTTGCCCTCGGACATATAGCTTACACCTTGTCCTAAAATAACAATTATACATAAAACAAGAGCAATTATCGGACCTGCCGGAAAATATTTTGCAACATATTTAAGTGCTTTCAAATCCCTATTTTGAACATGATATGCTTTTCTAAATCTGTAATGACAAATTGCGATTCCAAGCCATGCTATAAAGCCAGCAAGTCCTGATGCTGCTATAAGCCAAACGTAAACAGTTGTTTCAGCATAAAGTCCTGTAAGGAAACATAATGATGCAATTACAGTGGTAGCTATCAGTGAGTTCACAGGTACTCCTCTTGAATTAACCTTACCAAGCCAGCTTGGAGCTTTTCCCTCTTTAGCCATGGCATAAAGCATTCTAGTAGAAGCATACATACCTGAGTTTCCACATGATAGTACGGAGGTTAATATTACAGCATTCATTAGTGATGCGGCGGCGGCAATACCTGCCTTTTGGAAAACCATGGTGAATGGACTCATGTCCACTCCTGCCTCAGTATAAGGTATCAACGCTCCAACTACTATTATTGTTCCCACATAGAATATAAGTATTCTCCAGAAAATTGAGTTTATGGCTTTCGGTATATTTTTTTCAGGGTCTTCACTTTCCCCTGCTGCAATACCTACCAGCTCAGTTCCCTGAAATGAGAATCCAGCTATTAGGAATATCATGAATATTGACTTGGCACCTCCAACAAATGGTGCCTCACCTACTGTGAAATTAGAGAATCCTACAGCATGTCCTCCAAACACTCCAAATATTGTTGCTATACCCACAATGAGGAATACAATAACTGTAACAACTTTAATACTTGCAAACCAGAATTCAGACTCACCATATGCCTTTGCAGACAGAAAGTTCAAGGTTACAATCAATACTAGAAATATAACACTCCAAAGCAGTGCAGGTACATCAGGGAACCAAAACTTCATTAAAAGTGCCCCTGCAACCATTTCTGCAGCAACTGTTATTGCCCAGTTGTACCAGTAGTTCCACCCTAAGGCAAAACCTAGGGCTGGGTCTATGAATTTTGATGCATAAGTTCCAAAAGAACCTGACACAGGCATGTAGGTAGCCATTTCTCCAAGGCTTGTCATTAAGAAATAAACCATAATACCTATGCTTATGTATGCAACCAGCGCTCCCCCTGGACCGGCTTGATTTATTGTTGCTCCAAGGGCTAAAAATATACCAGTCCCAATTGCCCCTCCAATGGCGATCATGTTTAGATGTCTTGCTTTCAAACCTCTTTTTAGTTCATTTTCGCTTGTCATATCCTTCTCTGCTAAATTGTTCATTCTTTTCCCCCCATACATATACTTCCATAAGCAAAATAGCAAAATAGACGCAAAAAAGCTCGGGCACACCCGAGCAAACTAAACATGCACCTGCAAAACGCATTATGTCGCCACGAATGATAGCTCCCCACAAAATTGTGACAGTACTCCATATGTTATATGAAGTCCCAGCCCCATAGCCTTAAAGCATCAGCTATGTGCTTCGGCTGAATTCCCTTTCAGACAGCTTCATCATGCTTACCTCAACTGTTTTACTCTTAAATCCCGCACCTCTATCCAGCTATTAACTTACACTCACCTATTATACAACAGTAGGGACGGTTATTCAATGGTTTTCGCGGTTTGGGGAAAGCCATATTGGGACGGTTAAGCAGAATTAAACAATAATGTTGCAATATTTGACAACAAAAGAACTTGTTTTAACTCCAAAACAAGTTCTTTACTCACTCTTTATTTTAAATTTTAACTGCTTGTCCAAATTAACCACATCTTATTACATTTATTTTAATTCGGTTATAAAATCAGCCATCAATTCCTGATATTCTATTTTATTTTTAATTAAATCAAGACCTCTTTTACAAAGCATTGATATCCTCGACTGGGATATGTTACCTATAATACCCCCTATATCTCTATTCCTATAATTGCAAAAACACTTCAGAAATAAAGAATATATAGCCCTTGCATCAACTGTTTCCTTGCTATTTTTCATAAGCAGGCTACCTTCTGTCATATCCGTCCTTTCTTTTAAAAACTTTATAATTTTATTTTTGC
>JBLNDT010000051.1:0-5927 GCA_050261915.1 Solirubrobacterales bacterium
TTACTCACCCGTCCGCCGCTAGGTTTGTTCCGAAGAACTCCCCTCGCTCGACTTGCATGTGTTAGGCACGCCGCCAGCGTTCGTCCTGAGCCAGGATCAAACTCTCAATTTAAAAGTTTGAATGACTCAAAATACTTAAAGTAATTTGACGTTGAACATATTGTTCAATATAAATTTGCTGGTTGATATTTCATTCTCTGTTTAATTTTCAAAGACCATGCTGTTTTCTGACAGCTTTTATATAATATCATACTGCTTCCCCTAAGTCAACACTTTTTTTGAAATGTATTTTGTAGGTTTGTGCAGCGAACATTTAATATATTACCATCGAATTAAATTAAAAGCTTTAATCAAAGTTTTAAATAATTAAAATATATCAATAATTCTTTTATTAAAGCTTATTATCTACAATTTTCTTATATTGATACTCCTGGATAAGTTTTATTGCTTATCCAGATTATTTAGCAGTTCAATCATGCTTTTTTTCAATACTGGATGAATAAAATAAGGTGCTATATCACACATAGGTTTAAGAACAAAAGCTCTTTCCTGAAGCCTTGGATGAGGCAGGATTACTTTTTCATTATAGCTGATTATATTATCATAAAATAAAATATCTAAATCTATAGTTCTAGGTCCCCATTTTATTATTCGTTCTCTTTTTAATGAGGCTTCGATTTCCATAAGCCTTTCAATTAACTCCTCTGGTGATAGAAGTGTTTCTATTTCTAAAGCACCATTTAAAAAAGTATCTTGATCAAGGTAACCAACAGGTTCAGTTTCGTAAAGTTCTGACACACTGACTAATTTACAGTCAACTGATTCCTTAATACACTCAATTGCCCTATTTATATTACTATTTTTATCTCCAAGATTAGATCCCAAAGCAATAAATGCATTATGCCATCCCCTATTTATCTTTACAGAGGCATATTCTAACGTCTTGCCTATGGGTGCCCATGGCTTTTTGATTTCAATACTAACCTTTTTAATTAAATCATATTTAGTTAAAATATATGTTGCCAGTTCCTCTGCTGCCTTTTCAATCAGATCGTATTTATTTTTTTTAAATTCATTTTCTACTTCAACACATAGATCGGCATAACTTACAGTATCATATAGATTATCAGAAAAACCTGCTTTTCTCAAATCCATATATGCATCAATTGATATAATAAAAATCTGGCCCATATCTTTTTCTTGAGAATTGACTCCATGGAAACCATAAATATTAAGGTTTTTTATTCTTATTCTATCCATTTATTTTCTCCTTCTTATTATCTTGTCTGTCATAACACTTGCCCTTTTGTTTTCAAGAACATCATGAACTCTAATAAAGTCACAGCCTTTCATTATACCAATAACCGTGGTAGCTAATGTTCCTTCAAGTCTTTGATCTACAGAGAGATCTAATGCGGTACCTATCATTGATTTCCTTGATGTTCCTAGTAAAACCGGATACCCTATTGCTGCTATTTTTTCAAGATTATTCATTGTTTCAAGATTAAGTTCATAGTTTCTTGCAAATCCAATACCAGGGTCCACTATAATCTTTTCCTTCTTAACACCGCCGCTGATTGCTATATTAATACTTTCCATTATATCAAAAATAACATCTTCCATAAAATTCTTATAATCCATATTGTCTCTGTTATGCATAAGACAGCATGCAGCATCATATTTTACTGCTACCTCAGCCATATTGGGGTCCTTTTTAAACCCCCATACATCATTAATCATATCTGCTCCATGTTCTAAAGCTGCTGAAGCAACTTCACTTTTATATGTATCTATTGATATTGGTATGTCAAACCTGGTTTTTATAGCTGATATTACAGGAGTTACCCTGTTAATTTCTTCCTCAGCTGATATTACCATATGGTTAGGCCTAGTGGATTCCCCTCCTATATCGATAATATCCGCACCCTCATTAATCATTTTTTCAACTCTATTTAAAGCTTTATCTATACTATTAAAGTTGCCTCCGTCTGAAAAAGAATCAGGAGTAACATTTAATATCCCCATAATATATGTTCTTTCCCCTATATTGAATTCCTTGTTTCCTATAATCATCTTCTTTTTCTCCTATTTTTCTAGTATTGTATAAAAAAGTTCTTTTTTTCATCATTCCAATTACAATTTTTAATTTCCAAACAATTAAAACAATTTCTTGAGAGTTTATCGCTTTTTGAAAATATGGTATTAAAATTGTTTACATCTTTATTATCACTTCTGTGATATTTTATAGCATTTAATATGGTGAATTTTTCTTCTTCATTGAAACCAGTTTCAGTTAATATTTCTTCTGCAAGAGTCAATCCTGCTAAATCATGGGGTACTCCATCCCTGTATTGGATTCCTCTGCCTATATCATGAAGTAGTGCTGCAGCATATACTATTTCCTTATCAATATTTATATTGTTTTCCAGCACCAGAATATATGAAATTCTAGCTACATCCATAAAGTGGCTAATATCATGCCGGCAAAATTTCCTGTCTATTTCAAAGAGTTCTATAGCATGAATAACCTTTTTGTATTTTTCATTATTTAATATTAGGTTTGCTCTTTTCATTGTGCTTACACTTTCCCTTCCAGTTTAAGCTTTGATACTTATTATACACTTTGTAAAACATTATTTTCAATTATTAAAGACCATTTTCAAAATAGAAAATGGTCTTACTTAGATTTTTTCATTATATTAAGGAGAGCAAAATAATGATTTCATGCTAAATAATAGTTTTTTTTCATTTCTTTCTATCTGTAATCACTCCTTAATTTTACTATTCCAACAATAAAATTGCTTCTTTAGGTACAAATAAATTTATGGTATCCTGGTGGTCAATACTATCCCACTCTTCCTTTTTTACTTTATAAAGTATATTATTCCCAAGGATAATATTGTATTCAAAAACATCTTCCACTATTTTTACAACTTTAAAAGAATATGAATTTGGTGTACTATCATCTTTAATATCAATTATTTTAAAATCATGGGCTCTAATCCCAACATACTTTATATTTTGATTTACTTCCTCATTTGTTTCTAAATTAATTTTCCAGTCTATTGCATGAATACTGTGGGAATTAATTACTTCACATTTTGAAATATTTTTGCAGCCTGTTAACCTGGCTGCCGGGAGAAGCTTTGGCTGTTTAAAAATTTCTTTGGTACCTCCGAACATAACCACTTGCCCCTTATCAACAATTACTAAATTCTTGCAAAATCTATAGGCTTCATCCCTACTATGGGTAACTAATAACACTTCACCTTTATATAGCTTAAGCAGATCTAAAACCTCGGTTTGCAGCTGTTCTTTTAAATGAGAATCAAGAGCAGAAAATGGTTCGTCCAATAATAGTAAATCTGGCTTATATATAATACATCTTGCCAGGGCTGCCCTCTGCTGCTGACCACCAGAAAGGTGATTAGGGTATTTTTTCTCCAAACCCTCCAAACGAAAAGTACTTATCATTTTAGATATTCTCTTTTCCTTCTCTTGTTTGGAACAATTTAAACCTAAGCCGATGTTTTCTTCTATAGTCATATGAGGAAACAATGCGTAGTTTTGAAATGAGTAACCAATATTCCTCTCTTGAGGTTTAAGATTAATTTTTTTTTCTGAATCAAAAAGTATTTTTCCGTTTAACTCAATTTTTCCTTCATCAGGTGTTTCTACTCCTGCGATACACTTTAATATCATGCTTTTGCCGCTTCCAGAAGCACCAAGTATACCAAGATATTCACCCTCAGTTTTAAATTCAGCCTCAAGACTGAATCCTTTAAGTTTTTTCTTTATATCAACCAGCAAACTCATAAAAAACTTCCTTACCTTAAATATTTTCTTTCCTTAATTGCAAAATAATTTGTTAAAACCACAACAACAAAAGAAATAGTCAGCACAATTATAACATAGTAAGAAGCCCTCTGCATATTTCCAGCTGCAACCTCAGCATAAATGGCCAAAGGAAGTGTTCTTGTTCTATCAGCAATATTACCTGCTATCATGGCAGTTGCTCCAAACTCCCCAAGCCCTCTTGCAAAGGCAAGTATTCCTCCCGCAACAACTCCTGGCATGGCAAGGGGCATTACTACCTTCCAGAATATCCTCCTCTCTGACATTCCAAGGGTCCTTGCAGCCATTATTAAGTTTTGATCAACTTGTTCAAAGGCTCCTCTTGCTGATCTATACATAAAAGGAAATGAAATTGCTACTGCAGCTATTACAGTTGCAGTCCATGAAAACACTATTCTAACCCCAAAAAACTCAAGCAAAAACTTACCAAAAGGCATGTTTATGCCAAAAACAAGCAATAGGAAAAATCCCATAACTGTTGGGGGTAAAACTAGTGGAAGGGTTAATACACCATCTAGTATCATCTTTGCCTTATCAGATTTCATCTTCACTATCCATCTTGCAACAAAAAGCCCTAACAAAAATGTTAAGGCTATTGCTGCAGATGCAGTTTTCATTGAAATCCATATTGGTGACATCTGCATATTACATCTCTCCTATTTATTTGCTGTAAAGCCATATGATGCAAATATTTTTAAAGCATCATCAGATTTTAGGAATTCTTCGAAGTTTTTTGCAGCATCCTGATTTTTTGAAGCTTTTACTATACCTACTGGGTATATAACCTTTGATACACTTCCTGCTGGTGCTTCTGCCACAATCTTTACATTCTTATTTGAGGCTGCATCTGTAGCATATACAACACCTGCATCAGCACTGCCAGCTGCTACCCAGTTAAGAACTTCTGTAACATTTGTTCCTTGACTAATTTTTTTAGATATTTGATCCCAAAGATTAAGTTTAGTATATGCTTCCTTTGTGTACTGTCCAGCTGGAACACTTGCAGGGTCTCCTAGTGCAATTTTATCAGCTTTAACTATATCTTGGAAAGTTGAAATTCCTTTTGTGCTGTTAGTTGGTACAATTAGAACTATTTTGTTTTCAAGAAGCTGAATTACTGAATCTTTAGTTACTAAATCCTTGTCTGTTAATGCTGTCATCTGCTTCATAGCTGCAGAGAAAAATACATCCACATTTGCACCTTGTTCAATTTGGGTCTGAAGTTTTCCCGAGCTGTCATATGTAGCTTGTACCTTTATATTAGGATATTTAGTTTGAAATGCTGGAATTATTTTTTCATCCATACAGTTTTTCAAACTTGCTGCTGCTGCAACTGTAATAGTGGACTGCTTCTTTGATGCATTGCTGCATCCGGTAAAGGTTAAAAATAAATATAATACTGCAAGAACTACACTGATTCTTTTTTTCATTTCCTCTCCTCCTAAGTATTTAAAATGTATTAAACCTAATTAAACACAACTAAACCTTATACAATGGATTATATAGCAGTGCCTATGTTCTGTCAATTAAGCAAAATAATACACCTGCTCAATAATTGAGCTATTATTAAAAAGACTGTAAGCAAATATTTGCTTACAGTCTTCATAATATATATTTTCAAAAAAATAAAAAGCACCTCAATAAACTGAAGTGCTTTTGGTGGCCAATCCAGGAATCGAACCAGGGACACGAGGATTTTCAGTCCTCTGCTCTACCGACTGAGCTAACTGGCCATGGACCTGGCAGCTACCTACTCTCCCACAAGGCCTCCCCTGCAGTACCATTGGCGCTCTAAAGCTTAACCTTCGTGTTCGGAATGGGAACGGGTGTTACCTTTAGGCCATTACCACCAGATCTCATAAATTGCTATAAGCAATTTATGAGTAGTACATTATTGTACTATCATTTGAAAGAATTTTTGTTCTTTCAAAACTACACAGAAAACATGTTAGTATTTGGTCAAGCCCTCGACCTATTAGTATCAGTCAGCTGAACATGTTACCATGCTTACACCTCTGACCTATCAACCTGGTGTTCTTCCAGGGGTCTTACTAGCCTACGCTATGGGAAAT
>JBLNDT010000052.1:0-104556 GCA_050261915.1 Solirubrobacterales bacterium
TATACAGAAGGTCAGAGGAAGAACTACCAGCAAGAGTCGAAGAAGTTCATCATGCAAAGGAGGAAGGAATCATATTCCACCTATTAACTAACCCTGTAGAAATCCTTGGAGATGAAAAGGGTTGGGTTAAAGGCATGAAGTGTATAAAGATGGAACTAGGAGAGCCTGATGAATCAGGAAGAAGAAGACCTGTGGAAGTACCAGGCTCAGAGTATGTGCTTGATGTGGATACAGTTATAATGTCTCTTGGAACATCACCAAATCCACTTATATCATCAACCACAAAGGGACTTGAAATAAACAGAAGAAAGTGCCTTGTGGCAAATGAGGAAACAGGACTTACCACAAAGGAAAAGGTATACGCAGGTGGAGATGCCGTAACAGGAGCTGCAACTGTAATACTTGCCATGGGAGCTGGGAAAAAGGCTGCTAAGGCTATAGATGAATATTTAAGTAAATAAGGTGATTAAATGGGTAAGATAAAAATTTGGACAAGACAAGATGAAAATATTCTTGAGGTTCTAGACAAAGAAGGAAGATATATTGTAAAAAAAGAATATATTGAACAAAAGATGGAGGATTGTACTAAATTTTATCTTGAGGTATATTCATGGTATACAAATAAAGCTAAAGAAATAGTACCAAAACCCCAGGATGTAAACTACCCAATATGGGTCTCCCTAAGTGGTGATTTTATGCTTCAGCAGGTTCCAGGTACCGTTATTCTTGAGCTTTTAGTGGATGAAGAAGCTGTTATTGTAATGGACACTGAAAAATGGGGTAGAGTAGTGAATTTTTGGTATGTACCTCTGGATTTGGAGGATGAGGAAAATTACGATAAAAAGCTTAAAAGCTATGGTATATGCAATGGTTCAAATGCATACATGAGCAATTTTTATCCTCAGTTAAAAAGGGAAATTTTAAAAAGCTGGGACAGACTTTTTGACAATTCATATTCCATATCTGACTTGCGTCAGGGAACAATCTGGGAGGTGAAAAAAGAATGGGTGCAGAAGATAGAAAAATAAGGCTTTACACATCTCAAAGCAATGATGTGGTTAAGCTATTACAAGAACAGAAGGTATGTAATGTAAAAAGGGAATATATAGTGAAAAAATATGAAGAGGTTTCTCACATATTCCTTGAAGCTTACGACTGGTATATAAGCAAAGCAGTAAATCTTGTTGAAAAACCACAAGGCGCAGGATATCCTTACTGGGCTTTTACAGACTCAGAATATGCAGGCTGGTATCAGGGTTGTACTATGTTGGCTTTAGATGTCCCAGTAAATGAAGCAGTATTTTTTAAAGTTAAGGATTGGTATAACATTTTAAACCTTTGTTACCTTCCAAAGGATGAAAAAGACCAGGAAACCTTTGATAAACTGCTGAATAATTACAACATTAAAAATAACATGGAGGTTTTTACAACACCTTTTTATCCAGATATTAAACGAAAAGTCAAAACAAGCTGGGATAATTTATTTAAGTACCACAGCAGCATTGTTGATGGAACAATGAATATGCAATATATTCAGGCAGGTTTATGGGAACTAAAGCTTGAGTTGGTTGTGGATTCTAAAGAATTTTAAGTTAATGGCAATTAACAATGCTTATAGTTAAAGCAGTAAGCATCATAATTAAAAATAACTTGCCAATCCCTGTGGTGATATAATTAGATTTACAAATATACCAAGGGAGGAAACATATGAAAAAGATACTAATTTCAATTATTACTGTAATAATGTTAGCAGCAGCTCTAGCAGGGTGTTCTCAGAAACCGGCAGCAAACTCAGGAAATTCAGCTTATACTAATGATGACTTGCTGGTAAGTGCAGATTGGTTAAAAGACAATATGGACAAGGTAGTTATACTGGATGCAAGAGACTCAAAAGCCTATGCCGCAAAGCATATAACAAATTCAATAAATGTTACCTGGCAGCAGTTTACTGATATGGAAGGAAAGAAACCTGGTGACAAGGGCTGGGGAATTTTGCTTGAAGCATCAAAACTTGCTGATGCTATTGGTAAATTGGGAATTGACGGAACTAAAACAGTTGTAGTTTATGGAGCACCTCCATCAGCATGGGCTGAGGATGGACGAATTGCATGGACACTTAAATCTGCTGGGTTGAAAAGTGTTAAGATATTAAATGGCGGGTATAAAGCATGGGAAACTAAAGGCTATTCAACAGACATAGCAGTACCAACTGTTAAGGCAGCTGCATTTAAAATTTCTGCAATAGATACAAGCTTAAATGTTACCACTGACTATTTAAACAGCAACATAAGTAAATTAAAAGTTATTGATGCCAGAGAAGCTGATGAATATAATGGAGCAGTAAAATATGGCGAAGCAAGAGGAGGTCATATACCTCAAGCTATAAACATAACCTGGACACAACTATACAACACTGATGGAACTGTAAAGAGCCAGCAGGATATAGAAGCTATCCTTACAGCAAAAGGAATCACCAAAACTGATGAGATAGTTACATACTGTACAAAAGGAATAAGATCTGCCGATGAGGCGTTGATATTAAAAATGTGCGGCTATAATGCTAAAAATTATGATGCATCATATTATGAATGGGCTGGCAATAGTTCTTTAACTGTAGAAAAATAAACAAATTTAATTACTTCCCCTAGGGCCTGGATGATAATAAGTCTGGGTTCTAGGGGTTTTATTTAATAAATAGTTGCAAATTGCAACAGTTTTATGTTACAATCAAGTTGAGGTGAGCATATGGATAAACATGGTAGTAATTATATGAGGGAATTGATAAGAGTATTGGTGAGAAACCTTGGTGTATTAGAAAAGTACGATGCTGGCTGCTGCGGGGTTTCCATAGCACAGTGCCATGCAATTGTTGAGATAGGCAGAAATAATGAGATTTCTTTAAACGAGCTGGCTGAACTTTTGACCTTAGATAAAAGCACAATGAGCAGAACCATAAACAATCTAGTAGAAAGTGGTTTGGTGATAAGAGAGCTGCACCCAGAGGACAGAAGGTATATTACAATAAAGCTTACTGAACAAGGAAATAAAGTATATAAAAATATAGAAGGAAGCATGACGGACTATTATGGAAAAATCTTCAGCTCCATACCTGAAGATAGGCGTGAACAGGTATTAGAAAGCCTAAAGATGCTGATTGATGCTGTTAATGATAATAAATGTTGTTAGGAGGAATGAAAATGAAAGGTAATATTAAAAGTGAAGTAAAAGAATACTATGGAAACATTGCAAAGAATGTGAGCAAGAGCTCAAAGGGAAGCTGCGGCTGCAGCTCCTCCTGTTGCGGAAGTACAGATTCAAATCTGTATACGAAAGAGTATATACAGGGACTTCCTGATGAAGTGGTAAATGCATCCCTAGGCTGTGCCAATCCAATAGTCCTTGCAAATCCACAAGATGGAGAAGTGGTTCTTGACCTTGGGAGTGGTGGAGGAATTGATGTTTTCATATCAGCAAAATATGTAGGAAAAACTGGTAAAGTTTATGGATTGGATATGACTGACGAAATGCTGGATCTTGCCAACAGCAACAAAGAAAAAATGGTGGCTGAAAATGTTGAATTTATAAAGGGGTATATTGAGGATATTCCTCTTGAGGATGGTACAATAGATGTAATTACGTCTAACTGCGTGATTAACCTTTGCGAAAGCAAGGAAGATGCACTGGCGGAAGCGTATAGAGTTTTAAAACCAGGAGGAAGACTTGCCATTGCAGATGTAGTGGTTCTTAAGGATATCCCTGAAGAGATAAAAAAGAGCGTGGAAATGTGGGTTGGATGCATAGCTGGGGCACTGCCTGTAAAGGAATATGAGGAAATATTAAAAAAGGTAGGCTTTAAGGATATAACAATTACCCCGGTAAATATTTATACAAAGGATATAATTGAAGAAACTGCAAGAAACAAAAATGCAGCCAAACTTCTTGAAGGAATGGATATGGATGCAGCAGACGGAGCTTTTGCTGGTGCTCATGTAAAAGCATATAAATAAAGAGGTGTTTTTTATGAATTATGAGATTATGGAATTAAAGTCCAGTGACTTTGAACAGGCTGCAGAAATTTATATTGAAGGCATTAATACCGGCATGGCCACATTTCAAACTGAAGTTCCATCCTGGGAAGAATGGGATAACAGCCATGTTGGGTGCTGCAGGTTGGCGGCAAAGGTTGGAGACGTAGTTTTGGGATGGACTGCATTAAGTCCCACCTCCGGAAGGTGAGTTTACAGAGGTGTTGCTGAGGTCAGCATTTATATTGGTGAGAAATACAGGGGTCATGGAGTAGGAACAGCACTGCTCCATGAATTAATCAAGCAGTCGGAGGAAAATGGCTTTTGGACTTTGCAGGCAGGAATAATGCGTGAAAATGAGGCAAGCATAAAGCTTCACAAAAGCTGTGGTTTCAGGGAAGTAGGCTTTAGGGAGAAGCTAGGAAGAATGAGTGATGGAGTTTGGCATGATGTTGTTTTGATGGAGTATAGAAGCAAGGTAGTTGGAGTAGAATAAAGGAGTAATGTTATGGAAAAAATAGAACAAGCTATTTCTTATTTAACCCAGGGTGCCAATTGTGCCCAAAGTGTTTTATTAGCTTTTAGTGAAGATTTAGGAATAACTGAAGACTTGGCTTTAAAAATTGCTTCAGGATTTGGCGGCGGGATGTGCCAAGGGGAGGTTTGCGGAGCTGTTACTGGTGCAATGATGGTGCTGAGTCTTAAATATGGAGACAGTGGGATTCCTGACAGTGAAACCAAGGAAAAAATATATCATCTGATAAGGTCCTTTAGTGATGAATTTAAAAATAAGAACGGTTCTATTAATTGCAGTAATTTGCTTGGGATTGATTTGCAGAAAGAAGAAAATAGAGCTGTGGCAAGAGAAAACGGACTGTTTAAGGATAATTGTTCAAGGTTTGTTGAAAATGCCGTTAAAATTTTAGAGACATTATTTTAATATATTCCCTATTTTATATTCAATAAGACACAAGTACCTGCAAAGCTTATTTATAGGCCTGCAGGTACTTTTTTATTGGATTAATTGTTTTAATTTGGTACATTGACAATCATCGATATGGTTGGTACCATATAGTTATATTATATCGATAAAGTTCGATATCATTGATATATGTCGATAACTGGAGGAGAATTGAATGAATCAATCATATTCTGAGTATGCTTCCTTATTTAAGGCTGTGTCGGATGAGACTAGACTAAAGATTATTGATATGCTTTCCTGCGGAGAAATGTGTGCATGCGATATATTGGAAGAAATAAGCATTTCGCAATCTACATTAAGCTACCATATGAAACTACTAACTGATAGCGGTCTTGTAAACGGAAGACGTGACGGTGCCTGGATGAGATATACATTAAATAATGAAAAAACTAAAGCAGTTGTTGAATTTTTTGCCCTGATTACCAGTGATAAAGAAGACTGCATTTGTAAAAAATATAAAAGTAATAATTGTTAATTAATTTTACAGGAGGAATTTATTATGAAAAAAGTAGAAATATTTGACCCTGCAATGTGCTGTTCCACAGGAGTGTGTGGACCATCCGTTGACCCTGTGCTAATGAGGATTGCTGCTGTAATCAATAACCTTAAAGAAAAAGGAATAGTGATTGAGAGACATGGGCTTTCTAGCCAACCGCAGGACTTTGTTTCAAATAAGGTAATCAGTGAAATTCTACAAAAAGAGGGGGCGGAAGTACTTCCAGTTACTCTTGTAGATGGTGAAATTGCTAAAACAAAGGAATATCCAACAAATGAAGAGTTATCAAATTGGTTAGGAGTAGAAGTTACAACTAGGCAGCCTCTCAAGAAATTCAATGGGGGCTGCGGCTGCGGACCAAAGGGGTGTTGCTAAAATGGCATACAAAGAAATTAAAAAGTTTGATTTAGATAAAATAAGCCTGACAAAATATTTATTTTTTACAGGTAAAGGCGGTGTAGGAAAAACATCAACAGCTTGTGCAGTTGCAGTAAAGCTGGCGGATAGCGGCAAGAAAATTTTACTGATTAGCACAGACCCCGCCTCCAACCTGCAGGATGTTTTCAATACTGAACTTGATGGAAAAGGCAGGCCAATAGAAGGTGTACCAGGGCTTTTTGTAGCAAATTTGAATCCGGAGGAAGCCGCCAGGGAGTATAGGGAATCAGTTATTGCACCCTATAGGGGTGTCTTCCCCCAAAGTGTAATAACTAATATGGAGGAACAGCTTTCTGGCTCCTGCACCGTTGAAATTGCGGCATTTGACCAATTTACAAACTTTATAACCAATAAAACAATGGAAGATATGTATGATTATATAATCTTTGATACTGCGCCAACAGGACATACACTTCGTATGCTGCAGCTGCCATCGGCATGGAGTAATTTTATTAGTGAAAGTACTCATGGTGCATCATGTTTAGGTCAGCTTGCAGGGCTTGAAGGTAAAAAGACTATTTATAAGGAAGCTGTTGAAAATCTTTCAGACAGTCAGAAAACAATACTTATACTTGTTTCAAGACCCGAGGAAACTCCTCTTCTGGAGGCTGAGCGTTCTAGTGCTGAACTCAGGGATTTAGGCATAAATAATCAAATGTTAATTATTAATGGTTTGATGGAAGAAGCCACTGATGATGTTTCTAGCAGGATACTGGATAAACAAAATATGGCTATGGATAATATGCCTCAAGGTTTAAAGGAACTAAAGAGCTATGTTATACCACTTCGTTCCTATAACATTTTAGGACTCGACAATATAAGAGCATTTTTAAGTGGTGATGATTACTCCAAAGTTAAATCCTTCGGTAAATCATTGGACTTGAAAGGTTTGGATGATTTGGTTGAAGATATTTATATGTCTGGTAAAAAAGTAGTATTTACAATGGGAAAAGGCGGAGTTGGGAAAACAACAATTGCAGCTGCAATAGCGTTGGCTCTTGCAAAGAAAGGCGTAAAGGTTCATTTAACTTCCACAGACCCAGCCAACCATTTAAAATATGTAATGGAAGGCAGTGAGAATATCTCACAAAGCAAAATTGATGAAAAACAGGAACTTTTAAAATATCAAATTGAGGTGTTAGCTAAGGCAAGGGAAACAATGAGTGAAGATGATGTGGCTTATGTTGAGGAAGATTTGCGTTCTCCATGCACACAGGAAATCGCTGTATTCAGGGCTTTTGCAGAAGTGGTTGACAGGTCTGAAAATCAAGTTGTGGTTATTGATACCGCACCAACAGGACATACGTTACTGCTGCTGGATTCAACCCAAAGCTATCATCGTGAGGTTCAGAGAACCAAAGGTGAGATACCAATTTCGGTACAGAGACTGTTGCCAAGACTTCGCGATGAAAACCAGACAGAGGTTGTTATTGTAACCTTGCCAGAAGCCACTCCCGTATTTGAGGCTCAAAGACTTCAAAGTGATTTAAGCAGGGCAGGAATTAATAACAAATGGTGGGTTGTTAATCAATGTATTTCATTAACTGATACAAATAATCCTATGCTTATGGCACGTGCCGAATCAGAAAAAATATGGCTTGAAAAGGTACATGAGATAAGTGAAGGTAACTTTGCGGCAATACCTTGGGTTCAAGACCCGGGGGTACAAAGCTTCGTGGAAATTAAACGAAATAGCAGCAAATAATATTTTGAAATTAAGATTAAAAAATAGGTTGATGGGGTGATTAAAGTGGAAAATGAAAAAAGGGCAAAATTATCTTTTCTAGACAGGTTTTTGACATTATGGATTTTTATTGCCATGGCAGTTGGAGTTATGGGCGGATATTTATTTCCCAGCCTAGCCAAGTCATTAAGTGAATTCAGTACAGGAACAATCTCCTGGCCTATAGCTATCGGTCTTATTATTATGATGTATCCGCCTTTAGCAAAGGTTAAGTATGAGGAAATTGGAAAGGTTACAGAGAATAAGAAGGTATTTTCCTTTTCATTGATTCAAAACTGGATAATGGGGCCCCTTCTTATGTTTATTCTAGCTCTGATATTTTTAGGTGACAAGCCTGGCTTTGCAATAGGTCTTATTATTATAGGTTTAGCTAGATGTATAGCAATGGTTATCGTATGGAACACATTGGCTAAAGGTGACAATGAATACTGTGCTGCATTGGTGGCTATGAATTCAATATTCCAGATTCTTTTGTACACTGTATATATCTATTTCTTTATTACCTTGGTTCCAAAACTTCTTGGTCTATCCTGGGGAGGCCATGCAGTGAATGTTTCAATGCTGGATGTTGCAAAGAGTGTGCTTATTTACCTTGGAATACCTTTTGCAGCTGGATTTGTTACCAGACTCAGTCTTATAAAATCTAAATCAAAGGAATGGTATGAGAAGGTATTTATACCTAAAATATCTCCTCTGGCATTGATAGCATTGCTGTATACAATAGTAATAATGTTTATAACTAAAGGGGAGCAGATTGTAAAAAATCCTCTTGATGTAGTGAGAATTGCAATTCCTATGCTGATATACTTTGGACTTATGTTCTTTGTAAGCTTTTATGTGTCCTACAAGGAAGGTTTTAAATATGACCAGACAGTTACATTGGCATTTACTGCAGCAAGTAATAATTTTGAGCTTGCCATAGCAGTAGCTGTTGCAGTGTTTGGCATTGGCTCCGATGTGGCATTTACAGCAGTAATAGGGCCTCTTGTAGAAGTTCCTGTTATGATTGCTTTAGTAAATGCAGCTCTGCTGTTTAAGAATAAATATTATAATGAATTTGGGCTGCCAAAGCATATAAAGAAAGAGGCTTAAATAATGAGTGATAAAGTAAAAGTAGCATTTATATGTGTTCATAATTCCTGCCGTTCTCAGATGGCGGAAGCAATTTCAAAGCTTATTGCGTCAGATGCATATGAAGCATATTCGGCAGGAACAGAAACGAAACCACAGATTAACCAGGATGCAGTTTCAGTAATCAAAAAGCTCTATGGAATTGACATGAACCAGACTCAAAAATCAAAACTGCTTTCAAGTATTCCTCAGGTGGACATAGTAATAACTATGGGCTGTAATGTTCAGTGTCCGTATCTTCCATGCAAATTCAGGGAGGATTGGGGACTTGAGGACCCAACGGGAAAAAGCGAAGAAGAGTTTATTAATACTGCAAAGATTATTGAAAGTAAAGTGCTGGATTTAAGAGAGCGAATATTAAATAATAAAATCTTATAGACGTGGGTCCCCTGGTAAATCAGTGGACTATTTTTAAGTATTGAATTATTTTTCTGCTAACTATTGACATAATATTAAATTAGGAATAAACTGACTATATAAGAATTTAATTATATGATTATATAATTACGGAGGATAAATATGACCCAGCAGGATATAAGTGTTAGGATTTTTAAGGCTTTAGGGCATCCCATCAGATATAAAATAGTAAAGTTTTTATATGAGGGACCAAAGTGTGTTTGTAAGCTGAATGAAAATATCGAATTTAGTCAGGCTAATCTTTCCCAGCATTTAAGGATACTTAGGGAAGCTGGTATATTATCGTGTGAAAAAGTCGGTATGGAAACACACTACAGGATCAGCAGTGATGAAGTTAAAGATATCCTTGATAGTGTAGATCAGTATGCTAAAAGTTACTCTAATAACTATAAATAATAAATTAAAATATAGGGGGATTTAATCATGGAAATTAAAATTTTAGGTACAGGATGTGCAAATTGCAAGAAACTAGATGCAAATGCAAAGAAAGCTGTAGAAGAGCTCAATTTAGATGCTCAAATCACTAAAGTTGAGGATATGAAAGATATCATGAAGTATGGAGTTATGAGAACACCTGCCTTGGTTATCAACGAAAAGGTGAAGATGTACGGTAAAGTTCTTACTGTTGATGAAATTAAGAAATACATAAATGAAGAAAAGTAAAGAAGCTTAGGATGGGCTATCCAAACGTTTTAGGGGAGCCCCAAATTTTTACTAAACATATAAGTATTTAATTATATATTTATTAAGTTGACGGAGGTATATTATGTTCACACCTGTACAAATTTTTGCAGACTGGCTTATTTATAGTGTCTTTGGGCTTGCTAAAGACAGCAGACTTGGTAGCGCTCTAAACTTTTTTGTATTTGATACAATTAAGATATTTATTCTGCTGCTTATAATAATTTATGTTATAACTTTCATTAGGAGTTTTTTTCCACCGGAAAAAACAAGAAAAATTCTTGCGAAAAGCAAGGGTGGTACTTTTGTTGGACATGTGCTTGCAGCCTTGCTTGGTATAGTAACACCATTCTGTTCGTGTTCTGCAGTTCCGCTTTTTATAGGCTTTGTTGAAGCAGGAATACCCCTTGGGGTTACATTTTCATTTTTAGTTGCTGCACCAATGGTTAATGAGGTTGCACTAGGAATGTTATATGGATTATTTGGGCTGAAAATTGCTTTAATGTATGTTGCATCTGGGGAAATTATAGCAATAGTAAGTGGAATTATTATTGGAAAACTTAAAATGGAAAAAGAGGTAGAGGGATATGTTTATGAAATGCAGATTAATGCTGACATAGAACTACCGACTCCATCTGCTAAGGAAAGAATTTTGGATTCCTGGAGCTTTACAAGGGATCTTATAAAAAAGATATGGATTTATGTTATTATAGGTATTGCTATTGGTGGATTTATGCATGGCTGGATTCCTGCTGGAGCCCTAGCTAAATATGCTGGACATAATAATCCATTTGCTGTATTTGTAGCAGTAATTATAGGAGTGCCCCTATACTCCAATGCTGCCGGTGTAATACCACTTGTAAGTGAGCTTACAAGAGCTGGTGTAGCTATGGGTACATCCCTTGCCTTTATGATGGCTGTTACAGGGTTAAGTCTGCCGGAAGGAATTATTTTAAGACAGGTATTAAAGCCAAAATTACTGGCGGTATTTTATATAATAGTATCTATAGGAATAGTATTTACTGGTTATATGTTTAACTTTCTGATTTCATAGGGAGTACAAAAAAAATTTATTATCAATACTACAATATATTACAAAAGTTCCCTTACTTCGACTAACGGATAGTTATATAATTAAAATTATGAAAAAAATGAGTTTAGGAGAAGGCAAATGAGAACTTTAAAAAGGCTAAAAGAAAGTTTATTTGTTAAAAGAGACCAAATAGAATTGTTTTGCAAAAAACATGTTAAAAGACCTAGTGCTGAACAAATATTAATGAAAATTAGTGACTTTACAAATGATAATTTAGAAATAAGAGAAAGCTGCCAAGAACTTAAACAAAAAGGTATACTTTAAAATAAACTATGAAAAAATGAGCACCTTTACAACATTAAATCTGTAAGGGCGCTCATTAAAATTTTATAGCTATATTAATTCAGGTGGGATAATTGTAGTCTGATTTCTTCCTCCATTTTTCGAATAATAGAGAGCTTTATCGCTAGTTTGCAATAGCAGTTCAAATGGCATATTATTTCCAGGATACTGGGTGATGCCAATGCTTACTGTTAAGTTTGATGCTTCACAATTAGATAATGGTACCTTGCTTGATGCCCAAGCCTTACGTAACTTTTCTACTACGGCAAAGCCCTCATCAATTTCTGTGTCTGGCATAAAAACAACAAATTCTTCCCCGCCATACCTAAAGCAAATATCACCATTCCTTAAGAAGTCAGATACCAGTTTAGCGAAGGTTTTCAATACAATATCCCCATTGTTGTGACCATACATATCGTTTATACGCTTGAAATAGTCTAAATCAAGCATGGCTATGCAATAGCTCTGCTTTTTTCCTTGACACTCCTTGTGCAGGGTTTCTAGTTTTTCCATGCCGTATCTGCGGTTGGGAATGCCGGTTAATTCATCCGTAGTGGCTTGTTTAGCCAAAGCATTTTCCAATTCTTTTTTTTCTGTAATATCAAAAATAGCACCTAAAAATCCTGCAATTGAACCATTTGTATCATAAAATACTTGTTTGTAGAACTGGACCATAAGGGGTTTGCCATCCGCAGAAGTAATTTTTGCTTCATAAATCTGTAAACCACCTTGTTCATATAATTCCTTATCTTTAGCAAAAAAGATATCTGCTTCTTCCTTTCTCCAAAGCTCATATACGGACTTTCCAATGATTTTCTCGCGACTAATAGACAAAAATTCTGAAAAAGCATTATTGCAATCAATATATAGACCTGCATAATCCTTTACAAACAATGGAATAGGAACTAAATCCATGATTAAATCAAGCGCATCACGATTGAAATTGATAAATTCTACTATATTCTTGGTCATACTAGTCCCCCCAATCAATATGAATGGAAACATGGAGATGGCATTTCACTTCTTTAATCAATTATAGCCCTAAAATTAAACCATGCCAACGGCCCATTACAAAACTATATTCTTAACTCATTATTTTTTTTCTCCTACAAATATACAGTAGTAGTGCTTGTCATAAAACTTACGTATATTAAAACATTCTCCCAATAGAAGTTTAATTTCATCTTTTGTTCTAAAAAACAATTTTTGGAACAAAATAAATTCAAACCCTATAAGGAGTCTTGTTTTTATATGCTTCTTATGAAAATCCAATAAAACTATTTTGCCGCCCTTCTTAAGTATCCTGCTTATTTCAATCAAAAGAAGCCTTTGCTCTTTAATATGATGAAATACATCACATAAAATTACTGTATCAATTGAATCATTTTCAAAGGGTGCAGCTAGAGCGTTACCTTTTACTTTTATAACATTTTCTATATTTCCTGCTTTTGAAAGCATTTTTTCACTTTCATCTAGAATATAAACAGCATTACAGCAATTGCAGATATATTCAGCTAATCTTCCTGTTCCACCCCCAATATCTACAACAACATCATTTTTATTTAAATCTGCAGCAGCTTTTACTTCATCCAGTTTAAATAATTTAAACATATTCATGAATCTATCATAATACTTATAAACCTTATCGAAATTAGTCATTTAATCAGTATCCTTCCGACTTAAAAAACATTATTATATTTACAATTGTAACACAGGTTTAGCTCTATAGGTTATTAATATTATATTTTATGGAAAGTAAACTTGACATTATATAAAGTTGGTGATACTATTTAATTATGGAAAGTAAACTTAACATGGAAAGGAGCAGGGAGTTGAAAAATCGGTTAGAAGAAATACGAAAGAAACATGGGATAAAACAGGAAGAATTAGCGGCTGTTCTTGAAGTATCCAGACAAACAATAGGTTCATTGGAAAACGGCAGGTACAACCCTTCAATTATATTGGCATTTAAAATTGCAAAATATTTCAATATGAGTATTGAAGAAATTTTTATTTGTGAGGAGGAAGTTTAATGAAAAAACAATTTGCAAATTATTTTACAGTGGCAATAGGAATGCTGTTACTTGGCCTTGGACTATATTTAATTAAAACGAATGTTCAACCACAAGGAGTTATGAAAGCTCTACCCTTTATAAGTGTAGGCTTGGGGTGCGGATTTTTTGGACATGGCATGGGAGAGGTTATAAGCAGAAATATATTTAAAAATTATCCTGTTATGGAAAAACAAATTAATATTGAAAAGCTTGACGAGCGAAATATTGCTATAGGAAATTATGCGAAGGCAAAAGCCTATGATATGATGATATTCATTTTTGGAGCATTGTTTCTTGCCTTTGCTTTAATGGGAATTGATATGACAATTATCCTTCTTTTAGTTTCTGCATATTTATTTGTTGCTCTTTATGGTGTTTATTATCGATGTAAATTTGATAAGGAAATGTAAATTATAATTTGCCATTTTTTAAAAATACAATAAGTTGTTTATACAAAATTCCGGGATAGCTCCACATGCTATCTAATATTAAATGTATTGATGCTCACACTCCAAATACAAAAAATGGAGTGTGTTTTATTTTTTTGTACATTTTTCATAGGTTTTAATTGCACTAGTAGTTAATCCTAAATGACCAAAAAAATCATCTATTTCTCCTTTTACCATCACTATCAAAAATGCTTCTTAAATGTACTTCTGAAACAAGAACACCTACAAAAACAACAGGGACTATCCCCATTGATAAAAACACTATAATTGAATCACTAAAATTATTATAAAATAATGCAGCCAATATTAAAGCCAGAATAAGGTATACTACTCCACAAATAATCAGCATATTTCCACCATATATATTTGCTTCCCTCCAGGTGTCTGCATTTTTTCTGGAAAGTTTTGTTCTATATCCCATGCCGTTATTTGGATTTTTGTCAGCTAAACTTTTGCATAATAACCCGCCGCCAATTATAACTGCTGATAAAAATATCGAATCTACAATAGTAAATATGAACATTGTTTTTCTCCGTTCTATAAAATACATAACTTGTTATCATTTAAATTATATATTATTTTCTTCAAAAATTCAGCTATGCATATATGATTTATAATTAACCCCTTTAACGCTCATACTAAAATTATATATAAAATTTGCAAGGATTTTAATATTCAAATCGTATTAAGTGTGGAAGGAGAGGGGAAATGAAGCAGAAATCTTTAGATACAAACAGCAATATTACATTAGCACTGGAAACATATTCAGATATGGTTCGTCGTATATGCTTTTTATATTTTCAAAATAGTGCGGATGTGGATGATGTATTTCAAGAAGTATTTCTAAAGCTTCTGCAAAATAAAATTCCCTTTGAAAGTCCTGAGCATGAAAAAGCATGGCTTATAAGAGTTACTATAAACAAATGTAAAGATATATTAAAAAGCTTTTGGAGAAAAAATATAGATACCATTGAAAACTTAGAATTACCCTTTGAAGACGAGGCTGAAAATGAGCTTTTAAAGGTTGTGCTTACACTGCCTGAAAAATATATGGAGGTAATTTACCTTTATTATTATGAGGGGTATTCCGTACCTGAAATGGCAAAGATGCTTGGCAAAAGTGAAGGAACCCTATATTCAAATCTATCAAGGGCAAGAGCACTAATCAAACAAAAGCTGGGAGGGAAGGAAAGTGATTACACGTTTTAAATCTGCATTAAATCAAGTAAAAGCAGAAGAAATATTAATAAGTAAAACTGAATTATATCTAAGAAATGAACTTGCAAAAAAGCGGGCTTTTTCAATACCAAAAAAACTAGCAATAGCTGCTTTAATAGCATTGATATTTATTGGGGGCGGAGCATACTATCAGACTCCCGCATCATATCTCAGCCTGGATATCAATCCAAGTATAGAATTAGGTGTGAATTTTTGGGGTAAGGTTGTAAAGGCTGAAGGATACAATAAAGAAGGCAAGGCAATATTAAGTGGAATAGATGTGAAAGGTTCCAGTTTAACGGAAGCAGTAAATGACTGTATTTCATCAGCAGTAGATAATAACTTTGTGGCTAAGGATGGTTCCACAGTAATTTCAATTACCTCTGTTACAGATAACGTTAATACTGCAGACAAAATTAAAAGCGCTGCAGAAAATGGAGCAAATGAGGCTTTGAAGGAAAAGGGGAAAATTGCAGTTATATATAAAGACAGCGTTTCCTTATCCAGTCATGATGAGGCAAAGGCAATTGGGATTACCCCTGGGAAACTTAATTTAATAAATAAACTTAAAGAAGTGGAGTCCAATGTAAGTGTTGATCAGTACAAGGATGCCAGTGTTACAGATATGGTAGATAAATTAGAAAAAAACACTGAGGATGTTAATGTAAACACTGATAAAACTGATTTAAATAATGAGGACAAAGTGGAGGATGAAAATAAAACCATAGATTCAGGCATTAAAGAACAGAAGGATGGTAATCCGGAGAGTGCTCCCCTGGAAAACTATGAAAGGAGCTCTGAACCAAACAATTAGTAGGAGGTGATTACCTTGAGCAGGAGATTTATAAAGGGGTTAATATTAGTAATAGCAGCAGTTTGTTTTAATATTATTTTTCCTATGGTACAAGCAATAGCAGCGCAAGGTACAATTAGCGGCTGGGTTAAGTATAGTGGAACATGGTATTACTATAACAATGGGGCCATGGTGAAAAATGGCTGGGCAAAGGATTCAAAGGGATGGTGCTTCCTGAATGCCATAGACGGATCTTGGGTACAAGAAGGGTGGGCAAAAGATTCACATGGATGGGGATATATACAGAATGGTTATTGGGTACAACATTCAATGTGGGCAAAGGATTCAAATGGATGGAATTACATACAGGAAAATGGTTACTGGGACGGAAAACCAGCAGTAGCTGTAAACCCGGAATTAACAGTAAATGTAGCAGTAATATCCACTTCCTATGACAATGATACCTCAGATCAATATGTTGCAATTACAGTGAATGACAAGGTTACAACTGTACCCGATCTTCAGGCAGCTGGCTATGATGTGAAATTTTCAGCTTTAACTTCAAAATTTGGTGGAACAGATATAACAAACAATATCTTCAGCGATGCGTCAAAAGGTTTATTATTGGACAACTTAAATCCATACTTAGGAAGCAGCGCAAGTAAAAGCCCTTATATTCAAGTGGTAATGACAAAGGGTTCAGATGTAATTTTATCTAATTTACAGCAAATAACAATTTTAAATAAAAATTTGCTTGCAAATTCTATTTTAAGCTACACATTAACCAATAACACAAGTGCATCAGCAGAATTTGATCAAAATAGTACAACCCTAATTACTGAGGATACTGCCTATTTTAAAAATATTAAAATTAATGTGGATGGTAATACACAAACTGCTTACCCAGGGACTTTTTCAGTTAAATCCTCAGAGCCTGCTGTAATATATGCAGCTAACGACGGAAAATTAATGGCCATAGCTCCTGGTACTGCAATATTAACTATAACTTATGGCAATGTTTCTAAGCTTGTAAATTTTACAGTGGCTAGTGATAAACGTGAATTAAGTAAAGTTGTTATTCAAAAACAAGACACCGATACAGTAATTACCACCCTTAAGGCTGCTAGAAAGCAGGTATATTTGGAATTAACAGCACTAGACCAATATGGTGATCCATTTAACGCAACAATATACCCTAAGAGTTCAAACATAAAAGTAGTTGGTTCAATTGCCCCGGTTTATTTTGATTCATCTAAAAATGGAACACTTATAACCTTTACACCAATTGATATAGGAAGTACAGTAATTTATTTATATGATTCTAATTCCTACATTTACAAAATTCCAAACTCAGCCTTATCTGTAAATATTGTGGAAAATGGTGATGTAAATAATTCAGTGTTAAACCTATATACCCCTAAAAGTGATTTTGATGCTGATGCTGTTTTGGCAGGTACAAAACAATCCAATTATTGTGAGGATTCAACTATCGATATTTCCGGTGATAACTATGTTGTTTATGAACTGGAGCAATTTACTTCCGATGGGGTATCTTTAGGGTATGCTGCCGTTAATACCCCCATTGCAGTATTATCATCTGGAAATGATGTTTTAGATGGAAACGCTGTAACTGTTAATGGTGATAAAATAATTGTTAAAGCTGGCACTAATCCAGGAACTGCAACAATTAAGGTTATAGATCCTGTGACCCGAATTATCTATACAAAGACAATTACGGTGGTAGACCAGAGAAATACTATTATGTCAGCAGCTTTTAAAACAATTAGTGATGCATCATATTCGAAAACATACAATTACAAGTCAGTACTAACAATAACCGGTTCTGGGAATGATCCGATTGTCAGCGGGTTAACACTAAAACAGCAAGTATCTCAAGCAATCCGTATACACCTAATTGATGATTCAAATGGAACATTATACATTGACAAAAACGGAGACGGACTATGTAATAGTATAACTTCTACAGATGACACTTTGCTTGGCAGTTTTACAATTTTAGCCCTTGGTGATATTGCCGATAAGAATACATCAAATGGAGTTACTGTTGCACCGGGAGAAGATGGAATAATAATTTTTGAAGTACTTGATATAAAGGGTGGGGTTGTATGTGCTGTTTCAATTAAAGATAACTTTTAGTAAAAAACATTTTCTGTATTCATAAAAATTTGCAAGGTTTTTAATAAACCAATCGTATTAATAGCAGAAAGGAGAAAAACTTGGACAACCATATTTGTAAACAAAATTTATACTTAATTCGGAGGAGAAAAACTTGAACAAGAAATTAAAAAAAGGATTAACAGTATCTTCAACAGCAGCAATGGGAATGAGTATAATTCTTCCAACTGTATCAGTTATAGCAGCTCCTGCTGTTACCAATGGATGGGTTAAAGAAAATGGAACATGGTATTACTATTACAATGGAACTATGGTTAAAAATGGATGGGCCAAAGATTCTCACGGTTGGTGCTTTTTAAATTCAATTGACGGATCCTGGGTTCAGGAAGGATGGGCAAAGGATTCTCATGGCTGGTGCTATATAAGAGAGGGGTACTGGGTAGACAATGCTACTTGGGCAAAGGATTCACAGGGGTGGCAGTTTATAGCAGCTAATGGATATTGGGATTCCTCTGTTGCTACAAAAGCAGAAAACCCAATAGCAGCAGCAATAAATGCAGTTACAAAAGCAGAAGAAAGTAAACTACAGGCAGATATAGATGCAGCAAAAATCCTGGTAAATGATTTAGATAGTGCACTAGCTGAAAAAACTGATCTTACAAATAAAGTAACAGCAGTTGAAACACAAAAATCAAAAGAAGATGCAATAGCTGCGGCAAAGGGCGTAGATACAATGATTGCAACACTGCCTGCAGCTGGAACAGTGGCCTTAACAGATAAGGAAGCAATAGAAGCAGCAAGAGCGGCATATGATGCCTTAACAGATGCACAAAAAGAATTAGTAACAAATTTCGCAGCATTAGAAACAGCAGAGGCTGAATTAGCAACACTTACAAACGCAGATATAACAGCAGCAAGTAGTGTTGATACATTGATTGCAGCATTACCAGAGGCAGGGACAGTGACACTAGATAATAAGACCGAAATAGAAACAGCAAGAGCAGCATATGATGCCCTAACTGATGCGCAGAAAGCTTTGGTAACAAATCTTACAGCATTAGAAGCAGCAGAGGCAGAATTAGCAGCACTTACAAATGCAGATATAACAGCAGCAAGTAGTGTTGATACATTAATAGCAGCTTTGCCAGAGGCTGGAACAGTGACACTAGAGAATAAGACAGAAATAGAAGCAGCAAGAGCAGCTTATGATGCATTAACTGATGCGCAGAAAAGTTTGGTAACAAATCTTACAGCATTGGAAGCAGCTGAGGCTGAATTGGCAGCACTATAACACGGTTATGAAGGAGACACCTGCATTGGATGTCTCCTTTTCAATACTTTAATTTATTAGTGGAGTCAGCTTACCTTCATAATAAACATTAAGTTTATGAAGTGCCCTGGTACAAGCAGTATAAAGAAGCAGTCGTTCATCTTCAGAATTGTAATTTTCATTTCCTGCATTATATATAAGAACTGCATCAAACTCCAAGCCTTTTGCAAGATGAACAGGGATAACTAAAGTTCCGTTTATATAATCATCACCATCTTTAGTTAAAACCTTAACTTCAGTTTTATCCTGTAAAAAACTGTATACCATTTTTGCTTCCTTTTTGGTCCTAGTGATTATTCCAATAGATTTATAACCTCTTGACCTGCACAGTTCTATATCCTTCAATACTTGTTCATTAAGGTGGTTTTGATCAGAAAAACCAGAAACTTTAGGTTCATCCCCACTTCTTTCAATATATTCTGCATCAACCTGATTATTTAGGATTTTCCTTGTAAACTTGGCAATCTCCATGGTGGACCTATAGCTCTTTGTAAGATTAATTATGCAGGTATTTTCCTTAGGAAATATATGGGCAATGTTACTATAGTCTCCGATATTCATAAATGGGTTTATAGATTGATTTAAATCACCTAACATTGTTATACCAGCGTGGTTGAAAAGCTGATAAAGAATTTCATATTGAAGCGGGGTGTAGTCTTGAGCCTCATCAATTATTACATATTTAATATCTGAGGTTTTCGGAAGGTCCCCAAACATTCCTTTTAAATAAAGGAGAGGCACCTGGTCTTCGTAATTAAGAAAGTTAGTTTGAATGTTTTTGAGAGTATATTTTTTTATTTCCGGATCAAGGTTTTCAAATAGTTTTTTATAAATATCAAGTAAATCAAACTTGGCAATTTTGTTTATTTCTACATATATGTTTTTTGTTTCTTCTTGGACTAAGGCCTTTGCCTTTTCCTTGGCTTCCTTTATATCTGAAAAGGACCCAGAATCCCATAGTTCGTGATAAATTTCATTCATACGTTCTTCTTCATAAGGCTTAAGCAAAAATAAAATCCTTTCTCCTATTTTCTTTAGTCTTCTTATTAGGGGAAGGCTTCTATAGTCTTTATAATAAAGCTCCAAAAGGTCTTTTGAGGATATTACAACTTTGTCCCTGAAAACTATATCCTTAAAGGTTTTAACCGTTTTTTCAATATCTTTTACGTGGCTTTTCAATAAATCTGCAAATTCCAGTGAAGATTTATATTTTATACTTTTAATTCTTATTTCATAGTCTGAAAGCTTCTTTGAGCCAAGGATAAACTCCATCATGTCAGAGTAACTTTCCTTAATAAATCCATCCCCTAAGGCTTTGTGCATATATTCAGTAAAGGTAGTCTGGAGCATATTATCTTCACCAAGGCTTGGAAGCACATTTGATATATAATCATTAAAAATTTGGTTTGGTGAAAAAATTACTATATTTTCAGGTCTTATTTTATCTCGATGCTTATATAAAAGATATGCAATTCTATGGAGGGCAATGGAGGTTTTTCCGCTGCCTGCAGGGCCTTGAACAATAAGATTCTTGTATTCTTCATTTCGGATTACTCTATTTTGTTCTCTTTGAATTGTAGTAACTATTGTCTTCATCTTACTGTCCGAACTTTTACCCAGTATTTCCTGAAGTGTTTCATCCTCAATATTAACACTGCTGTCAAACATGTAATCCATTTTCCCATTGCTTATCTTATATTGACGTTTTAAGGTTAATTCACCTTCAATAGTTCCTTCATCACATTTGTAGCCTGCCTTCCCCAACTCATAATCATAAAACATGCTGGAGGCTGGGGCTCTCCAGTCGTATACCAAAAAGTCATAATTATCATCCATAAGAGTTGACATGCCAATATAGTATTTCCCGGGATTCTTATCACCATTCTCAAGAAAATCTATTCGAGCAAAGTATGGGGATTGAAGCATTTTTTCATATTTATCCTGAAGTCTTTGTGTAATTTCGTGATTTCTTTTTTGATATTTCATTATGTCTATAAAACCCATAAAGCTTACAATCTGTTCCAACCCATTGGTTACGGACACAGAGCCAAGCTCCTCCCACATTTCCTTTTGGGTTTCAATAGCATCTCTTCTAAATCTGTTTTTGTAGTCAAGCTCTTCCTGTAGCTGTTTTTGAGTCTCTTTCAACACCAGTTCAAGCCATTCAATTTCCTGCTCCCATTCAAAGTGGTTAATGCTCATATACATATGCCTCCTTATGGTGGATAAATGGATTTTAAAATACCTTATTAGTATATATTTAAAGAAGTATTAATAACAGTCTGCAAATTATTTTTCATATATGGTATAATTAAAGTAGGAAGAAAAAAGTTTAGGTGGTAATTAAATTACCACCTAAACTTTTTTATGTATAAGTATTGTTTTCTGTAAAAGTGAGGCAGCAATAAGGCTGTTTTGGTGTAAATTTAGGCCATTTTATCAATTTCATTTGATATTAATGCTTTAGCAATATACATGGTTTTTATTATTTTCTGGAGCCTAATGTAATTAGGGGTGCCTACAGCAAATTTAAGTTGTGCCTTTTCACATTTACTTATTATTGAAGATATAGGTGGCAGTGAATTTATTAAGTCATCTTTTGTATATTTGTCTATAACATTTTGAGTTGTTAATAATAGTTTTGCAATATAAAGTGCCTTTATTCTATTTTTAAGCAAAGTGTATTGTGATGTACCGCAAGCAAACTTTGGCTGCATTTTTTCGCAGTTATCAATAGTTGATGACACAACTTTTAGAACCTCTGCTAATTCGTCACTTGTTAGCTTTTCCATATAGTTTCCTCCTGAAAATCTAATGATAAAGGTCTGAAATAATAATACAATTATTAAAAATTAAAAACAATAACTTTACATTAATATGCTTAGTAGTTAAACTAAAACTGGGGAAGAATGTTTGGAATTTGAAAGAGGGGATAGCTAAATGGCATTAAGATGGAGAAATGGTTTTAGCTGTAATATAAAAGAAATAGATAACCAGCATAAGAGGCTTTTTGAAATAAGTTCGAAGTTAAATATTTTAGCTCCGATAAGTTCAAAAATAAATTTTAATGATGAAATTTTAGAAATAATTATTGAGCTTAAGGATTATGCTATTTATCATTTTGAATATGAAGAAAAAATGATGCAGAAATTTAATTATGAAGATTTGGAAGCACATAAATTACAGCATGAGGCTTTTATAAATAGAGTCAGTGAATTAGAACAGGAACAATTACAGTTTAGTAGTATTGAAATGATTAATAGTATTATAGATTATGTTACTGGGTGGATTACAGCACATATTTTAAAGACAGATATGAATTATAAAGACTTTTTCAATGGCATTGGGGTATATTAATCGATTGAAACTTGCAGTTTTTAGGGGGAGTACATTTTGAGTGCAGCAGAATTGTTACAGGTTTTATTTTATTTCTCAGGAATTATCAGTGTGATGCTTGGAGTTTTTAGTCTTTATATAGATTCAAAAGCAAAACTGAACAGAACTTTTTTTGCTATTTCTATTTCACTATGCATATGGGCTATTGGATTTTCAATGGCTATCCATGCTCCGAATATAGATATGTGCATGTTTTGGAGAAGAATTTCTGCTATAGGATGGGGTTCAATGTATAGCATTATGCTGCACTATTGCTTGGTTTTCACTAAGAAAGACAAGTTGTTGAAAAAATGGTGGACATATCTGTTGATTTACATTCCTGCAGTTATTACCATATATGTGTTTTCAATTTCAAATAGCATGGCACTTCAGCAGTATAATTTGATAAGAACATCCTTTGGTTGGACCAACATTTCCGTGAGTAATGGATGGGACATGTTTTTCAACGTTTACTATGCTGGATATACTTTGTGCGGGTTAGGCTTTGTTTGGGAGTTTGGAAAATATTCCAAATCTGACTTGGTTAAAAGACAGGTTAAGCTGATGCTAAATTCATTTTTTATTGCCTTTTTATTAGGGTCGGTTACAGATATTATATTTAATTCAATTTATTCCATTCAAATACCTCAAATTGCACCTATAATAATTTTACTGCCAAACTCAGTAATTTATTATTCCATATTCAGATATGGCTTGATGAATTCTAAACAGGCTGTCAGGGCAGAGGTTATTCTTGATGAATCAAACAGAACAAAAATATATACAAATATATCAGTAACTCTTGTGGTTGTAAGCTTAATAAGTTATATTGTACAATATCTGTTCTATAAAAATTTGGTACAACCTTTATATTCCAGTGGTTTCATCTTATTGCTGGGAATAACAGTTCATTTTCTAAAAAAAATAAAAGTTGGAGAGTATACAATGGATATTCTCCTAATAGGGCTTGTATCCATAGCAATACCAAGCGTTACACTAATTTTTGTACAATATGGAAGTATGACCATTTGGGCTTTTCCCTTCTTGTTTATTATTATATCTCTACTTTTTAATAAACCAATTGTTCTAGGATCTATAGCAATATCAACAATTTCTACTCAAATACTTGTATGGATACTTAGACCAGAGGTGCACTTAACCTTAGACACATTTGATCATCTAGGAAGAATAGGAATTATTGGTTTTTCAGTATGGTTTGCTTTTTATGTTAACAAAATTTATATAAAAAGACTAAGTCAAAATGCAGAACAATTAAATCTTCAGAGATTTATTTCAGAGATATCTTCAGATTTTATAAATGTAAACAAATCAAATATAGATGAGAAAATTAATTGGGTTATTAGGATACTAGGAAAGTTGTTTTCAATAGATCAAATCAATATATTATCATTTGACTTGGAAAATTCAACAATTAATTATACAAATATTTGGGGTGTAAGAGAAAAGGGTATTAATAAAAGTCATATGAACCACGTGAATAAAGAAGTTATTTCCTGGCTGGTGAATAATCTTATAAGCAATGAATCAATATATATACCTGAAGTGGATAAATTGCCTGAAAATGCATTTGGAGTTAAAAATGAGTTTAAACATAGGCAGGTAGGATCTTTGGTGGCCATGCCTTTAGCAGAAAATAAAGACACAATCAAAGTATTGGAATTTGCATCTATAAACAGAGTAAAGGAATGGCCTGATGAAGAGTATAGAGTACTCAAGATAATTGCCAATATTTTTGCTGATGCCATGTCAAAGGTTGAAGCAGAAAATGGAATGACCTATATGGCTTATCATGACCACCTGACTGGTCTGCCAAACCGGAGACTGTTTAATGACAGGCTGAATCAGGCAATTGCACTAGCAAAGAGAACGGAAAAACTTATAGGCCTGGTTTTTGTAGACATTGATTCCTTCAAAACAATTAATGACACCTTGGGGCATGATGGTGGAGATGCTCTTCTTAAGATTGTGTCTGAAAAACTTATCAAAGCTGTGAGAAAGGCTGACACTGTATCACGTTTTGGGGGGGATGAGTTTATCGTTATGATCAACAATCTTTCCAGTGATAAGGATATTATTCCAATTGTAGAAAAGATCATGTCAATTCTAGGGGAGCCCTTCAGTATTGATGGTCAGGAATTTAATTTGACAACAAGTGCTGGTATTGCAATGTATCCTTTTGATGGAACAGATGCTGAAAGCTTAATTAGAAATGCAGATATTTCTATGTACAAGGCAAAAGAAAAGGGGAAAGATCAGTATGTGATTTGTTCTTCAGATTTGAAAGATGAAGTGCTTTATAATATTAAAATTACCAACAGTTTATATCATGCTTTGGAGCGGGATGAATTCTATCTTTATTATCAACCACAGGTTAGTATACCTCATGGTGGGATTATCGGACTGGAAGCACTTATACGTTGGAAACACCCTGAACTTGGGTTTGTTTCCCCGGCAGTTTTTATACCAATTGCAGAGCAAAACGGATTAATAAATCAAATTGGGGAATGGGTGATTAAAACTGCATGTAAGCAAAATAGAAAATGGCAGAAGGCAGGGAATACCCCTGTACGTATAGCAGTTAATGTATCTGCTAATCAACTCAGAAATCAAAACTTTGTCCTGCAAATTAAGAATATTTTGGAAGAAGCAGAACTAGATCCAAGCTTTCTGGAAATAGAAATAACTGAGAGTGCGGCCATGAATGAAACAGATGACACTGTGAAATTATTAAATGATATTAGGAATTTAGGGGTTATGATTTCTATAGATGACTTTGGAACTGACTACTCATCATTAAGCAGATTGAATGAGCTGCCAATAGATAAAATAAAAATAGACAAGCGATTCATTGATGGCATAGAAAAAGGAGAGAAGGGCCAAATGATTGTTAGGACTATTATAAACCTGTCTAAGAATCTAAATCTAAAGGTAATTGCTGAAGGGGTTGAAAATGAAAATCAACTTGACTATTTGAGGCAGCACCTTTGTGATGAGGTTCAAGGATACTATTACTACAGGCCAATGTCTGCTGAAGATATTGAAAAGATATAGCTGTCATATACAGTGCGTTAAACAAATTAAAATACCCCTATCAGGGGTATTTTAATTTGTTTTCAGTTCTATAAGTAATGGCAAAGTCTTTTATTTTTACTTAAATTCCGTATTATCTAAAATAATAACTTCTGAATTTGCTTCCTTTGCTGCCTTCTTAGTGTGATTAACAAGTTTTATAATATTCCCATGAGATTGTTTGGCTCCTTTTACAAGCAAGGGAACTCCTATAAAATCAATTTTTAACCATCTGGAAAATAATCCTCCAAAAGTCATTGCTAATGGAACTGTTGGGGAGGTAGTTGAAAATATTATTCTATCATTTAATAGATTCTGTTTATGAAGCATGGAAGCAAAATTATATAATCCTGGAATTAAAACCTTTGAACGGCCTCTCCCTATAGCATAGACTTCATTCCCATCATTATCCCTTCCATAATGAAAAAGTTCCCCGCGATTTCCATATACTAACTTATTGAAGTTAGGTAATTTCAATATTTCATCCTTAGTAGGTTCTCGAGTTTCGTCCAGCATTTTTAAGTGATAAGCTACAGCCAGTATAGATGAGTGGGTTCCTCCATAGCAGTTATATATAAATATCATTTAAATCACCTAATTTCTTAATAATTTCATTAATAAATGTGCACGTCCATCAGCGTTGACAATGTCATCATCTGTAAGCCCTGCCTCCATTGCAATATTATATGCTTTACCAAAAACACCTATATCCTCTGATTTGTGCGAATCACTTCCAAGTGAAAATTTTACACCTATTTTTTTTAACTTTCTAATCGTTTCAACGTCTAAATTTTTATGACTTCTATTAATTTCCAAGGCTGTATTTCTATGAGCAGCAACCTTACCTATTTCTATAATATCTGGATTAACATGCTCTAATGGATGATTTAAGATTGTAACTTCGTATTTTTCAATAGCATTAATTGCAGCTTCTGTATAATTAATTTTTAAAAGTGGATTATGTAAGGCTCCAGGATGGTAACCCACACAAATTATATCCAGGTAATCAATAATTTCGTCTTTAATATCTATAGCACCTTTTTTATTGACAATATTACATTCCACACCTAGGAGGAGCTTAAAGTTATTCTTCTTCAATAATGAACTCTGATTATAGTCATCAATTACTTTACGCAAACTTTTATATTGATGCTGTTTCATTCCGAAGGCAATATGCTTAAAACCATGGTCTGTTATAGCAATTTCTTTTAATCCTTTTTTAATTCCAGCTTTAACATTTAATTCAATACTTCCTTTTGCATGTTCTCCAAAAATAGTATTAAATAAAGGGATATGCCCCTTTGGAATATTAGTATGAGTATGGTAATCTGCAATAATATTGAAGCTCATTTAATCACCTCCAAAGGTTTATCCATCTGTTTTATTTTGCCCATAATATTGAAAAATACTTACCTTAATGATATGAAAATAATTAAGGAGCACTTTATTAAAAGAAAAGTGCTCCAATTTAGAATAAAATATATTTTTTAATTAATCTTCAAGACATTCAATAAATTTATCAACCAGCTCTGGATTAAATTGTTTTCCTTTTTCATCAATAAGTATATTTATTGCTGTATTTTTGTCATTCGCTTTTCTATATATTCTATCCGAGGTAATGGCGTCAAAAGTATCTGCAATTGCTATAATTTGAGAACCTAAAGGTATATCATCACCTTTTATACCATCAGGGTATCCATTGCCATCCCATCTTTCATGGTGATGCCTTATTATCTTGCCAATATTCCCAAATTCATTGAGATAACTTAAAACATCAGCGCCTATTACAGGGTGTTTTTTTATTATTTCATACTCAGCATCTGTTAAAGTACCATCTTTATTCAATATAAAATCAGACACTCCAATTTTACCTAAATCATGAAATCCTGCAGCTATAACTATATTATCAACTTCTTCTTTACTTAAGCAATTTAGCTGATTACAAAGCAATCCTGTATATTTTGAAACCATTTTTGAATGTTGTCCAGTATAAGTGTCTTTAGCATCAACTAAGTCTGCCAGTGCTTTTATTGTGTTAATATAATTCTCTTCAATTTTCCTTTTTAATTGATATTCTTCAGAAACATCCTGAATTACAATTACTACTCCCTTTAAATTACGGGATTTATATCCAAATTCTGGATAAATTATTATATTTATTATTTTTTCCCATCTACTAGTATATGAAGTGTAAATTTCATTTTTAAATTCAGAAGATACTCCTTTAAAAGCATTAAGAATTCCATCATAAAGCTTGGATTGCTTTACTGTATCGAAATCAAGTATGTTTAGTCCTACAGTATCAGTAGAACCTAGAATCTGACCAATAGCAGGGTTTACATATGTGATTTTACCTTGAGTATCCAATAGAATAAAACCAACAGGACTTCGTGCCAATATCAGTTCCTTAATTATTTCATACTCTTTATACATTTTAAAATCTTTAAAGTCAGTTCCAAAATCTCTTCTTACTTTTAACAATTTTCTTCTTTTTTTACTATCCTGCCATATATCTAAGCAGCATAATATTACAATAAGCATTATTATAATTATCAAAGGCAAATTTAAATAATTATAATATGCCAATATGCACATGAGTACAATCAATAAAAATGATTTTATAAGAATTAATCTTTTAATCAAAGCATTAAAAAGCTGTTTCATGATATTTATACCTACCAAACGCATAGAATTAGAATGATTATTATAATTCTATAGAAAACTGAAATTCCCTTTATTTATTATTAAGCGATCAAGCTATAATTTATTTGACTATACTCATATTATAGTGTAAAATTACACTATAATATGATAAATTGCCATACAGAACGAATCATATCCTAAAAGAAGGTGAGACATTTGAAGGTAAAATCCTTTTTAAGTTTAGGTACTTTTGGAATTAGAACCATACTTTTTAATATGAAAAAACCGATATTAGGAACAATAATTCTTACAGATTATTGTAATTTAAGCTGCAAGCACTGTGCTGTGAACAACGTTAATAAAATAATGTATTCATACTTGGATATAGTAGAAGAAATGAATAATTTCTTCAATGAGGGTATAAGAATACTATTTTTTTGCGGTGGAGAAACCTTAACCTGGGAAGAGGACAACAAGAATATACGTGATCTGGTGAAGAAAGCCAGAGAAATAGGCTTTTTTATAGTAAATATTGTAACCAACGGAACAATAGACTTGGATATACCAGAAGCAGATTTAATATTTCTAAGTCTGGACGGAACTAAAGAAAATCATGATTTTATTAGAAGCAATACCTTTGACACCATCTTATACAACGTGTCTAAAGCGAACTCATCAAATATTTGTGTATATATGGCTGTAAACAATGTAAACTATAGGGACATTGAACCATTATGCAAACTTGTAAAGGATACTCGAAATTTAAATTCCATATCCTTTAATTTTCATACACCTTACAAAGGTACAGAGTGGCTGGTTCTTACACAAGAACAAAAAGTGGAAGCAGTTGCTTCTATTAAGTCCATGATTAAAGCTGGGTATCCAGTATTTAATTTATATTCTGCACTTGATTATTACCTTAAAAGCAACTGGGAAAGACCATGTTATCAATGCATAGTTTCTGAAAACAAAAAAAGATATATCTGTGGCAGGTGCATTGAAATTGAAGGACTTTGTGAGGAATGCGGGTATCTTTTTGCTGTTGAGTTTTCCCTCCTTTGCAAGGGAAAGGTTAGGGTAATTTTTGATATGATAAGAACTTACTTAAAATACGTTTAGGGGGTGATTGTATGATTACAAATTTATTAAGACTGCTTTTTACAAGGTCCTTAAAGCCTTTTATTTTTACAAAGGATGGGACAGGTGAGCTTAATATGGAGGTTCCAGAACTTGGAATATATGTGCATATTCCATTTTGCACTACTCTTTGCCCTTTCTGTCCTTATAATAAAATAAAATACGATAGAGCTTTAGCTGCAGCATATAAAGATGCACTTATAAAAGAAATTTACATGGCAGGTGCCTTAAATAATAAAAAGGTTAAGATAACCAGTGTTTATTTGGGGGGTGGTTCACCAGCACTTATGCTGGATGAACTTCCTGATGTTTTAACTGGAATTAGAAATAACTTTAATATAGAATCCAATATTGGGATAGAACTTCATCCGAGGGACGTTAATGAGGGCGCACTTTTAAAGCTTAAGAATATGGGGTTTGATATGGTTAGTATAGGTATTCAATCCTTTGAAGAAAAATCTTTGAGTACATTAGGGAGAGAATACATTGACGGAGCAAGTAAAGTGAAAATGGCAGCAGCTGCAGGATTTACCACCATAGATGTGGATCTTATGTTTGGGATAAAAGGACAAACTAAAGAAGATTTAAAAAATGATTTTATTACTGCCTTTACTTCTGGGGCAACTCAAGTTTCCACTTATCCTTTTATTGATTTTTCCTATGCAGATAATAAAAGTAAGCCTTTAGGGAAAAAGCAGAAAAAGGAGCTTCTCAGATATCTTGAAAAAGTAAGTGAAGAATTTGATTGTGTTAGAACTGCTGTATGGACTTTTGGAAAGAGAGATGTTGCTAAATATTCTTCGGTTACCAGGGATAACTTTATAGGGTTTGGCCCAAGCGCCACTTCACTTTTAAAGGATTTCTTCAAGATTAATACCTTTTCAGTGGAAGAGTATATAAAAAGTATAAACGATGGGAAAATACCAACAGCCCTTACTCTAAATTTCACTAAGAGAACCAGGGGGCTTTACTGGTTATTTTGGAATTCCTATACCCTGAAAATAAATAGGGATAACTTTAAGAAGCTTTTTCACAGGGAGTTGGAAGACTTATTTAAATTTGAATTGTGGCTTGGTGTCTTTATGAGACTCATTCGAAAAACCAAGGAAGGTTATGAATTAACAGAAAAGGGAACTTATAAATATCATTTAGTTGAACAAGCCTATACTCATCAATACATAGATAAAACTTGGAGCATAGCAAGGGCGGAACCTTGGCCTAATAATATAAAGCTGTATTAATATATCATTTTATCTTTGGCTCTGTTATACTTAATTTTATACTAGTATAGAGTGAAAGAGGTGCTTTTTATAAATAGATATTATAAAAACATAGAAAATAAATATGAAATCCAAGGAGATGTAGCTTTAATTTCAATACTTAATAATAAGGGTGCAGAACTTATAGCTAAGATAGATGTGGAGGACATGGATAAGGTTAAGAGCATGGGAACATGGTTTGCTGAATGGCATAAGGACTTTGGGAGCTATTTGGTTCAAAACATAAGCTCAACCAAAACAAATAAAAAGGCTAAACCCCTTAAACAAAGCTTGCAAAGTGTAATTTTAAATACAAATCCTAAGGCTCCTATTAGACATATAAATGGAGATACTTTGGACAATAGAAAATGTAACCTAGAAATAGTTGAAAGAAATACCAAGAATGATTATGAATTAATAGATGACAGTATTGTTGCTATAATTTTAAAAGACAGGAATGGCAGAACATATTCAAAGGCGTTAATATCTAAAGAAGACTTGGACATTGTAATTACTGATGAGTTAAGCTGGGTAGAGTATAAAACCCATAACAAAATTCATGTTGTAGCAAATACTCCAAAGGGGAGAATTTATTTAGACAAAATGCTTATGAATCCTGGTGATGAGGAAGTTATTCATCATATTAATCTTAATCCATTGGATTGCAGAAGAAGCAATATGGAAATAGTTGAAATTCAATAGTCTGGGGTTATGTACTTGTTGTTTTTAAGAATAGTGTTGATTATTAAGGGAAGTCTATCAGATCTCCCTTATGTGTTTATTTAATTAGAGTATCACTCCTTTATTTCATAAAAACCGTTGTTGGGTGTTATGGTTACCTTTGTAGTTGCTAATATTTTTTTACTTTCACCATCCATAATTTCTAATTTTATATCAAATGACTTTTTTATATCTACAACTTTACCATTCCCCACAGCACTCCATATTACAGCCTGGCCTTGATTTTCCACTTCTTTTCCCATGCCAATAAATTCACCCTCACCAGTTTTCCAGTGATAAATTAAATTTTTGCAGCTCTTTTTAGTTTCAAAATCAGGTGTCATTTTAATTCCTTGTGCTGATGACATTGATGGAGTATATGAATTTCGGTCTGTAGTTATGGTAACTCTGTCACTGTTACTATTGCAACCAGCTAGTAATATGAGAGCAAACCCAATTATCAAAAACAACTTTTTCATAATACGTCCCTTCCAAACCATTAATTTATTATTCAAAACAGCATTAAATTTGCCGAGCAAAGTAGCAACTTTAGAATTTAAAGGGAGTAAGTTTGTCAGTTCAAGACCGTCCTGTTTTTCCTTTGAAATATCATAATTTTGTACCATATTATATTTTTGGAAATACTCGTCAAATATCAGAAAGACATAGGAATCCATTTTATTCGAAAATGCCCTAAATGTTTTGCAGCACGTAAAATCAACAATTATCATTGTGGAGGCAATTCTTAAAATAACAAAAATATTATAACAAATCATTTTGGTAATAACAAGATGACAATCCAATATATAGGATAATCTTGATGATTACCATTGGGTATCTCATCATTATATTCAATCTATGAGGTAAATAGCTTTGAAAAAAAGTATCGTTATGAATTTAATTCTAAAAAACAGAAAAACCCTTGTAACAACCTGCAAAAATTGTAAAAATAGGATATAATAATTGAATATGGATAATTATATAAGTTATAATAATTAGTGGGACAAACTTTTACAAATAATATAAAAAATTTACATAAAGGGGTTTTTTAGGTGAAGACAATAGGTATAGATTTAGGAACTACAAACAGCTTAGTTGCGTATTGGGATGATGACATGGCAAAACTTATTCCAAACAATCTCGGTTCAAACCTTACACCGTCTGTGGTAAGTGTTGATGAATCTGGAGAAATATATGTTGGACAAATTGCCAAAGAACGTATTATAACACATTCTCATTTAACAGCTGCTAATTTTAAACGATATATGGGAACTGAAAAGATATACAGATTAGGAATATATTCATTTACACCTGAAGAGCTTTCTGCCTTTGTTATTAAATCCTTGAAGTCAGATGCTGAAACATTTTTAGGAGGCGAAGTAACTGATGCAATAATTAGTGTGCCTGCCTATTTCAATGATGCTCAAAGAAAAGCAACTAAACGTGCTGCTGAATTAGCTGGATTAAATGTTGAGAGACTAATCAGCGAACCAACAGCAGCTGCTATATCCTATGGACTTCATCAGGAAAAATTTGAAACAAAGTTTTTAGTCTTTGACCTCGGCGGAGGTACCTTTGACGTTTCAATTCTTGAAATGTTTGAGTGTGTAATGGAGGTAAAATCAATTGCAGGTGACAATTTCCTAGGCGGGGAGGACTTTACCGAGCTCTTATTGTCATATTTCGTTAATAACACTGATATAAATATTGAAAATCTGGATTTGAAAACCCGTTCAATATTAAGTAAACAGGCAGAAGGCTGTAAACATCAGCTTACAAATGATTCAATGGGTAAAATGAGCTTATGTTTATATGATAAAAACTTTGAAACTACAATTAACCGAACTGAATTCGAAAAGTTGGTAATACCCCTTTTGCTAAGATTACGCCAGCCTATAGAGAGAGCACTCAGAGATGCGGACCTAACCCCTAAAGACATTGATGCAGTTGTTCTTATTGGTGGAGCTACAAGAATGCCTGTTGTAAGATCAGTAGTATCTAAAATGTTTAACAAGCTTCCCTACTCAAATATAAACCCTGATGAGGCTGTTGCACTTGGAACTGCTATTCAAGTAGCTTTAAAAGAGAGAAATGAGTCTTTAAGCGAAGTTATTCTTACTGATGTATGTCCATATTCCCTGGGGGTAAACGTTTCTAGAAGCATGGGAAATGGAAGGCATGAATCTGGTTACTTTCTGCCTATAATCGAAAGGAATACACCAATCCCAATAAGCAGAGAAGAAGTTCTTCAGACTATCGTTGACAAACAGACATCAATCCATGTGGAAATATTTCAGGGGGAAAGCAGAAGAGTTGAGAATAATGTAAAGATTGGCGAGTTAAATGTGAACGTACCTCCTGCACCAGCTGGAGAACAATTGATTAATTTACGTTATACATATGATATAAATGGAATTCTTGAAGTAGAGACTGTAGTTATTAAAACTGGAGTTAAAAACCGAATTGTTATAGAAAAGTCTCCAGGAAGCATGACTGAGAAAGAAATTGAAGAAAGCCTTGAAAAGCTGAAGAATATAAAAATTCATCCTCGTGATATAGCGGAGAATAAGCTTTTAATTGCAAGAGGTGAACGTATGTACGAAGAATCAATTGGTGAAATGCGTGAGTACATATCTGCAATTCTTCAAAATTTTGATAGTGTCCTATTAAAACAAAACCATAAAGAAGTTAAAATTGCCGCTGAAAAACTTAAAAAAGCACTTGATGAACTTGAAAGGATTTTTTAATAATTATGGATTCATGGAGCTTTTTAGATATTGAGCCTACAGGAGATATATTAGTAATAAAAAAAGCATATGCTAAAAAACTTAAAATCTATCATCCTGAAGAAGACCCTAAAGGATACCAGAGTTTGCGTCAGGCATATGATAATGCTGTTAAGTATGCAAAAGGACTTGCTGCCAATAAAGAACGTGAGACTTATGAAACAGCACCTATAATTGATACACCATTCGAATTACAATCAGATAATAACAAGGAAAGTTTTTCAACTGAGGCACAAATAGAATATGAAGAAAATCCTTACCCTCCGATTGATATGAAAATGTTGGACAATCAACCATGCATGACCACAATTGAGGAGAAAAGTGCTGAATTCTTAGTTCAAGTAGAAGCTTTATATAATGACTTTTTTTCAAGAATTGATATAAAAAACTGGAAGATACTTTTAAACAATGATCTCATGTGGAATATTGAAAACAAAAATAATCTTAGCGGATTAATGCTGAAATTCTTAAAATCCCATCATTACCTTCCTCAGGATGTGTGGATACTTTTAAATGACAACTTTTGTTGGTGCAATAGGGATAATAGTATCCATGACTTTATTACTGATGAATTTATAAATTATATTCATCAGAATATAGAAGATCCAAACCCATTAAAATACTGCTTTTTTAAGCCTATAGAGGGCTTGGATTATGAAAAATTTCTTGAGTATAGGGAAAAAGCTTTTGAAAGTATATGGGAAAACGATGTTACTGATGCTAAATTTTATCTTGAACGTGCAAATACCATCTATCAAAATGACCCGGATTTACATCGATTAGAAGGTGTAATTAGTTTTCTTTATGGCAATATTGATAATGCTATTTGTGAATTTAATAAAGCTATAAGGGCAAATCCTAATGATTTTGATGCTATTCTATATCGTGCTAACGCATATTATGAAAAAAAACAATTTAATGAAGCACTTGAAGCTTATTCCAAGGTTTATTCCAGAGATATCTACAAAAATGAACTGATGATTCTTATGGGGAATAGTTATTATAGGATGGGTGACTTAGGAAAAGCAAAACATTGGGCGTTACAATCACTGAAAGTAAAATCCTATCCAAATGAAGCAAAATTCCTTATTTCGCAAATAAATTTAAAAATCAGAAGTAAGATCATTAAGGATTTAGAAAAGGATCCTTCCAATGAGGAACTGAAGAATATGCTTAATTACATGAATAAAGAGGTGCTTAAGGACAGTGAAAATATTACAGACAATTATTCTACTTATGAAAAAATAAAATTTAAGATATTTGCCATATTACGTTCAAAATTTGTTAGATATACGTTATGGACCATATACACAATGTTTTTTTTAGTAGCTTTACTTTCAGCAAGCTATACAGCTGTATGTATTTTTCTTTTCGTATTTATTCGGCGTTTATTCTTGATAAAAATAAGACGATAAATGTTAGTGAGATTTATTGTTTTTATTTAAGATTTGTTGTTCTTGGCTTGGAATAATATGGGAGCAATGATTAAAAGTGCTAAATGCTGGTGATTTAGCACTTTCTATTTTTATTCATAAATTACCTCTGCCATTACAATCTCTAATATTTTATTCTTATTCTCATTATAAATGACAAGTACATTGCCATCTTCTCCTGGTTCTTGTTCAATTATAACAAGGTTTTTTTCTACAACAGTTCTTACATATTGTCCAAGCAGTAACGTCATATTTTCCTCTATAGGATATAATGTTGTTACAACTTTATTAGATTTATTACTAGTTAATTGCAATGCTGCCTTGGAATCTGGCATAACCTTAATATTCTCAAGCCTGCCTACGCATCCATATTTAGTCATAAGATTAAAGTCTATAACCTTTCCGAAACTTATAGTATCCCAATCTCCCATAAAGCTGTCTTGGTCAAATTCCTTAAGCACTTTGCTATATCTTCCAACATGTTCTAAGGTCATCTCACCAGACAAAACCATTATTTTTCTAAATACACTTTCCAGCTTTGTAAAGGTAGATTTTTCATCAGTTACTGTAGCCGAGCTTATCCTAAATAAGAAGTTCCTTTCTGCATAACTACTGTCTTCTGGGTATATATAGAGCTGGGTTGTATCGCCACCAGACCATTTCGTTGTAGTAAAATCGGGCCTGCTTAAAATTTTAAGGTTCATAGTACGCCTCCATGGTTCTATTCTAAAGTTTATTAACGTTTTGATAAATGATCTATATAGCACTGGATTCGCTAAAAGAGTTGGAACTTAGCTATATTAGGTAGATGAACGAAGAAAAACAATAAGAACCTGTTAAACAAAGTTTAGTTTTTGTAGTGATTTTATTAGTATAATCCCTTTATATATGGCTTTCTATTTCACATAATAAATTGTATAATATTATTAATTAATATATTATATGTAAAACAAGTATAGGGATGGTTTATTATGAAAGACTTAGAGTTTACTGATAATGAGAAAATTGAGTTTATCTATGACGTAGTTATTGGAATGTTATCATTGGTGGCAACCTTTGTTGTAGTTCTTCAGTTTAGTAAAAATAATACGAGTATACAGTTAGTGTACTTAAACAGAATTGATAATATTATTTATTATATTTTTCTTCTTGATTTTGTAGGAAGGTGGGCTCTTTCAAAAAACAAACGTTCCTTCATTAAAAATCACTACATAGATTTAATTGCTTTACTTCCCTTTCACTTTTTCACAAATTCTCCTTATGGAAGCATATTTAAACTTATGAGAGTTATGACCTATTTACTGCGTCTAGTACATAACATTAGGGAGATTTTATATACAAATGGATTTATCTACTCATTAGGATCTGCCAGCATAATAACTTTAATAGGCTCCTTCGCTATTTATTTTTTAGAAAGAGATTCCAGCACTACAATAAAGTCCTATGGAGATGCTCTTTGGTGGAGTATTGTAACTATTACCACTGTAGGATATGGTGATATAAGCCCAAGTACTTCAGCAGGGAGGGCCATAGCCGTTATTCTTATGTTATCTGGCATAGGGTTTTTAAGTATGCTAACAAGTACAATTTCTACTTACTTTATAACAAAGACCGATAAAAAAAGAAAGAAAATATTTTCTAATAGTGAAATTGTTTCCCTAGATATTTCTGATCTTACAAAGGAGCAGAGAAAGCAAGTCATTGAGTTTTTCGAGTTTGTAAAAACCAGAGAAAATTAATTTAGTATGCTATTTCAAATTCTTCTACACATCTACATTCGCCCTCAAAACAAGAAATATCCTTTAACTCGCTGCGCTTTCAGGAGTAAGTTAACCTCACCAAATCAAAGATTCGGAGGCTTACTTATGGTACGGTTCTCCGTTAATAATTCTGTACCCCCTATAAATCTGCTCAAGAAGTATTACCCTCATAAGCTGATGGGGGAAGGTCATCTTTGAAAAGGATATGGAGAAGTTACCACGGCTTAAAACATCTTTAGACAAGCCCAAAGAGCCACCGATAACAAAGGCTATGTTGCTGCTGCCCTCAAGACCGCTGCGTTGAATGTACTCTGAGAAATCCTCGGAGCTAAGCATCTTTCCCTTAAGATCCAGGGTTACCACAACCATGTTGTCCTTTATGCTTTTAAGGATGGACAAGCCTTCTTTTTCTTTTATCTGAAGTTCTTCCTTTTCCGATGCATTGTCAGGAGTTTTTTCATCTGGAATTTCTATGACCTCCAGCTTGCAGTAGCGGCTTAGGCGCTTACTGTATTCTGCAATAGCGTCTTTCAGGTATTTTTCTTTTATTTTTCCTACACATATTATATAAATGTTCATAAGCTCTCCTTAATAAAAAAGCCTTGCACAAGGTGTGCAAGGAACTTAATTACGCGTTTTTGCCGCAGCAGTTTTTGTATTTCTTGCCGCTTCCACATGGACAAGGTTCATTTCTTCCAACCTTATCTTTGTTTACTATTGTTTTTGAAGCTGCCCATTCTTTTTTAATTTCTTTTCTCTTATCCATTGAGAATATTGCATCCCACTGAGGAAGTTCATAGAGGTAATCAGCTTTTGCTTCAAGCATGTTGAAGTATAACTTTGCATGATCTATTTTCAAGCTGATTTCTGAATCCTCTTCTAAGCTTTCAAGGTCTAGTTTTTCAACTAGGCTGTCGTTTATTCCGTCTAAGAAACCCATAAAGAAAACTGGTTCAGCACCATATTTTTCTGCAAGTTCTTTTATAGTTCCTTTAATTTCTGCCTGGTGATCACCAAGAACCTTTGAGTACACGCCTTTTTCTATAGCGCTGTATTCCTGCCAGAATGCTGGTTCTCCTCTTTCTTGTACAATTTCAATTACCATTTCGGTCCAGTTGTTGTATAAACTCATTTTGTAACTCCTTTTCTAATCTGATATTTCTAAAACATATATTGCATTTTTACTGCAGTAGCTGCAGCAAATTTCTTTTGTCTCAAGTAATATTGGAAATGTCTCATATTTCACTAAAAAATCATCTATTGCCTGATCTATATGTTCCACGCAAGAGTATATCCTGCTCTTATTCTGCTGTTCTATTAAAATCATCCCTTCCAAAGGTCTGTGTTTAAATTTCCAGATAGTTGCTTGGCATGTCACGTTTTGCCATGCTTATGGTCAGGTCCTTGTCCAAGGTTATGTCATTTTCTCTTAAGATATTTATTACTGTCTGGTAGGCCAAGTCTGGGTAATTGTTAGTTTTGCTTAAATGGCCTAGTATTATGTTCTTAAATTTTCTATTTACTATGCTTACTATTGCATTTCCGCAGTCTTCGTTTGAAAGATGGCCAATGTTGCTTAATATCCTTCGCTTTAAAGGATATGGGTATGGGCCGAACTTCAGCATTTCAACATCATGGTTGCTCTCTAGAAGAATTATATCTGCATCTTCGATATTTTCTTTGATTTCCTTTGAGAATACCCCAAAGTCGGTAGCAACACAAACCTTCTTATCCTTTGAGGAAACTGAATATCCGCTTGGACATGCTGCATCATGGGATATGTTGAAGCGCCCAATTTCAATATCCTTTATAGTAATTGTGTCCTTGTCAAAAATTTTTATGTTGTCTTCTTTAATTTTGCCAATTGAATTAATCATTGCATTCCAGGTTTTTTCGTTTGCGTATATTGGCAGATCGTATTTTCTTGATAAAACACCTATACCCTTTGTATGGTCTATGTGTTCATGAGTAACAAAGATTGCATCAATGTTTGCAGAGGTTTGTCCAATTTGGTTCATCGCATTTTCAATGCTTTTGCCTGGAAGTCCTGCGTCAATAAGCACCTTTGCATTATCAGAAGAAACAAATATACTGTTTCCACTGCTTCCGCTATATAACGGACAAAATATCATAATAAATCTCCTATCTAAGGTAAAATATTTCTATTCAGAAACTCTGCAGATATCTGCTCCTAAATGTTTAAACTTATTTTCTATGTTAGGGTAACCTCTGTCTATATGTTCAATGCTTATAACTTCAGTGGTGCCATCAGCTATTAGGCCTGCAATAACCATGGCAGCACCTGCACGAAGGTCAGTTGCTTCAACTACAGCTCCTGTTAATTTGCTTACTCCGTCTATAATGGCGGTTCTGCCTTCTACATTTATGTTTGCACCCATCTTTTTCAGCTCATCTACATGCTTAAACCTGCTCTCCCAAATGCTCTCAGTGATTATGCTTCTTCCTTTTGCAGTAGCTAAAAGTGAAGAAAGAGGCTGCTGCACATCAGTTGGGAATCCTGGATATGGCTGGGTTTTAATGTTTACGCCCTTAAGTCTGACCTTTGAAGATACCGTAATGGAATCTCCATTTTCAATTACCTCAGCGCCCATTTCTGTAAGTTTTGCAGATATTGATTCAAGATGTTTTGGAATTACATTTTCTATAGTAACCTTGCCTCCGCAGGCTGCAGCTGCAATCATAAAGGTACCTGCTTCTATTTGATCTGGTATTACACTGTAGGAACAGCCCTTTAGTTCTTTAACACCTGTGATTCTTATTATGTCAGTACCGGCTCCTTTAACATTTGCACCCATGCTGTTCAGGAAGTTTGCAACGTCTACCACATGTGGTTCCTTTGCAACATTTTCCAAGGTAGTGGTACCTTCAGCTAAGGTTGCTGCAAGCATAACATTTATAGTTGCTCCAACGCTTACAACGTCAAAAAAAATGTTTGTTCCAACAAGCTTTTCAGCTTCAACAACTACGCATCCGTGGTTTATTTTTACCTTTGCACCTAGGGCTTCAAAGCCCTTTATATGCTGGTCAATAGGTCTCACCCCAATTGGGCATCCCCCTGGAAGCTCTACAGAGGCTTTTTTAAATCTGCTTAAAAGTGCGCCTATTAAATAATAGGAAGCCCTCATTTTCCTTACATCTTCTGTATTAGCATTTAAATTGTTTAATTTTGTACTATCTATCATAACTGAATTACAATTGCGAACTACTTTACAGCCAAGACTCTCTATTATTCTTTCCAGGCAGTTAACATCCTCGATATTCGGTATATTATCTATATTACAGATACCGCTTCCTGCCAGTAGTGCAGCTGGAAGAATTGCAACCGCTGCATTTTTGGCACCGCTTATTTCTATATTGCCAAAAAGAGGGTTACCTCCCTTTATAACTAGTTTCTCCATTGAAAAAATCCATCCTTATCTAATATAAAATATAGTTACAAACTCCATTATAACATAATTCTATATAATTTTATCATTTATTTCAGAAATGTGAATACCATATTAATTATTTTTTAAATATTTCCTCCTATTTTATTGGTATTATATATTCTGATTATATGGTATAATACAAAATGTACAATAAATCATTGTTTATAGGGTATGGAGGAAGCAAAATAAAATGAAGTATTATTTAGTGGCACTGCTTGATAAAAACTCAAATGAACATTTGGAACAGGTTCAAAGAAATATATGCAAAAAATACAAATTATTTAAGGGAACACCTTTATTATATATCCCCTTGGAAGTTATAGGAGACCCTGATGTGGATAAATTAAGCAGGGTAGTATCTGACATAGTAAAACCGTATAAAAAGTTCAAGGTTTCAATAAATGGGGCAGAGTGCTCTAATTCAGCAATGAAATTTGCAAATCTTAAGATTGAAAATAAGGGATATATAGTAAGACTAACAAGACATTTTAATGAAAAGCTTAAAATGAATGGTTTCGATGTAAAAGAAAATCATCAGGAACATCAATTGTGCATACCCCTATCTGGGAATTTATTTCACAGCAAGGAAAGTGTAAAGGATAATAATGATAATGTTAAAAATGAGAATATAAACAGGATGGTTACAATAGATAGAATAGAACTCTGGAAAAATGTAAATAACAAAAAAGATATGCTGGTTAAAAAATTTCAATTAAGAGAATATTAAAATAGGGTGTGTCCTTGGACACACCCTTAAAATTTATATATCAAGTAAGTTTTTCTTGTATGCAGAGTATAACTCTCTAAGCTCACTCATTTTTGAATCAAGTTCAAGCTGATAGTTTGAAAGCTCACTGTAGTTTTCTGCTTCAGTAGCAATTCTGATTCTTGTGAATAAGCTCTTTTTAGCATAAGTATCTTTCATTATATAATGTCTTAATTCACTTATCTTCATCCAGTTTGCCACATCAAGGTCAAGAGCCTTTTCTGCTTGGTGAACCATCTTGTAGCTTCTTATTTCTTTAGCGTAATCATTTATTATTCTATTTGTGATTTCAACAACCCATTTCTTTGTTGTACCCATTCTAAAGCTGTTTATAAGCTTATCAGTTAAAACATCTGCATCTTTAAGTACTGCAGTTTTTTCTGGGTATTTGTCAAAGGCACATAGGTTTTCATATACAGTTGCAGGAGCCTTTCCAAAGAATGCTTCTCTATCTTCATCACTGTAATCTTCGAATACATCTTCTTCACTTCTGTATGCTCTTCCTTTTTCAAGGTAATCAGCAGTATCTTCAGGTTTCTTTGAAAGTTCTGCAAGAAGGTCATCTTCATTTTTGCCATTAGTTACAGCATATTTTATGCCGTCTATCATTGCCATATATAATGTGGCAATGCAGAGGTATGAATTTGTGTTAGGGTTAGGAGATCTAAGTTCAAATCTTGTAGCAAGTGGATTCTGAAGATCTCTTATAACTCCTATAAGGATAGTTCTGTTTCTTGATGGTATGTCAACTGAATGTCCAATTGAAGTAACTATACAAACAGGAGCCTCAAAACCTGGTTTTAATCTTCTAAGTGAATCATTTGTAGAAGATACAAATGGGTTTATAACTTCATAGTTCTTAAGTATTCCCATTATTGATGCATAACCAAATCTGCTTAAGAAATGATTGTTTGTTGCAGTAAACAGGTTGATTCTTTTCCCGTTCTTAAGCTTAATTGCTATTCCAAGATGAGTATGTTCTCCGCTTCCAGCAACACCATCTATAGGCTTAGCAAGGAATGTTACATCAAGGCCGTTTCTTCTAAAGTTTTCATGGATTATGCTTTTTATGTAAAGCTCATTGTCTGCAGCCTGAAGTGCAGTTGAATATTTCCAGTCGATTTCAAGCTGTTCCATTATATGAGTATAGTTTCCTGATTCATTAAGCTTAGCTTTAACTCCGCCAACTTCCTTGTGACCCATTTCTGGTTCAAGGCCATAAGCTTCCATTACAGAAAGAGACTGCTCAAGTGCTGTTCTAACTGCACCCTTTGTCTTAGTCCAGTATTGTTCCTGAAGTACCTGGGAAGTGGATAGTTCTTCAACTTCTGTTTTTTCGTTTGGTGTTTTTACCCAAAACTCAAGTTCTGTAGCGCAGGTTGCTACTATATCTTCTATGTCTTCAAATTTTATATTAAATGTATCTAAGGACTCTGGGTATTTTTTAATAAGCCCTGTAAGAGTTGCTTTGAAGTGATCTATAGATTTTTTTAGAATGGATCTTGAATCCACTGGCTTATTTTCGTGATAGAGGTAGCATGGTATTCTTAAAGAACCTACAGGTTTTCCTGTTTTAGGGTCTATATTTTCATAATTATAGTCGATGAACCAATTAACATCCAAATCTGCAAGCATATCTACCTTAGCATTGTTAAGGGATGCTATTCCAGGGAGCACAACTGATGAACCGTCAGTTTGAACTGCACCGCTTAAAAAGGTGTTAATATCGTCTAAGAATATTTTTGTAGGTATTTTTTCGTCAGTACTGTTTCCGGATAAATCCAATCCTACCAAGGAAACAAATTTTATCTCCGGGTGAGCTGTAAGTATTTTTTCCAAGTCTGATTCTGAATGTTTTTCTTTCGGGATCACATAAATTAAATCATTTATCATAATGTACCTCCATAAAAATATTAAAGAGCAGAAATACTCTATTATACTGTATACCAATATATTCATGATTTTATAATTAATATGTGAATAAGTCAATAGTAATAAGAATTAAGGGATTTCAATAATTGAAAAACCCTGGAGATTTTACATGAACTTAATATGGATATAGCAATAATAATTGAAAACACAACGTTTTCATTAATTAATTATTTATTAAATACATTAAAAAATTTCAATATTATAAATGTAATAAATTATGCATATTTATACTATATTGATATGTTTTTTTAAAAGTGGTATCATGAAATAATGGTGTAAACATGTGAAACAACAGAGGTGGTAATGTGGAGAAGGTATTAAAACCAATAGGGTTTTTCGATTCGGGAGTTGGAGGCATAAGCGTATTAAAAGAAGCTGTTAAGCTCCTGCCAAAAGAAAATTATATATATTTCGGAGATTCGAAAAATGCACCATATGGGGTTAAAACGGTGGAGGAAGTTAAGGAGCTAACCTTTAATGCTGTAAACTTTCTTATGGATATGGATGTAAAGGCTGTGGTAATAGCATGTAATACAGCAACCAGTGCTGCCATTGAAGATTTAAGGTCAACGTTTCAGTATATGCCAGTTATAGGAATTGAACCAGCACTAAAGCCTGCCATGGAATATAGGAAAAATGGAAAGATAATTATTATGGCTACCACCATGACTCTTGCAGAGAAAAAATTTAGCAATCTTTTAAAAAGATACCATAAGGAAGCAGAAATTCTTCCTATGCCTTGTCCGGGTCTGGTGGAATATATTGAAAGCGGAGTTACAGAGGGGCCTCTTGTAGAAGAGTATCTTAAGGAGAAGTTCAAGCCATATATGGCTTCAGGAGTTGGCGCTGTAGTTCTTGGGTGCACTCACTATCCCTTTGTTAAACATACAATACAAAATATACTTGGAAATGATACTCCAGTAATCGATGGAAGTTCAGGTACTGCCTCCCAGCTGAAAAGGCAGCTTACAAAGCATAAAATTTTAAATGAATCAAATACTGATGGATATGTAAAAATATTTAACTCTATAAATGAAGAGAAGATTATTGAGTTGTCATATAAACTATTAAGGATGCCTTAACAAAATTTGTTAAGGCATTTTTGTAAATTTTTTATGGAAATGCTTGTACAATATATTGGACAAGTGGTATAATAAAATGCATAGAGGGCATAATTTATTTTATGAAAACGTTTATAAATTATTTTTGGAGGGAAAATATATGGATTTAAATTTAGCTAAAATTAAACAAGCTCAGGAAAACATTAAAGGAGTTGCTAGAAGGACACCATTGTTCTTCACAGACACATTTTCAAACAAATGCGGATGTAAACTTTACCTAAAGTGTGAAAACAAACAAAAAACTGGAGCTTTTAAATTAAGAGGAGCATACAATAAGCTAGTATGTCTTACTGAAGAAGAAAAGAGCAAGGGAGTTATAGCTTCCTCAGCAGGAAATCACGCTCAGGGAGTTGCTTATGCAGCTACAGCTTTTGGAGTTAAATCCACAATAGTAATGCCAGTAACAGCACCTCAGGCAAAGGTTCAAGCTACTAGAGGCTATGGTGCAGAAGTAGTTCAATTTGGACAGGTATTTGATGATGCAGCAGCTAAAGCTGTAGAACTTCAGAAGGAAACAGGAGCAACCTACCTTCACCCATTTAATGATGTTGATTTAATGGCAGGTCAGGGAACAATAGGTCTTGAAGTATTAGAAGATCTTCCAGAAGCAGATGTAATCCTTGTTCCAATTGGAGGAGGCGGACTGATTTCAGGTATAGCTACTGCAGTGAAATCCATAAAGCCTGAAATAAGAGTTATAGGAATTCAGCCTGAAGTTATAGCATCCACAAAGGCATCCCTTGAAAAAGGTGAAGTAGTTACATTACCAGGAGTTAAATCTCTTGCAGATGGTATATCTGTTGCAACTCCAGGAAGCATATGCTTTGAATATATTAAAAAGTATGTGGATGAAGTAATAACTGTTACAGAAAATGAAATTGCTTTTGCTATGTTCAATTTAATGGAAAGAAACAAGCTTGTAACAGAAGGGTCTGGAGCAGCACCTCTTGCAGCATTGCTTGCCGGAAAAGTAAAAGGAATTGAAGGTAAAAACGTTGTGGCTTTAGTAAGCGGAGGAAACGTAGATATAGCTACATCAGCTAAGATAATTGAAAGAGAACTCGTACTTCAGCACAGAAGAATAAGATTCCAGGTAGAACTTGCCGATAAGGTTGGACAGCTTGGAACACTTATTTCTGAAATAAGCGGTTTAGGAGGAAACGTAGTTACAGCTAGACAGGACAATAACTGGAATGAAAAAGGTCTTGAATATGCAAATGTTAACTTCGAAATAACAGCAGAATCCCCAGAACACGGAACTCACATAATTGAAGCGTTAACTTCAAAGGGGTACAATTTAAAAACTATGTAATAATATTAAGGTGCAGTAAATAAATATTTGCTGCACCTTTTCACATGAGGAAAATATTTGAATATATTTTATTTATAATTTATAATAAGATACATATTAATTTTAAGCACTTGAAAAATATTTGAATGGAGGAAAAATTATGAATCCAATAGTTACAATTAAAATGAGTACAGGTAAAGTTATGAAAGCAGAGCTTTATCCTGAAATTGCACCAAATACAGTTAAGAATTTTATCAGCCTTGTAAACAAAGGGTTTTACAACGGCCTTGTTTTCCATAGGGTTATCCCGGGCTTTATGATACAGGGAGGATGCCCAGAAGGTATAGGAACCGGTGGACCAGGATATGGAATAAAGGGAGAATTTAAAATTAACGGCTTTGAAAACAATTTAAAGCATACAGAAGGAGTTCTTTCCATGGCAAGGTCCATGAGTCCTAATTCAGCAGGAAGCCAATTTTTCATAATGGTAGAGAATTCTCCGCATCTTGATGGACAGTACGCTGCCTTTGGAAAATTAACTGAAGGGCTTGATGTTGCACAGGAAATTGTAAATGCAAAAAGAGACTTCAGAGATAAGCCTTATGAAGATCAGGTAATGGAAGAAGTTACTGTAGACACCTTCGGAGTTGAATATGGTGAGCCTGAAAAGGCATAAATGTTAGCCGGGAGGGGTTTCATTGGATAATAAAAAGCTTATTTTAAGCTATGGTTTTGACTTTGGAGAGATGAGTAAAATTCAAAAAATTGCCAAAGAGGTTAATTTATCTTCTGTAAAGACGGTTAAAAATACCATGGGAAAAATGACGGTAAATGATATAATTAATGGAAACCTATTTGAAGTATATGATTGCAGCATGCCAAAGGTAAAGGTGATTTTATTAAACAACTTCAGTGATTATGAACTTGAAAAAGCTATAAGCATGTTTAAGTCAGCCTTCAGCGAAATTCCTATATTAGCTGTTGTTACAGAAAGTTCTATAAACTGGACCTTTGAAAAACTGGTTAATCACCTTGAAGAGGAAAGACAGTGGCACAGAATGCAAAACAGATAATTTGGAGGATACTATGAGCAGGGTAGGAGAAAAAGTTAAAGAAGCAAGAACTGTTGCAGGGTTAAGCCAAAAACAGCTGGCAAAAAAACTTGGAGTAGCTGAGAATTTTGTAAATGAAGTTGAAACAGGCAGAAAAATAATAAACCAGGACATGATAGACAGACTTTCAAAGGTTCTAGGCAGAGATATAAACGATATTACCATGTCCTTCGAAGAACAGGTGTTTAAAGAAGAAAAGGAACAAAAACAAACCTTCAAAAAGGAAGTTAAAGAAAGAATCAGCGATGTTTGGAATGATGCCTTTGCTTCTGTTATAAAAAGCGTACCTGTATATGATTATAGTTTGTCTAAGGTAAAGGGAGCAAGACAGCTTCCAATCCTAAATAATAAAATAGAAGGTCATAATCAGGATAAAGTTTTTTACATTGAAATTGAAGATGATGATATGCTGGGGTTTAGAATTTCAAAAGGAGATTTGGCATTTGCCCAGGCTACAAACGAGTTTTTCAACAACTCAATATCACTTATACAATATGGTGATAAAAGAATAGTAAGGCAGCTTAAGAGGCTGGACAACAACAAAGCCCTTATTATAAGCAACAAGGGCGTAGTACAAACAGAAACTGCAGAAATAAAGGAAATTAAAGTGATAGCTAAGCTTGAAAGACTTGAAATAGTGCTTTAAAAACCCTTTATATCAAAATCGGGAACAAAGGCAACACTTGCAGTGCCTGAATCCTGTATAAATGCATTATGTATACCTAAACCTAAGCAGTATTCAATTATTGAATCGTAATGCTTAGGTTTTAAATTTTTATTTATTTCAGGATACTCGGCTGCCTTGTACATTGGAGTGTACTGATTCATAAGGCTTATAAATACATCATCTGAGTAGGTTTGGTATATATGGTCAATCACTTTTTTGCTGTCAAATAATAGACCTGGGAGCATGAGATGACGTATTATTATTCCCTTTATTATCATACCATTTTCGTCAAATTCAGCCTTTCCAACTTGGTTGTACATTTCTCCTATTGCTTTGGAGGCATGATAAAAGTAATCTTTTGCCTCGGAGTATTTTACAGCATAGTCATCTTTAAAATACTTGAGATCTGCTAAATACACATCAACGTGGCCTTTAAGGGCCTTTATTGTTTCAACGTTTTCATAGCTGTTTGTATTATATAAAACAGGAATATTAAGCCCATTTTTTTTCGCACACTTTAAAGCATCAATAATTTGGGGAGCATATTGAGTAGGGGTTACAAGATTTATATTATGAGCTCCTTTTTTTTGCAGGTTGATAAATATTTCAGCAAGCTCCTCTGTGGTAACTTCTTTTCCCAGGGATTCCTGGCTTATTCTATAATTTTGGCAAAAAACACAACGAAGGTTACAGTTTGAAAAGAAAATTGTTCCAGAACCATTACTTCCTGAAACACAAGGCTCCTCCCACTGATGAAGATATGCCTTGGCAATTTTAACTTCTTTTCCAGAATTACAAAAGCCAATAATGCCTTCAGCTCTGTTTACACCGCAATTTCTAGGACATAGCAGACATTTTTCAAGCATAATAACACCTCTAAATATTAGTAAATTAATTATATACTTTTTTTATAAATAATAAAATTTTTATTTTTTGGAAAGCTAATAGTAATGATATTATTTATGAAGAAGGTGTTTGCTTTGGTTAAAGCTAGACGGAAGGTATTATATTTCATATTATTAAAACTGCTGATTCTGTGCCTTTTAGTTCCTGTATCCTGCAGTAAAAATAAAGAAAATGCGGGCGGGGGAGGGGGAAACTTTGACATAAAGGCAGCTTCAAACGTGGCAGAAGCATACATGAAATCAGTTGAAAAAGGAAATATGGAAAATGCAAAAAAATATTATTCAAAAAAGCTCCAAGAGGGCTCTGAGGATAAAGAAAATAAGGATTTTATAATAACCGGGTTTAATATAACTGAAGCTACTAAAGTTGGGGATAGCGGAATGTTTAAAATAAGAGTGGCAAGGTCCAGCACAAAGGAGTCCTATGCTGCTCTGGATGAATATATAGTAAAAGTTATTAAGGAAGGGTTTGACTATAAAATTGATGACACGAAAAACAATCCATTGAAGGAAGCATTCCTTGTATATGGAAAGATAAGACTTAAATCAAAAAATAATGTGGATACCAGTCTCCTTTTTGATCTAGATAGTGTGCCTAACTTTGCATTTTCGAAGGATGACAAAACCAATACTGATAAGCTTCCTGTTCCTAAAAGCAAATTTGACATGATGGCATTTTCCTATGATGGAAACAAAATTATATTAACAACTTCCGATACTGGTTTTTTTGTGGGTTATGTTAAGATAGATGAGTCTAAAGAGGTTCAGGGAAGTGATGATAGTTCAGGGAAAAAGAGCAATGGAGACAGCAGCGGGCAAGGTACTACTGCAAAGGAAAAACCAGTAGGAAAAGAGCTGATGGTACTTGATGTAATTAAAGACAGCAAAATTGATTTTATTACATTTTCACAAGATGAAAAATATATAGCTATGGAATATAATAAAGCCTCCACTGGAAAAATACTTAGAATATATAAATCTAATAATGGAGATTTGATTAAGTATGATTTTGAGAAAAATTTTCCTGCAGCCAAGGTAAATATTGATTACTCATACTTTGATAAGGATACTTTATACTTTGAAGTTTCACCAAAAACGCAAGGTGATAACTCCCTTAAGGACTATGTGGGGAAATGGGAGCTAGACCTAAAGGAACTTAAGGCAAAAAAAGTATGATATAATGTAATAAATTAATCTGAAGGAGAGAATTATGGACTGGGGAGATAAAAGATACTATTCATTAAACAGCTTTCTTAGAAATAAATTTAACTGCAAGGTATATAAAATATCCCTTGATCCAGGTTTTTCCTGCCCAAACAGAGACGGAAAGATAAGTTCAGGTGGCTGCATATTCTGCAGTGAAAGGGGCTCTGGAGACTATGCAGGGAGCAGCAGCCTTTCAATTCATGACCAATTTGCACATATAAAAAATATTATGAGCAAAAAATGGAAGGAAGGAAAATATATAGCCTATTTTCAGGCCTATACAAATACTTACGCACCAGTGGGCGTGCTCCGAAAAAAGTATGAAGAGGCATTAAGTGAAGAAAATGTGGCGGCTCTTGCTATAGCCACCAGGCCTGACTGCCTTCAGAAGGAGGTACTTGACCTTCTAGAGGAACTTAGTAAGAAAACATATTTATGGGTGGAACTAGGTCTTCAAACTGCAAATGAAAATACTGCTTTTAAGATAAACAGAGGGTACAAACTTCCCGTTTTTGAAGAGGCACTTAATAACCTCAGGGCTAGGGGAATAGATGTGGTTTGTCATGTTATTTTTGGCCTTCCAGGAGAAAATAGAGAGGACATGCTTAATACAATAAAATACCTGGCTGGTAAGGACATACAAGGAATTAAGCTTCATCTACTTCATCTAATGAAGGACACCCCCATGGTAGAGCTTTATAACTCGGGAGAACTTAAGTTTTTAGGTCAGGATGAATATGTGGAGATTATATGCAAAGCAATTGCGCTATTGCCTAAAAATATTGTTATTCACAGGCTTACCGGGGATGCTCCAAGGAACCTTTTAATTGGGCCTATGTGGAGCCTTAAAAAGTGGGAAGTCTTAAATGCTATAGATGATTATCTAAGAGACAATAACATATATCAAGGATGTGATTATATTGAAGCTGGACATAATATTATCAGCAGGGGAAATTAAGGAAGACAAAATTAAGGATAAAACAGTGGTGGTTATAGATGTGTTTAGGGCAACCTCTGTTATAATAACTGCAATAAAAAATGGGTGCAAAGAACTGATTCCAGTTTTGACAACTGAGGAGGCCTTTCAAATAAAAGAACAAAGCAGCTGTCTCCTATGTGGAGAAAGAAATGCTGTTAAGGTACACGGTTTTGATTTGTCAAATTCACCCTTGGAATATACTAAGGATAAAATTTTTAATAAGACCATTGTGTTAAGTACTACAAATGGAACAAGAGCAGTAAAGGGATGCAATGGGGCAAGAAACCTCTTAATTGGAGGGATTATTAATGGACAAGCTGTGGCGGAAAAAGCAATTGAGCTTAATAATGATGTGGTTGTAGTAAATGCAGGCACTGGAGGAAGTTTTTCCATTGATGATTTTATCTCAAGCGGTTTTATAATTTCTGCAATTATTGAAATTAAAGAGGATGTCCAGTTAACAGATGTAGCAAAAACTGCACTGTACATTTATGAAAATAACAAAGGTATTACTGAATTTATAAAAAATGCAGCTCATTATGAAAGAATGAAAGAACTAAAGCTTTTTGATGACCTTGATTATTGCTGCCAAAAAAATATAACCTCTGTGGTGCCTGAGGTTATAAATGGAAGAATAAAATAAAGCCAGGAAATCCTGGCTAAACAACTTGAAAAATATAAAACTTTAAATAATAGGATTCATCCGAATTCCAAAGGATTGGATGATCCGGAGATTGGGTTCTAAACTCCACCTGCCTTAATAGCCTTCTGGCGTCTTTTGCCGCATCTGCAATGGTGTCCTTGAACAAATCAGGATTCATAAAGTGGGAACAGGAACAGGTTATTAAATATCCACCTGGTTTTACAAGCTTTAATCCTCTAAGGTTTATTTCCTTGTAACCTCTTACCGCACTGTTTATAGTTGATCTTGATTTTGTGAAGGCAGGAGGATCAAGTATAACTACGTCATATCTTCTTCCTTTCTTAACCCATTCGTGAAGCACATCAAAGGCATTACAACACTGAAATTTAACTGTGTCAGAAAGATTGTTTAGTGCTGCATTCCTTGAAGCTTCTTCTACAGCAAGCTCTGATATATCTATTCCAAGTACGCTTTTTGCACCTGCAATACCAGCATTTAAAGCAAAGGAGCCTGTATGGGTGAAGCAGTCAAGCACATCTGCATCCTTGCAGATTTTGTGTATGGCCTTTCTATTGTCCTTCTGATCTAGAAAAAAACCTGTTTTTTGGCCGTTTTCAAGATCCACCATGTATTTAACGCCGTTTTCGCAGATTTCAACTCTTGTATCAAAGGGCTCTGTAAGGAATCCTTTTACTTGTTCCATACCTTCAAGTTCCCTAACTCTTACGTCGCTTCTTTCATATATTCCCTTGGCATTGTATTCATCTTTGAGAATTTTTACGATTGTATCCTTATATTTATCTATTCCTAGAGCTAGAGACTGGATAACATAGTAATCTTCATATTTATCTATTATCATTCCCGGCATAAAATCTGCTTCTCCAAAAACAAATCTGCAGCTGGAAGTATCTATAACTTTTTGTCTGTATTCCCAAGCATTTCTTAATCTCTTTCTAAAAAATTCCTCATCAATATTCTCCTCTTTATCACGAGTAAGCATTCTAATAGCTATTTTTGAGGCATCATTAATAAAGCCTTTTCCAATAAGGCTGTCTTTGAAATTATACACATCCACAATATCTCCGTTAGTGTATTCACCGTCATAACCTTCTATTTCATTAGTGTACACCCATGGATGACCATTTTCTGTTTTTCTTCCCATACCTTTTTTAAGGTAAAATTTACATGACATTGACCTACCTCCCTTTATTCATATTGTAGTATATCATATAAACATTATTAAAAAAATCCTTTGACAGAGCATATTAAAATAAATTAAACTAATTTATGTGTGAAAAAATTTAAGGAGAGAATAGATTTGAGTATTTTAACTGTAAAAAACATAAGTCACGGCTTTGGAGATCGTGCTATTTTTGAGGATGTTTCCTTTAGGTTTCTAAAAGGAGAGCACGTAGGACTAATTGGAGCAAATGGTGAAGGTAAATCAACCTTTATGAATATAATCACAGGTAAGCTGATGCCGGATGAAGGTGATATTGAGTGGTCTAACAGAGTCAGAGTTGGATATCTTGACCAGCACACCCAGCTGGAAAAGGGAAGCACCATAAGAGATGTATTAAAGGGAGCTTTTAAATATTTATTTGATCTTGAAGAGGAGATGCTGGCCATTACTGAAAAAATGGGAACAGCAGATTCTGAGGAGCTTGAAAAACTTCTGGAGGACATGGGCACAATACAGGATATGCTTGATCATAATGGATTTTATATTATTGATGCCAAGATAGAAGAAGTTGCTGCAGGACTTGGATTAAAGGATGTAGGTCTGGATAAGGATGTAGATGACCTTAGCGGAGGACAGAGAACAAAGGTACTCCTAGCAAAATTGCTCCTTGAGGTTCCAGATATACTTCTACTAGACGAGCCTACAAACTATCTAGATGAACAGCATATTGAGTGGCTTAAAAGATATCTGCAGAATTATGAAAATGCATTTATATTGATATCCCATGACATACCTTTCTTAAATAGTGTTATAAACCTTATTTATCATATGGAAAACAAAAAACTTACAAGGTATGTTGGGGATTACGACAACTTTATAAGAATATATGAAGCAAATAAAAAACAGCTTGAGGCAGCCTATGACAGACAACAGCAGGAAATAGCAAGGCTCGAGGACTTCGTAGCGAGAAACAAGGCTAGGGTAGCCACCACAGGTATGGCAAAATCAAGACAAAAGAAGCTTGATAAAATGGAAAGAATTGAACTTCCAAAGGAAAAGATAAAGCCTGAATTTAATTTCAAAACTGCAAGAGCCAGCGGGAAAAAGATATTTGAAACAAATGATCTTGTAATAGGCTATGACTCACCATTAAGCAAGCCAATTAATGTATTAATGGAAAGAGGGGACAAAATTGCATTAATAGGTGCTAATGGGCTTGGTAAAACAACCCTTCTTAAAAGCCTCCTTGGAAAAATAAAGCCTATTTCAGGAAATGTAGAATTAGGTGACTATCAATATATAGGATATTTTGAACAAGAAATTAAGGAAGCAAATTATAATACCTGCATAGAGGAAGTTTGGCAGGAATTTCCTTCATATACCCAGTATCAAATAAGAGCAGCCCTTGCAAAATGCGGACTTACTACAAAGCATATTGAAAGCAAGATACTTGTTTTAAGCGGTGGAGAACAGGCAAAGGTGAGACTTTGCAAGCTTTTAAACAGGGAAACTAACATATTGATCCTAGATGAGCCTACAAATCATTTAGATGTTGATGCAAAGGAAGAATTAAAAAGAGCCTTAAAGGAATACAAGGGAAGTATACTTTTGGTATGCCATGAACCTGAATTTTACAGGGATGTTGTTACACAGGTTTGGAATTGTGAAGATTGGACAACTAAAACTTGCTAAAGTTTTAACACCACAAAACACTAAAATATGCTATAATTAGCATATTGAAAATATAGGATATTTATGAGCATCTGTTTTTCAATAGATGCTCTATTTTTAATATTAAATTTTAATGCAAATAAGCTGTAATTATTTTATTTGAAATCTAAGGCTTATGCGGAAAGGACAATCCTTGAGTATTTTTTCTTTATTAATTGTTTTGGAAGTGCTGCTTATTAATTCATACACTACCTATACATGCTCAAAAAAGAAAAAGTTAAAGTTAGGTACTTTGTTTTTAGTGGGGGGTGCTACGGTAGTTGTGTCTGTTTTGATGCTTTCTATCCTCTCAGGAATATCTAATTATTCTGAGGGAAAGGGCATTTTTATGCTGTGCACTTTTTTATATTTGCTTCCACTAAAATATTTATTTGATCTTTCCTTAAAGAACATGGTAATAATTATGTCATCATCATGGATATATACAATGTTTATATTTGCATTTTCATTTAGAGTTGGATATTTGTTCTCCTCAGAACACTTTCTGTTTTTGGTTTTTCTTATTCAAACCTTTCTTTATGTAATAACCTTTGCATTTTATCATAAGTTTATAAATAGAATATTTGTATATATTCTTAGAAATATAGATAATAAAATGATTAATTCCCTTGTAGTAATAAGTTTTTCATGGTTCTTTATAATTTTCCTGCTTAACTTTACCTTATCTGAAGGGGATTCACTGGTGTTAGCAATCTTTATGCTTTTTGTTATAATAATAAATGCCATATTGTCTTATCAATTGGTTTACAAATTGGTATCTGTAAACAACAAGGCTAAGGAGTTAAGTCAAATAACGCAAATTGACACCCTGACTCAATTGAAAAATCGTGAAGGATTTTTAAAAGATGTATTTCCTAAAATAGATAATAACGAATGTTTTACCATTATATTTATGGATTTGGACAACTTTAAACAAGTTAATGATAATTTTGGCCATGCTGTAGGAGATGCGTACCTGGTTGAGTTTGTAAAAAAAGTAAAGGCAAGTATGAATAAAGAAGATGGCTTTTATCGACTCCATGGAGATGAGTTTGTTTTGCTTATTGATGGGTGCCGTGTAGAAAGAATCTGCAGAAGAGTCGAGGGCATGGAATTTTTAATTACTCCAGAGGGAGTTTCTTTTAAAGGAATTAGTTATGGATATGCCACCTTCCCTGAGGATGGGACAACCATAAGCGACTTGATGCATTTGGCAGATTTTAGAATGTACCAAAAGAAAAAAGTAAAGCACAATAAATAGTACTATCTGAATAAATTCAGATAGTATTTTTTTACAGATAAAAATTTGTTGACCCTCACATGATGTGATAGTGTAATATAAAAACATAGCTATAAAATATCTGCTGGCAGAGCAATAGGAGGTACAACCATGAAAACAGTAAAACAGGTGTCAGAACTAACAGGTATAAGTATCCGCATGCTGCATTACTATGATGAGATAGACCTGTTAAATCCTAGTAAAGTTACAGAAGCGGGATACAGGCTTTATGATGATGAAACCCTTGTAACTTTACAGCAAATTTTATTTTTCAAAGAAATTGATATACCTCTAAAAGAAATTAAAAGCATCATGGACAGCCCTTATTTTAATAAAAAGCAGACTTTGGAAAATCAAAAAAAGCTGATTGTTATGAAGAGGGATAGACTTAATAGTTTGATTGAGCTGATAGATAAAACCTTAAAAGGAGTTGATACAATGAGCTTTAAAGAATTTGATATGACTGAATATTTTAATGTGCTGGAGGAGTTTAAACAGGAAAATTTGGATAAAGTAATAAGTCAGTTTGGAAGTGTAGATAAATTTGATAAAATCATTGAAAAAATGAAGGAAAAAGAAGAAGAGCTTGGGGCGATGGCTATTAAGGAGTATGGAAGTATAGGAAAATATGCTGAAGCTGTGAAGAATAATTTGAATAATTCCGTTGCTATAATAAAAGCTGAACAAATTGATGAGTTCAAAAACGACTTTCTTAATGACAGGAACCCAATATTAAAAGAACTATTTATTAAGCTCACAAAAGACCTAAGTAAAGATCCTTCATCATTAGAAATACAAGAACTTGCTGCTAATATAACCAGCAGGGTTAAAGAGGATTATGAAGCATTTAAAGGTGAGCTGGGAGATTATTATTGGTACACTATGGTACGACTTTACTTAATGTATCCTGACTGGATAGAGGAAGTTGATAAAAAATATGGCAGTGGAGGTTCCAAGTTCATTGGAGAAGCTTTGAAAATTTATTTAGGGGATTATGAGCCTAAAATAGAAGTGCTTTATAAAAAACTTACAGCAGATATAAGCAAAGATGCCTCTTCTGAGGAAATTCAGCAAATTATTTCTGAAATAGTAGATGAAACGCAAAAACAGCATGAGACTTTGAAAATAGATGTTGGTGAAAATTATTGGAGTTATCGAGCAGAACAATATTTAGCAGAGCCTGTTTTAGTAAAAGCAATAGATAAGAAATATGGAACTGGTGCATCCAATTTCATCGGAGAAGCTTTAAAATTTTATATGGAAAAAAATAAAAAGGCTGATTAAAAATCAGCCTTTTATAATTAACGAGTTGCTTCGTACTGTCTTAATAATTCAACGAATAATTTTGGAACCTTAGCTATGTTTTCTTTAGTTTCAGCAAATGCTACACGGAACTGAGTAGTTCCTGGATTTACATCGCCTTCTTTTATGTCATAGAAGCCCTTAAGTGGAGCTACTAGAAGAGTTGTATCTACTCCATCTATGTTTACTGAACCTTCCTGTGCGCAATATAATACGAAGTCTATTGAGTTAAATCCTGGTTTAACAACATTTTTAACATCAATTACTGAGTATATAGCAGCATCTGGGCTTGAAACTATTAATTTAGGTTCAAGAGCCTTAAGGTCATTGTAATATTTGAACATTATTTCTTTGTAGTATTCACGAAGATCTTTGCACCATGCAGCTATATCTTCTTTAGTTTCATGAGCAAGTGCTCCGAATATATACTGTCCTATAACGTTACTGCAAAGGTTAGCAGTATATTCAGCTACAGCCTGAGTGTAGAATTCTTCATTATCAGTTATTAATGCACCTATTCTTAATCCGCATGCATTCCAAACTTTTGATGCAGTATCTAAGCTTATTCTTCTTCCTTCTATTCCTGGAACATCTGCATCTGATAATCCCCAAACGCTTACTAGTGGAGTGTCAACATAGTAAAGTTCACGGTATGCTTCGTCACTTACTAACCACATGTTGTATTTTACACATAATTCAGCAAGTTTCTTTAATGTATCATAATCATAAAGCTGTCCTGTTGGATTGTCGTAAGGAATAACAAGAAGAGCTCCTGGATTATTTTCTTTTATAGTTTCTTCAAGTTTAGCGATTTCTGGAAGACTGAACTTTCCATCATCTCCTAAAGTACGTTTAACTGTAACAGTTTTACGTCCAATTCTTTCTGCAAATGAAATATAGTTTGTGTAAGCTGGGTCTATCATCATGAATGGTTTTTCACCAGTGCCTGCATCTCCGCAAACTCCTAGTAATAATAATTCCATACCGCTTGATCCACCGTCAGTTACAGCAACATGTAGTTTATCAGTGTTAAAACCTTCGCATTTAAGAATGTTTTTGAAAGCATCCTGAGCTTCAGCTACACCAGCAGTACCTGAATATCTAATAACACCATTTTTAAATGGGCTGTCTGGTCCGTCTAATGCGAACATTCTTTTCTGCATAGCTGGGTTTGTTGGAAGTGAAACGTTTCCAATAGCTACATTGATTAATGCAGGCTTAACCTTACGGCCTTCAAATTTGATTTGTCCAAGTCTTACGTCTGATGGCATTCTCTTTTTGAAATGCTCTGATAACATTGGTTTGTTCATTAATAAGTACCCCCTAAAAAAAATGTAATATATAATGATGCATAGCATTCATTACTGTCTGTGTTAATTAAGAGAAATATACTGATGAATGGTTGAAGTCTTTCGTCTGTATGTAATTATACCACGTTATTGGCATTTTTCAAAATATTTTGATGAATTTATCCATTATCATTTCCTATAGATTATTTTAACAATTATTTTATATTAAAGCAAATTTAATGAAATCTGCAGGAATATTTTATTAATATGATTTAAATAGTTCAAGAAAGTGCTTTGCAGCAGTGGATAAATAACGGTTTTCCATCCATATAGCAGCAAGCTCTGTTTCAAGAGCGGGCTCATTTACTATTGAGTAATTCAAGCTGCTGTTTTGAACAAGGGAAAATGCAGATTTTGGCACTAGGGCTGTGCCAACTCCAGAGGCTGCCCAAAGCAGCGCAGTACGGGCATCATCAGTTTTACATATTACTCTAGGCTCTATATCTGCTTTATTAAATACATCTCCAATTATTCTTTCAAATCTTCGATAGATAATAAGGGGTTTATCAATAAAATCATTTATTATATAAGTATCTTTACATTTTTCTTCACTATATACTGCTATCATAGGTTCTCTTTCAAGTAATATTGAATTAAAATTTTCAATATTGAAAGGTGTTCGCACAATGCCTATTTCTATTAAACCTCTATTCAGAAATTCCAATATCTTATAGGTATTTCCTTCCCATATTTCAAAGTTTATATCTGGATAATTTTTATTAAAATTTTGAATTCTTTCAGGATTAAACAATGTGCCTGAAGAAGAAACAGTTCCTATGGATATAGTTCCCGTTAATCCCTTATTAAAGTCCTTTAATTCTTTATATGCTTCTTCTGTAAGTTCAAGAATTTTTTCAGCTTTGCTTTTGAGAAGTTTACCAGCGTCAGTTAATTGAATCTTTCTGCTGCCCCTTTCAAATAACTTGACTCCGAGTTCATCCTCAAGCTGTTTCAATTGTTGGCTTAAAGGGGGCTGGGATATGTTAAGTTTATTAGCAGCACTTGTTATCTGCTCTTCCTCAGCAATAGCAATAAAGTACTTTAACTGTCTTATATCCATTATATTTCTCCTTTTATATCTATTTTATATAGGTTATATACAATAAATATATTTTTATTATTTTAATGCTTTTTATATAATAATATATGATGACAAAAAACCGGTCAAATAAAATCAAGGAGATAAAAATGAAGATAATATTAGATTTATTTATAACATTCCTCAAAATAAGTACTTTTACCTTAGGAGGCGGACCTTCCATGCTTCCACTTATAGAAAAATACGCAGTTAACGAGAAAAAATGGATTACAAAGGAAGAATTTGTTGATATGGCTGCACTATCCCAGTCCATTCCAGGGCCTATAGCTGTGGATGCTGCAGTTTATATTGGTTATAAATCTGCAGGTATTTTTGGAAGCCTGGCAGCAGTTCTTGGTTCTGTACTTTCTGCCTTCTTGGCACTCCTTTTAATAGCAGCATATTTTACCAACATTAATGAAAATAAAATTGTGGAGGCAGTGTTTAAGGGTATTAGACCGGCAGTGGTTGCCTTGCTTGTATTACCTGTAATCAGTATGTGGAAAACCTCCAAGATAAATAAGAAAACAGTTGTGATACCTATTGCTACTGTTATTATGGTTGCATTTTTTAATGTAAATGCAGTTTATATAATTATTGCTTCAGCCTTAGGTGGGTTTTTATATGGAGTGCTAAGGAAGAGAGGTATGAAACATTGAGTATATATATAAAAATATTTTTAGTTTTTGTGAAAATAGGATTATTTTCTTTTGGAGGAGGCAGTGCGATTCTGCCACTGATAAAACAGGAAGTAGTAATTAATAATTTATGGCTTTCTCCTAAAGAATTCACCGACCTTGTTGCAATTTCACAAGCCACACCAGGGCCTATAGCTATAAATGCTGCAACATATATAGGTTATAAAGTGGCTGGTTTTTGGGGCAGTGTTATATCCAGTGCGGCATTGATTATACCAACATTTATCATTATGCTATTAGTAACAAAGATTTTCCTTAAATTCAAACAAAATGAACATATTCAAAACATGATGAAAGGGATTATTCCGGTTACAGTAGGTTTAATTGCTTCAGCTGCAATTATGGTTTCTTCAGGATCCTTCATAGACTGGAAAAGTATATTAATTTGCTTTGGGGTATTTTTAGCAGCATACAAATATAAGGCAGATCCAATAATTCTAATAATTATATCAGGAGCCATTGGATTTACTTTATACAGGTAAGATTAGATAAAATTATACATAAAGTATAAAAAAACTTTATTTTTTTTGAAATATAAGTTATAATTTAATTGTAAGAATATTCATATTTTTCACATATAATGATGGGAGGGATAGTTATGTCAAAAGAAAATATTCCTATTACACCTCATATTGAGATTGAGGAAGATAAGTTCGGAAAAGAGGAAATGCCATTAACACCGCATATTCACATTGAAGAAGATCAGATCGGAAAAGAGGAAATGCCATTAACACCTCATATTCATTTTGAAGAAGATCAGATAGGTAAAGAGGAAATACCTCTAACACCTCATATTAAAGAAAAGAAATAAGTAATAAAAAAACATAAATCTTTAACCGCCGTTTAGCCGGCGGTTTTTTTATAGGTACCTTAGATAACAGAAATATTAAGATTTATGATATAATAATTTAAATAAATATATGAAGGGAAGGATGTTTTTGTTTAGTATATATAAGGAATTTGGAATGGATATTGTAGTTAAAGGGGAGGTGTACAGAAAATAGTAATCTGTGCCTCCCTAAGGCTATATGAATTAAATATGGGAGGAATAACAATTGGATAAAATAAATTTATATGATTTAGGATTAAATGAAGAATATAAGATAGAAGCAGCAAAATATGGGACTGAACTTAGTATTGGAAGAGTCTCTGTTCAGTTCGGGGATTTATACCAGGTTATTACAGAGGAAGGCGAAATGCTGGCAGAAGTATCAGGAAAGCTTGCCTATTCAGCCAAGGGAACCCGATGGTACCCTTCTGTGGGTGACTGGGTTTTAGTAGATAGAAAAAATAATAATAATGGTAATTTAATTATTCATCATATACTTTCTAGAAAAAGCTCCTTTGAGAGGAAAACTTCAGGGGTAAGAACAGATGCCCAGGTAGTTGCGGCTAATATTGATACAATATTTGTCTGTATGTCCCTGAACAATAACTTTAATGTACGAAGACTTGAAAGATATATCTCTGTAGCATGGGACAGCAATGCAGTACCCGTAATAATCCTAACCAAAGCAGACCTTTGCAGTGACATTACAGACAAACTGATGGAGGTTGAGGCTGCAGCACCTGGGGTAGATATCGTTGTAACAAGCTGCATCAGTGAAGAAGGCTGTATTAACCTTTATAAGTATATAAAAAAGGGGAAAACAGCAGCCTTTATAGGGTCTTCAGGGGTAGGTAAGTCAAGTTTGATCAACATGCTTAAGGGAAGAAATATTTTGAAAACCAGCAGCTTAAGCAGTGATGATAAAGGTAAACATACCACAACAAAAAGGCAGCTGATTTTGCTCGAAAATGGAGGGGTTGTTATCGATACTCCAGGCATGAGAGAGCTTGGAATACTAAATGCGGATCTTGATAAATCCTTCAGTGATATAGAGGAACTTGCCATGAAATGTAAGTTTTCAGACTGCCAACATGAAAATGAGCCAAATTGTGCTGTTAAAAAGGCTGTAGAAAGCGGTATGCTGGATATCGGCAGACTTGAAAACTACAAGAAACTTCAAAGGGAATTAAAGTATAATGGGCTTAATTCAAGAGAGCTTGAACGGGAAAAAATAAATCAAATGTTTGGCGGGTTTGGAGCTATGAAAGAAGCAAAGAAATTTGTTAAAAACAAGAAGAGGTAAGCAGTATGGACATTGAAATAGTTGTTAATGAATATGGAGATTATATTTTTAACTATGCACTTAGATTGTGCTCAAATCCAGTACTTGCAGAAGACCTTGCCCAGGAAACCTTTATTAATGCATGGAATAATTTGTCAAAATTAAATAATTCCTATGCTGTTAAAGCATGGCTAAGAAAAATATGCTTAAACAATTATTTAATGTATGAAAGAAAAAACAAAAATTATCAAGAAATTACTGTGGAGGATATGACACAACTGGAACAAGAGGGCACTTTTATTACAGCTGAGATTCCTAAGCCTGAGGAAGAGCTTATTGTGGCTGAGGAAATAAAGGAACTTCAAAACGGGTGTTTTCTTGCCATGGCCAGATACCTTACACTGCATCAAAGAATAGCATTTTCTTTAACAGATATGTTTGGTTTGTCTATAGAGGAGGTTGCACAAATCATGGACCTCTCAAAAGGAGCGGTAAAGGGACTTCTATATAGAGCCAGAATGAATCTGGATTCTTTTTTCAGCAACCACTGCAGCATAATAGACATAAAAAATCCATGCAGCTGCAAAGCTTGGATTGAGTTTTCAAAAAATAGGGATAACCATCAGCAGGATTTAAAAAAACATAAATTGAATACCAACTTGGATTATAAGAAATCAAGCTATGTTTTTAATCCGGAAATACGAAGTAAAATAAATTATCTTTATAAAAACATACCGGATAGAAAACCTTCTGAAAACTGGTATAGCCAGGTTTTAGAAATAATAAAAAATAATCGTAATTAATCATAACTATACTCTTTTTAATGCATCTATATTAATGAAAAGAAAGAGGAGGTATTATTATGATCAATTATGAAACTGTTGTAGAAAAGCTGGCACCTTGCGGAATTGACTGCTCCAGGTGCGCATATTACGAAAAGGGCAGGATTGTTCTTTTGAGCAAGGAACTTCAGTTCAATCTTATTAATTTTAAAAGAATGGCTGACAAGGCTAAAGCTTTCATGCCAATATTTGGGCACTATGAAGAATTTTCTGCAATTTTAAAGCATCTATCAGAGGGGAACTGCAAAGGGTGCAGACTTAGCAGTAAACCACAGTGCAGCATAAATGAATGCAGCAAAGCGGAAAAGGCTGATTTTTGTTTTCAGTGTTCCAAGTTTCCATGCACCCCGATTACCTATAATGAATCAGTTAAAAATTCATGGGTTAAAAACAATAATGAGATGAAAAACAAGGGAGTGGAAGAATTTTATTTGGAACAAATTAAAAAGCCAAGATACTAAAAAAGAGGCACCAGATTTTGGTGCCTCTTAATATTATAAAGCCTTTGTAAGTTCTTCATACTTTTCAATATATAAATCTGAATGCTTTGTAATAGCTTCCTTCTGGTCAAGTGAATACTCATCCTGTACCCCTATAACCTTCATACCAGCCAGCTTTGCGCCCTTAACTGCAGGAAGAATATCTTCAAATACCATACATTTTGATGGGTCTACCTTAAGTTTTTCTGCAGTTAAAAGATATATATCCGGAAAATTCTTTTCTCTTGTTACCTCTTCAGTGGTGGTAATAGCATCAAAAAAGTGTAATACGTCATTGTTTCCTAGTGCTGCATTAACAAGCTTTGAATAATTGCTTGTAGCAATTCCAAGCTTTACTCCTTTTTCCTTAAGCTGCAAAAGATACTCTCTGGCACCTGGCTTTAATTTTACAGTGTTGGAATATGAATAAGAGGCCATTTCATTCCATTCAGCCATAATATCTTCCTTGCTGTCCTCTATATTAAACCTGTCCTTAAAATATTGAGCACATTGAGTAAAGGTAAGATGCTCAATATTGCTTTTTAAATCCTCTGGAACTTCTATATTTCTTTTAGCCAGATACTCAAAGTTTATGGTTTTCCAAACCCACATAGAATCGATAAGGGTTCCATCCATATCGAATATTGCGGCCTCTATATTATTAAACAAAACAATCACCTCATAAGTATTACTTAAATTCTCTTTCAAATATTTCTATTTTTTCTCTTATCTTAAAATCTTCAATTGAATCAATGCCTATTTTTGTTAGGATGTCTTTTATACACTGGCTCTCCACAGATACCTTTATACTGGACTTATCAGCATATTGGTTAACAGCTTCCCTGCCAACCTCTGCAGGTACAATTGCCTTTGGCCCACCTACACATCCACCTACACATCCCATTCCTTCGATGAAATTTGCATTGATATCTCCATTTTGAGCTTTTTCAAGAATTGACTTACATTCTTTAACACCATCAACGGCAACCGATTTAAAGAACTTATGTTTTTCTGGGAATATTTCTTTTAAAGATTCATCAACAGCTATAGATACTCCCCCAGCTCTTGCATAAAGTCTTCCACCTCTTGAAGCGTAATCTGTGGATTCAGTTTCTTCTAGGTTTTCAGGCTCAATTCCGAAGGCGTCAAAGATATCCTTTAACTCTGCAAAGGTAAGTACAAAATCTATATCTCCAAGTAAATCCTTTTCTTTGGCTTCAGCTTTTTTGGCTATGCATGGTCCAATGAACACAACCTTACACTCAGGGTTTAATTTTTTAAGCACCCTTCCGGCAGCTATCATAGGGGAAATTGAAGGTGAAACATGTTTTACAAGATTCTCATAAACACGTTTAAGCATTCCAACCCACATTGGGCAGCAACAGGAAGTTATCATTAGGTCCTCTTCCTTTTTTACAAGATGGTCAAATTCAATGGACTCCTTTAAGGTAAGCATATCGGCAAAAAAAGCAACTTCCACCATGTCAATAAAGCCCATTTTTAAAAATGCAGTTCGGAGCTTATCCACAGAGGCATCACCAAACTGTCCGGAAATTGCAGGTGCTACAGCTGCAACCACTGGCTGCTTTTCCTTAAGCATATTAAACAGAGGAAGGAATTCCACCTTATCCATTATTGCCCCGTTTGGACATGCTTCTACACAAAAACCGCAATCTGTACATTTCTTTAAATCGATTAATGTATTAGTTTTATCATTATCAAATATTATTGCATTAAACGGACAAGACTTCATACACATTGGAGATTCATCACCGCAAGTACAATCCATGCTGCAGCTTCTTATCTTTGAAACTACCTTATGGTCAGCTTTATATTTTTTAACTGCATCCTTTAATTTTTCTACATAATTATCTTCAAAGGATACTTCAACTCCACAAAGGGCTGCCACAGCCTTTGCCAATGCTTCCTTATCAGCTTCTGTCTGATTCATAATCTGGTCTATAGCCATATTAAAATTATCCTCATTTATGGACTTTAGAATTTTTTTAAATAACTGGTTGTTTTCAGTGTTCATAAGGCCCCTCCTTACATTATGTATAAAATTATTATACCATAACAGCTGTTATTTTATAACTTTATCCCTGTTTAGAGCTGCAATGCACTTTTCTCCCCATACCTTAAACTGATCTAGAACTGGAATAAATTCAATACCAATATTTGTGAGGGAATATTCAACTTTTGGGGGAACCTCAGGATAAACCTTTCTACTTATTAAGCCATGTTCTTCAAGGGTTCGGAGCTGTTTTGTCAAAGTAGCCTGGGTTATACCCTCCATCTTTCTTTGAAGCTCCCCAAAACGTAAAACCCCATGACTCAAATAATATATTATTAAAATTGTCCATTTCCCTGATAAAAGCTTTTGCGCTGTAACATAAGGACACTTCCCATAGAGCATGTACTCTTCCTTCATATAAAATCCTCCAATAGTATAATATTAGATACTAACAGTAAATTATAATCGTACTTGTAAATAATAATGTACATGATAAAATTTGTGTATAAAAACATAATATCATAAGAAATTTGAGGAGGCAATAATATGAATAAAGCTGCACAATTTTTAAGTGACTGCGGGACTTTTTTTCTTGCTACAGATGATAATGGACAGCCAAGAGTAAGACCTTTTGGTGCTGTTATTGAATATGAGGGAAAGACCTGGATATGCACCAACAACACAAAGGACTGCTTTAAGCAGATGCTGAAAAATCCAAAGGTTGAAATTTCAGCTTCAAAAGGAAACCAGTGGATAAGAATACAAGGGGAAGCGGTATCAGATTCAAGAAAAGAAGTAAAGCAGCAGATGCTCGAAGAGATACCTATGTTAAAAAGCATGTATAATGCTGAAGATGATAAATTTGAAGTTTTATATTTGAAAAATGCCTTGGCAACAATTTATTCCTATACTACCAAACCTGAATCCTTGGAAATTTAATGTTAAGGGTCTGCAAACTGCAGACCTTATTTTTTTATAACTTATGATATAATTAATAGAAAGCATCGACTTTATTATGGGGAGTGGTTAAGTGAAAATTAATATAAAGATGCCTGTTAATGTTAAACAAATACTAAGCATTTTTCAAAATGAAGGTTATGAAGCTTATATTGTTGGAGGCTGTGTTAGGGATAGTCTGCTAAATAGAGAAATTAACGACTGGGACATTTGTACAAGTGCAAAGCCGGAACAAATGGTTGAAATATGCAAAAAAATGAATTTAAAGTATGTTCCCACAGGATTAAAGCATGGAACAATTACAATATTGATTAGCAATGTTGGCTATGAAGTAACCACTTTTAGAATAGATGGAGATTATTCAGATAATAGACACCCAAATAATGTTGAATTCACCTCAAATTTAAGGGAGGATCTTTCAAGGAGAGATTTCACTATCAATGCAATGGCATATAATGAGTTTGCAGGATTGATTGACCCTTTTTTAGGGTATGAGGATTTAAAAAATAAAATAATAAAATGTGTAGGCAATCCGAAGGACAGATTTAAAGAAGATGCTTTAAGAATGATGAGGGCTGTCAGGTTCAGCTGTCAGTTAGGCTTTGTTCTTAATGAGGATGTTTTTAATTCAATTACAATATTAAATGAAAATATAAAATATATATCTAAGGAAAGAATAAGGGATGAATTTTGCAAAATCTTAATATCAAACAATGCAGTTAAGGGAATATGCAATTTAATGGATACTTATTTAATGGAAAATATTATTCCTGAATTAAACAAATGTGTAGCATTTAATCAACATAACAAGCATCATGACCAGGATGTTTTTAAGCATACTTTGTCTGTAGTTGAAAATATCTCACCAAAACTAGAATTGAGATTAGCAGCCTTATTACACGATATTGGAAAACCTGAGTGTTTTACTATTGATTCAAAAGGAGAAGGACATTTAATAGGCCATAACCAAATTAGCGCAGATAAAGCCAGGGGCATATTAAATAGACTTAAATTTGACAACAAAACTATTGATAAGGTATGTCTATTGGTATATGAACACATGTCCAAGCATGAATTATTGAATAATAAAACCAAGAAAAAGTTTATAAACAGAGTTGGCACTGATAATCTAGATGATTTGTTTGAATTGCAAATAGCTGATATAAAAGCCAGTGCAAAGGAATATCAGGATTTCAGCCAAGTATTAAAATTAAAAGAAGACTGCCGCAGGATACTAACTGAAAAGGAGCCATTAAAAATAAAAGATTTAAAAATTAATGGAAATGACTTAATTAAACTTGGAATTAATCCTGGAAAAGAAGTTGGTTTAATATTAAACTCGCTATTAGAGGAAGTTTTAGAAGATCCAGGCATTAATGAGAGAGAAAAGTTGTTAGAAATTGTTAAAGCTCGATGAATTACATCGGGCTTTAAATATTAAGGGATTTTTTCATCTCCAGTTCCCCTGGTTGGCACAGTAGACATAAGAAAACCAATTATTACAGACAATATAGCTGGAGAAACTATATTGATATATGCAATATATCTGGTTCTGTACATTATATAAGCAGCTAATCCTGTAATTATGACAGTAACTGCAAATATATAAATTACGAATTTTGACATGGAACTAAATATTATTTCATATAATCTGTGTCTAAGGGGACCACGAATAAGAGACCTGAATAAAAAATATGCTGCTGCCATAATAATTAAATTCATTGCAGCTTCAATTAAAAAGTTTTTCATAAAAAACACCTCCAACTGGTCATAAATATATTATTACCAAGCTGGAGGATATTACACCAAACCTTTTATATTAAAAACATTTCACCAATTTTATATACATCCCCTGCACCAATGGTAAAGAGAACATCTCCGCTTTTCATATTAGCTTTAAGATAATCCACAATTTCTTCAAAGGAATGAAGGTTCAGGCACTTTAAACCTTTTTCATTAATTTTGTCTGCAAGCATTGCGGAACTAACTATTCCAGTGTCCTTTTCCCTGGCTGCATATATATCTGCAAGAAGCAGCTCGTCAGCGCCAGTGAAGGCATTGCTGAATTCTTCAAATAAAGTTGATGTTCTTGTATAGGTATGAGGCTGAAAAACACAATAAATTTTTTTGTGAGGATAATTTTTTGCCGCACTTAAAGTTGCAATTATTTCAGTAGGATGGTGCGCATAATCATCTATAACAGTAATTCCATCTTTAACACCCTTTAATTCAAAACGTCTGTGGGTTCCTCCAAAATCATAAAGCCCATCTATAATAGCTTCTTTTGGGATTTTAAGTGCAATGGATGCAGCAATACTTGCTAATGCATTTAAAACATTGTGCTTTCCAGGCACGTTAAGTTTAACCTTGAAAAGTTCTTCTCCCATAAAGCAGCATATGAATGAAGCACAACCCTTTTCATCAAAGACAACATCTTTTGCTGTATAATCGCCTTTTTCCATACCATAAGTCAATACATTACAATCTGAACTTTCAATAACCTTATCCATTTTATCATTATCAGTGCAGCAAACAAGATATCCCTCCTTAGGAATAAGTTTTGCAAATTTGATAAAGGTATTTTGAATATCATTTATATCCTTATAAAAATCTAAGTGATCTGCATCAATGTTTAATATAATTCCTACAAAAGGGAAAAACTTTAAAAAGGAAGCTTTATACTCACAGGCTTCAGTAATAAAATATTCGCTTTTCCCTGAACGAACATTTCCATTTATAACATCGAGCTGACCACCCACAAGTATTGTGGGGTCTAAATCCGCTTTAATGGATATATGTGAAAGCATAGAAGTGGTGGTGGTTTTACCATGAGTACCGGAAACTGCAACATTATATTTATGTCCCTGCATTATAAGCCCTAAAAATTCTGCCCTGTCCATAGTTTCTATATTTAATTCCATGGCTCCCTTTAATTCAGGATTATCCTCAGAAATTGCAGCTGTGTAAACTACCAAACCTGCATTCTCTATATTTTCTTTCCTGTGCCCTATGAAAATCGAGGCTCCATTTTTGCTAAGAAGTTCTGTTGCAGGGGATGCCTTCATATCAGAACCTGATACTTTATAACCATGTTCCATAAGAATCTCAGCCAGTCCGCTCATGCTGACTCCGCCAATTCCAATGAAGTGAATATTTTTATTTTTATCCTTAATAAAATCAAATGCCAAGTAAATCAGCTCCTTTATATTAAATATGGTATTTAATTACAAATGTATTTTTTCATTTAAATTATAACACAAAATATTTGATTTAAACCATTATATACTAATTATTAGTATTGATAAAATGTGCAATTTAGAATAGAATATGAATAATAGACTAAAATTTTTAATTAATATTCGTAAATATATAAAATTGGGTGATGAAATGGAGAAATATACAAGAAACCAACGAATAGCTGTAATTACTAAAACTTTATTGGAGAACCCTAATAAGGTAATAAACTTAAATGCATTTACCGAACTGTTCAATGCTGCAAAATCCACAGTAAGTGAGGATTTATTTGTTATAAAGGATGTACTTTCCAAGATGAATCTTGGAAGAGTTGATACAATTTCAGGTGCAGCAGGAGGAGTTAAGTATATATGCGGCCTTTCAGAGGAAAAGAGCCTGGAGTTTGCAGAAAAATTATGCGACATATTAAAGGATACAGAAAGAATTATACCTGGTAATTTTTTATATGTTACTGATATTATGTGCAATCCTCAGATAATATCTACTGCAGGAATAATTCTCGCTTCAAAGTTCATTGGAAAAAATATTGACTATGTGGTTACTGTTGAAACAAAAGGTATACCTCTTGCCTATGAAGTTGCAAGGTTCCTTGGAGTACAGCTGGTGGTGGTGAGAAGAGATACAAAGGTTACTGAAGGGTCCACCTTAAGCATCAATTATGTATCAGGTTCCAGTGGCAGAATTCAGAACATGACACTATCAAAAAAATCATTAAAAAAAGGCAGCAGATGTATATTCATAGATGACTTTATGAAAGCTGGAGGTACAGCAAAAGGCATAATTGATCTTTTAAAAGAATTTGAAAGTGAACTTTTAGGCATAGGAGTTTTAGTGGATACTGTGAATTCTCCTAAGAAATTGATACATGACTACGTATCAATAATAGACTTCAATGGATTTGATGAATTAGGAAATGCTGTAATAACTCCATCGAAATTCTTCAAATAATAAAATTTTCAAAAAATTTATTACTTTTCAAAAAAATAAGAAGGAAAATCTTAAATAATAGAGAATAATATATATACTAAGCATCTTGGAGGTGGATTTTATGCAAATTACAGACGTAAGAGTAAGAAAGATAGCTGCTGAGGGTAAAATGAAAGCTATTGTGTCAGTAACCTTTGATAATGAATTCGTGGTTCATGATATTAAGGTTATAGAAGGTCAAAATGGTCTATTTATAGCTATGCCTAGCCGCAAGACTCCTGATGGAGAGTTCAAAGACATAGCACATCCAATTAATACTCAGACCAGAGAAAAAATACAAAAGTCAATTCTCGAGGAATATGAGAAAGTTAAAAATGAAGAACCAGTTTCAGAGGAACTAAAAGAAGAAGAATAATAATAAAAAGGAGTTAATATAACTCCTTTTTATTATGAATTTTTAGTTAAAATATCATATTTAGTTGAAAATAAGAGATATATAAAATATAATATTTATGGATATTTATATTAAGAGGTGTTATATAATGTTTAATTGTGCTGTAATATTGGCAGCGGGTGAAGGGAAAAGGATGAAATCCATTATACCCAAAGTGCTGCATAAAGTTTGTGGAAAAGAAATGGTTAACCAGGTTATTGATATTGTCAGGAAAAGCGGCATTAATGATATAGATTTGGTAATAGGCAGGGGAGCGGAATTAGTTAAAAAGGCTACAGAATCAAGGAAGGTACATTACTCATTACAGGAAAAGCAGCTTGGAACTGGTCATGCGGTAATGTGTTCTTCTGAATTTCTTAAGGGTAAGAAAGGAACAGTGGCTATTTTTACAGGAGATGCTCCCTTAATTTCTGAGGAAAGTGTTGTAAAAATGCTGGAAGTTCATAATGAAGGGGACTTTAAAGCTACTATATTAACCTCAATTGTTGATTGTGCAGAGGGCTATGGAAGAATAATAAGAAAATCAAAGGGTGATGTATTCAAAATAGTTGAGCATAAGGATTGCAGCAATGAGGAACTTCAAGTTAAGGAAATAAATTCCGGCATGTACTGTTTTGACATTGAAGCTCTTTTAGGATGCCTTGATAAATTAAACAACAACAATGCCCAGGGAGAATATTACCTTACAGATGTAATTGGGATTCTTGAAACCGCAGGAAGCAAAATAGGGGCCTTTCCTATTCCCTTTGAAGAAACTATGGGGGTTAATTCAAGAGTTCAGCTCAGTCAGGCTGAAACTGTACTTAGAAAAAGAATAAACGAAAAACACATGGTTAATGGAGTTACATTAATTGATCCGGTTAATACATATATAGATGTAGATGTTGAAATAGGAAATGATACAATTATATATCCGGGTAATGTGATACAAGGAAACACAATAATCGGCTCTGATTGCATCCTTTATCCTAATTCCAGAATTTCAGACAGTATAATTGAAAATGGTGTTAATATTCAAAGCTCTGTCATTCTGCAAAGCAAGGTGGGAGAAAAAACCACAGTAGGTCCATTCGCATACATAAGACCTGAAAGTACTATAGGGAAATCTGCAAGAATAGGTGATTTTGTAGAAGTTAAAAAGTCTACCATAGGAGATAATACAAAAGTATCTCATTTAACATATATAGGTGATGCAGAGATTGGTGAAAACTGTAATTTTGGCTGTGGCACAGTGGTGGTAAATTATGACGGGAAAATTAAAACCAAAACGATAGTTGGGAACAATTCATTTATTGGATGCAATACCAATCTCATAGCTCCTGTTAAAGTAAATGACAATACCTATATTGCCGCAGGTTCAACAATAACCGAGGAGGTTCCAGAGGGAGCCCTGGCTATAGCAAGAGCCAGACAGGTAAACAAAGAAGGCTGGGTATACAAAAACAATAAGAAATAATAATAAGGAGGACAAAAATGATAACACACGGAAAAAACATTAAAATTTTCACTGGAAATTCAAATATTCCTTTAGCAAAAGAAATTGCAGATAGATTGGGATTGCCTGTTGGAGATTCAAATGTAACAACTTTCAGCGATGGAGAAATTTCAGTAAACATTAACGAAACAGTTAGAGGTGTGGATGTATTCGTAATTCAATCTACAAATGCACCAGTAAACAGCAACATAATGGAACTTCTAATTATGATAGATGCTTTTAAAAGAGCATCTGCAGGCAGAATAACTGCTGTAATTCCTTATTACGGTTATGCTAGACAAGACAGAAAAGCTAAAGCAAGAGACCCGATAACTGCAAAATTGGTGGCAGACATATTAACTGCTGCGGGAGCGGACAGAGTTCTTACAATGGACCTGCATGCTGCACAGATTCAGGGATATTTTAATATTCCACTTGATCATCTTCTAGGAGCTCCTATTCTGTCAAAGTATTTTATTGAAAAAGGATTTTTGGAATGTGATGATGTAGTTGTAGTATCACCTGACCTTGGAAGTGTTACTAGAGCTAGAAAGTTCGCCGATAAGCTTCATGCACCTATAGCAATAATCGATAAAAGAAGACCAAAGCCAAATGTGTGCGAGGTTATGAATGTAATTGGAGACATTAAGGACAAAAGAGTTATCCTTATCGATGACTTAATTGACACTGCCGGTACAATAACAAATGGTGCAAACGCATTAGTTAAGATGGGAGCCAAGGAGGTTTATGCCTGCTGTACCCATGCTGTACTTTCAGGTCCAGCAATAGAAAGAATAAATGATTCAGTAATAAAGGAATTGGTTATGCTTAATACAATCCAGCTTCCTGAAGAAAAAGATATTGATAAGTTTAAAACATTATCAGTAGCACCTGTATTTGCTGAAGCTATCAGAAGAATTTATGAAGATGTTTCTGTAAGTAAACTCTTTGAAGATTAATACATAAATAATTAAAGCATGCTCAAACAGGGCATGCTTTTTCAATATAGTAAATTATTTGTAACTTTTTAAATTTTTATATTACTTAAGGCTGTACTTATGGTAAATTAAAATTATACCATTTGAAAGGAGAATGAGAATGGAAGGTAAAATCGGAAAAGTATTGATAGTTGATGATGACGAAAATATAGGGGAAGTCATAAAAATGTACCTGGACAATTCAGGTTATGATACAAAGGTGTGTTTAAACGGAAAAGCAGCTGAGGAGGCTTTTGTTCAATATAAACCTGATATAGTGCTTCTTGATATAATGCTTCCAGGAATAGACGGTATAGATGTTTTAAAATGGATAAGGAAACAATCAGAAATACCAGTTATAATGCTTACTGCAAAAGGTGAAACCTTCGATAAGGTCCTTGGACTGGAGCTTGGGGCAGACGACTACATGGTTAAACCATTTGAGCCTAAAGAAATGGTAGCCAGGGTAAAGGCTGTTTTAAGAAGATATAATGCAGAAAGCGACAATAAAGAGGTATTGACTTTTAATGATTTAGTAATAGATATAAATTCATACTCGGTAGTTTATAACAATGAGGAAATAAAAATGCCTCCAAAGGAATTTGAGCTGCTTTATTTTCTTGCAAACAATAAAAACAGGGTTTTTACAAGAGAGCAGCTTCTTTGTGAAGTTTGGGGCTATGATTATCCTGGAGATTCCAGAACTGTAGACGTACATGTAAAACGTCTAAGAGAGAAACTTCAGGGAGGTAAAAACTGGCAGCTTGAAACAGTGTGGGGTGTCGGATATAAATTTGAGGTTAAATAAAGGATGAAAAAAGGATTATTTTCTAAACTAATAGCTACTTTTACAGTTATAATAACAATAAGTTTTGTTATAGTGGCTGGATTTCTTTCCTTATGGTTTCAAAATTATTATTTCAGTCAAAGAAATAATCAACTTTATAAAGAATCAAAATATGCAGGTACCATGGCGGTACAATATATGCATGGAAATATAAATTCTGACAAGATGAATGAAACCCTGAATTACCTATCAAACTATCTATCTGCTGATATTTGGCTTGTTGACAGCTATGGCTATGTATTTGCCGTATCTGGAGATTCAAATAAAAATATTATCGGCAGACAGATACTCACAAGTGACCTTGAGAAACTTAGAACAGGCCAGGTTATAGAAAAAAGAGGGGTACTCAGCGATTATTTTGAAAATCCAGTACATACTCTTGAAATACCAATAAGCTATAATGAAAGCTTTCAGTGTGTAATAGTGATGAACACGCCACTGGCAGAAATCAGAGAGCCATTATGGAAGGTTTATGAGATTATTTGGTTGGCTGCAATACTTGCAATAATTATTTCAAGTATAATTATTTATTACTTCTCTCAAAAAATAATAATCAGCCCACTTAAAGAGATAAATTATGTTGCTGATAAAATTTCCAAGGGGGAAGTTGAAAAAAGAGTTAATATTACATCTGATGATGAAATAGGTGAACTTGGAAAATCATTCAATTCCATGGCAGACTCAATAGAAGAAGTGGAGAATAGAAGACGTTTGTTTATTTCTAACGTTTCCCACGAAATAAGGTCTCCTATAACTTCTATAAAAGGATTTATTGGTGGGATACTAGACGGGGTAATACCAAAGGAGAAGGTTAACTATTACCTTTCTGTTACATATGAGGAAATTCAGAGACTTACAAGGCTTGTAAATGACCTTTTGGATTTATCTGCCATAGAAGCCGGGCAGTTTAAATTAAGAATAGATGAAGTAGATATAAATGAGCTCATCAGACTTACTGTAATAAAGTTTGATACAAAGATTATGGAGAAAAAAATCAAAGTAGAGGCCTTGCTCCAGGGTGATAAGCTGATGGTGGCTGGGGATAAGGATAGATTGGTTCAGGTTATGACTAACCTTATCGACAATGCTGTAAAGTATGCCCCAGTATCAGGGAACATAAATATAAAAACAATTGCAAAAGGAAATAAGGTTTATGTTTCTGTGTTTAACAACGGACCTTTAATTCCTGAAGAAGATATAAAATTCATTTGGGATAGATTTTATAGATCAGATAAGGCCAGATCTTCAAAGGTCAGTACCGGCCTTGGGCTTCCTATTGTAAGGAGTATCCTAACCCAGCTTGGAGAAGATATTTGGGTGGAAAATAAGGACTCAAAAGGTGTAATGTTTACTTTTACTTTAAAAATGATTTAAAGATTGATTACACTTTGTTCACACTTAATTAAAAACCATGATTTATAATTAGTTTAGTTTATAGGATTAGAGGTGTAAGCCATGGATGATAAAAAATATGATGAAGTAAAAGATGTTAACTGGGTAAGGGTTGAAGAAAACGAAGCTCCACCTGGGGCAATTAAATTTAAATGTAATAATAAAAGAAAAAACTGCTCCAATGCTATAAAGGTTTTGGCATTTATTTTAATCGCTTCTGCCAGCGGAGGAATCACTGGAGGCTATGTAGCAAGGGAAATTGGATCTAAAACGTATAATTACAGCAGTACAGGAGTCAGCCAGACCGCAACTACTTCAGGTACATCAAGCCAAAATAACCAAAGTACATCTAAAAATGCCATTACAAAGGTTGCTGCAACGGTAGGACCTGCAGTAGTTGGAATAGAAAGTACTTATGCAAATTCAAGATTAAGCAGTGATGAATCTACAGGCTCAGGAATTATTATTGATTCAAATGGGTATATAGTTACAAATAACCATGTTATTTCAGGAGCAACTAAGATAACAGTAAAGCTGTCCAGCGGAAAGACTCTTGATGCAAAGCTTGTGGGAGCGGATTCAAGGTCAGATCTAGCAGTTATTAAAGTTGAAGCAACAAATCTTCCTACTGCAAAACTTGGGGATTCCTCAAAGGTTCAAGTTGGAGATGTTGCTATAGCTATAGGAAGTCCCCTTGGAGATGAATTTTCAGGATCAGTTACTGCCGGTATAATCAGTGCCTTGAACAGACAAATCCAATATGAAGGTGCAATTTATAATGTTCTTCAGACCGATGCAGCTATTAACCCTGGAAACAGCGGTGGAGCTCTTTGCAATGAAGCTGGGGAAGTAATAGGAATTAACAGTTTAAAAATAGGTGCTGCACAAAATGCAGAAGGGATGGGTTTTGCTATATCAATAAATGAAGCAAAATCAATAATACAGTCATTGATGAGCAGTGGTAAGGTTTCAAGGGCTTATCTCGGAATATATGGTGCAACTGCAATAGCAGGTACAAACAGCGTTCAGGGCGTATATGTAAAAGAAGTGGTTGCAGGCAGTGGTGCAGATAAAGCGGGTATAAAACCTACAGATATTATTACAGAACTTGACGACACAAAAGTTACCACATTTGAAAATTTATCTGCCATATTAGATAAACATAAGGTTGGAGATACATTAAACTGCATTATATGGAGAAATGGCAAAACAGTTTCATTAAAGATCAACCTTACTGAAATGCCAAACAATCAATAAAGAGGCCCAGGGCCTCTTTATTATCTTTATGTTTTAGTATATTATATAAAGGTAACAATATTTGAGGTTGAGTGGAGAGTGTAAATATGTATTTGATAGCAGGCCTTGGAAACCCAGGGAAGCAATATGAACATACAAGACATAATGTGGGTTTTGATACAATAGATATAATAAGCAGAGAGTATAATATACCATTAAACAGGGAAAAATTTAAAGGCATATATGGGGAAGGAACAATAGCAGATGATAAGGTTATACTTCTTAAACCTAAAACCTTCATGAATTTAAGTGGAGAGTCAATAAGTGAAGTTTCAAATTTTTATAAAATTGAAAGTGAAAATATTATAGTTATATATGATGACATAAGCCTTCATACTGGACGAATGAGGATAAGGCCCCAGGGAAGCGCAGGGGGTCATAATGGTATCAAAAGTATAATTTCATGTTTATCTACAGAAAAATTTCCAAGGATAAAAATAGGAGTTGGTCATCCTGAATATGATTTAATACCCTTTGTTTTGGGAAGGTTTTCAAAGGAAGACAGGGCTTTAGTTGAAGAAGTGATGAAAGCCGCGGCTTTGTCCGTAGAAGAAATAATTAAAAATGGTGTACCGGAAGCAATGAATAAATATAACAGTTTTAAAGTTTAACAGATTATTTTAGGGTGGTAAATATGAGACTTGATGGACTTATGAATTCCTTGAAAAACAGTCGGGAATTCAAGGATATTATTAGAAATATTGATAATAAAAGAACCCCAATTGGAATATATGGGCTTTCGGAGTCCGCCAGGAGTTTTTTGATAAGTGGCTTGTATGAAGAAACAGACAAGCCTATTGTAGTTTTTACACATAGTGATGTGGAGGCCAGAAACATTTATGAAGACTTGTCCTTATACGTGAATTTTGTATATTTCCTTCCTTCACGAGAAATGGTCTTTTACAATATTGATGCAATTTCAGGAGATTTGAGATGGGAAAGACTAAAGGTAATAAGGGAATTGCTTAATCCAGGGAAAAAGATAATTGTTACCTCGGTGGAAGCATTAGCTTCAGCCTATATTCCATATAATCTCTATAAAGAGTATACATTTTCAGTATCTGTTGGTGATATTAAAGACTTTGATGATTTGAATATTAAACTTATACAAAGTGGATATCAACGGGTTGACTTAGTAGAAGGAAGAGGTGAATTTTCTATCAGAGGAGGAATTCTTGATATATTCCCTCCAAGTTCCCCAGATCCATACAGAATAGAACTTTTTGGTGACGAGGTAGATTCAATAAGAAGCTTTAATACAGAATCACAAAGAAGTATAGAAAAGGTAAAGAATATAGAAATTTTTCCTGCTAAGGAACTTATAATTAAAAAAGAAAATATGGAGTATGCTTACAGCAATATGGAGAAAGATCTTAACAGCATGCTTCAAAAGTTTAAAAAAGCAAAAAACATGGAAGCGCATGATAAGATAAAGGAAATTACCTATAGCAATCTGGAATCCTTAAAGGAAAACTGGAATTTTGAAACTATGGAAAGCTATATCCCATACTTCTATAGTTCTCCTTCCTCATTTTTTGACTACATTGAGGATTATACTGTTGTATTTGATGATGTTAATAGATGCAGCGGCAAAATAGACAGTATTTACTTTGAATTTGAAGAAAATTACAAAAGCTATTTAGGGAGGGGGAGCATTCTTCCGCTTCAAAGTGAATTGCTTATTGAAAAAAGCCTGGTTTTCCAGAGCTTTGACCAAAGACCGGTTATTACACTTGAGTCTATTGCAAAGTCGGCAAAGCTGATTCCTCCAAAATCCATAGTAAATTTTTCTGAGATTACATTGCACAACTACCATGGAAAGCTTGAGCTTTTAATAGAGGATATAAAAGAAAAGAAGTCAAAAGGGTTTAAAATTGTTATATTATCCGGTACCAGACCTAGAGGTGAAAGACTGGTAACCAATCTTCGTGAGCATGGAATAGAAAGCGCCTACAAGGATATTTTCAATGAAATTCATCCTGGGGAGGTAATTGTGACCTTTGGAAGTCAGATTAAAGGCTTTGAATTCCCTGAATTAAGGCTATGTGTAGTTTCAGAAAAAGAGGTATTTGGTGCTGCCAAGAAAAAAGGCACCAAGCCTGTTAAAAAAGGTGCTGGAAAAATAAAAAGCTTTACTGAATTAAAGCCAGGAGACTACGTAGTACATTTAAACCACGGAATAGGTGTTTATAGAGGCATAAAGCAACTGGAGCTTCAGGGGTTTAAGAAAGACTACCTCGAGCTTACCTACGATGGAAACGATAAACTATATGTTCCTGTAGAACAGTTGGATATGGTACAAAAGTATATAGGCAGCGAAGGAAAATCTCCTAAAATTAACAAACTTGGCAGTGTGGAATGGTCAAAAGCAAAACGTAAGGCGAAAAAATCCATTGAGGAAATTGCAGAGGACCTGGTTAAACTATATGCGGTAAGGTCCACATTAAAGGGTCATAGGTATTCAAAAGACACTGTCTGGCAGAAACAGTTCGAGGATGAGTTCCCTTATGAAGAAACTGAAGATCAGGCAGCAGCCATTGAAGATATAAAGAAAGATATGGAAGCCGAAAAGGTTATGGACAGACTCCTTTGCGGTGATGTAGGATACGGAAAAACTGAAGTGGCAGTAAGAGCAGCTTTCAAGGCGGTAATGGACAGCAAACAGGTGGCTTTTCTTGTGCCAACCACAATACTTGCACAACAGCACTACAACAATTTTATACAGAGATTTTCTGATTTTCCGGTAAATATAGATATTTTAAGCAGGTTTAGAACTCCAGCGCAGCATAAGGAAACTTTAAAAGCGGTAAAAAAAGGAGATGTGGATATACTAATAGGTACCCACAGAATTTTACAGAAGGATGTTATATTTAAAGACCTTGGACTTTTGATTATTGATGAGGAACAGAGATTTGGGGTTGCACACAAGGAAAAGATCAAAAATTTGAAAAAAAATATTGATGTACTAACATTAAGTGCAACACCTATCCCTAGAACTCTCCATATGTCCCTTGTTGGGGTTAGGGACATTAGTGTAATAGAAACCCCTCCAAAGGAAAGGCATCCTGTGCAGACCTATGTGGTGGAATATAATGACCAGCTTATAAGGGATGCAATTTTAAGGGAACTAAACAGGGGTGGACAGATATATTTTGTACACAATAGAGTAGAAAATATAATGGAAGTCTCCAATTATTTGGCAAAACTTGTTCCGGAGGCAAGGGTAGCAGTAGCTCATGGACAGATGAAGGAAAGAGAGCTTGAAAATGTAATCGTTGATTTTATGAAAAATGAATATGATGTACTTGTTTCAACAACAATAATAGAAACGGGTATGGATATTCAAAATGTGAATACCATGGTTATAAATGATGCTGACAAAATGGGTTTATCTCAATTATATCAGCTCCGTGGAAGGGTAGGCAGAACCAACAGAATCGCATATTGCTACTTGACCTATCGAAAAGACAAGATATTAACAGAGGTAGCAGAAAAGAGACTTAAGGCAATAAAGGACTTCACAGAGCTTGGCTCAGGGTTTAAAATAGCCCTTAAGGACCTTGAAATAAGAGGAGCAGGAAATATGATGGGGTCTTCACAGCATGGCCATATGGCAGCAATAGGATATGATCTCTACTGCAGAATGCTGGAGGATACTATTAGACTGGTTAAGGGCGAAATTGACAAGGAACCTGTGGAAACCACAGTGGAATTAAAAATTGATGCATTTATTCCAGATAATTATATCGAAGATGAAGTTCAAAAAATTGAAGTTTACAAGAAGATAGCATCTATTAACTCCCTTGAAGACGTCATGGATGCCATGGAGGAACTGGAGGACAGGTTCTCAGATGTACCGGCCTCTGTAATAAACTTAATGGATATAGCTTATATCAGAAGTCTTGCTAAGACCCTTGGAATAGAGGAAATAAAGGACGCCAAGGAGGAAGTGCTTCTAATATTTGAAGGGCGTTCCAGAGTTGATGAAGCAATAATAAAGGGTATTTTAAAGTCATACAGTAAACAAGTTGTGTTTAAAATGGGAGATAAACCTGCTGTGGCTTGCAGGATGTCCAATATTAAAAGGGAAAATCTGATAGGATTTTTAAAAGAACTTCTTCAGTTTATGATAAAAACAAGATAAAGTGTGTCTAAAATAATTGACACTTATATAAAAAACAAAGAGTGGGGGAATAATTTTGAAAAATATAAAAAAACTTATGAGTATTGCCTTGGTATCTGCATTTGTACTTGGAGCTTCCGGTTGCAATATGATTGAAAAAACACCAGAGGCTATAGCAAAGAGCAGTGTGGCAAAAGTTAATGATGAGGTAATTACAAGAGGGGAATTAGACAAAAGCCCGTCAATGCTCCAGTTAAAAGCTCAATATGAGTCCCAGTATGGAGCTGACTACACTAAAAATACTGAGGCTATGGGTCAGTTTAATACTCAGAAGAAAAGTATTCTAGACCAGATGGTAACTGAAAAGCTAATTTTACAAAAAGCCAAGGAATTAAATGTGGGTCAGGATGACAAGGCAATAAGTACTGAGGTGGATGCTAAAATTGCAGATGTAAAGAAAAATTATAAAACTGATGATGAATTTAATACTGCATTAAAATCTTCAGGTTTTGATGAAACATCATTAAAAGCTTATTTTAAAGACCAGCTGGTAATCCAAAAGGTTATAGATGATATCACTAAGGATGTAACCGTAAAAGACAGCGATATACAGGCTTACTATACAGCAAATCAAAATAAGTATACCGAAAAACCTGACAGAATAAATACAGCTCATATTCTTGTAAAAACTAAGGACGAAGCAGATAAGGTAAAGGCTAGAATTGCAGCAGGGGAAGATTTTGGAACTCTTGCAAAAGAACTATCCCTAGACCCGGGTACAAAGGATAAAGGTGGAGAGCTTGGTTTTGTAAATTATGTGGATTCAGGTCTTGAAGAAAATTATATAAATGCTGCATTGAAATTAAAGGTTGGAGAAATATCCGAACCAGTGCAGACCTCTTATGGATATCATGTAATAAAATGTATTGCAAAAGAAGAATATCCGCTAAAGAGCTTTGACTCAGTTAAAGATGAAATAAAATCAACCTTGCTTCAGCAGGCAAAAAATACTGCAACTTCAAATAAAATTGCAGAGTGGAAAAAAGCTGCAAAAATAAAAACTTATGAGAGCAATCTTTATTAAAAGTCCCTTTGGGACTTTTTTTTTACGCATAAATGAAATTAAAATAGCAATTGTGTATAAAATTTCATATTTAGAAAAATAATATTAGTACCATTTAATAAATAAATTTTGAGGAGGTAACATACTTATGAAAGCAACTGGTATAGTCAGGCGTATAGATGATCTGGGAAGAGTAGTGATTCCAAAGGAGATAAGAAGAACCCTCAGAATCAGAGAAGGAGATCCTCTTGAGATTTTTACAGACAGGGAAGGAGGAATAATACTAAAGAAATACTCACCTATAGGGGACCTTAGTGACTTTTCAAAAGGATATGCTGAATCCCTTCAGCAAACTGTAGGACATATAGTTATCATAAGCGACAAGGACAATATAGTATCTATCAGCGGCTCACCTAAAAAAGAATATCTAGAAAAGAAAATAAGCAGAGAGCTGGAAAACATTATAGAGAACAGAACTACTTCAATATATGGTGAGGGTAGGGAAAAAATAATACCAATTTATGATGAGGAAGACACAGAGAACAAATACACCAATATGGTTATTTCTCCAATACTAGCTGGTGGAGACACAATTGGGGCTGTAATTATTGCATCAAAGGACAATAACGATAAATTTAGCGACATTGAACTTAAGTTAGCAGAAACAGCATCATCATTTTTAGGAAAACAAATGGAGCAATGATCTATATATGCTTATTATGCAGACTGCCTTAAGCAGATTAAATATGAGCTTTAAGGCAATCTGTTTTTGTAATATTCCCTGGATGTATTAAATATCTTTAACCATGGGTACTAATATGTTCAGAGGAGTAAATTTTATGAAGAAGCAGTCTTTAATAAAGGGCACGCTAATTTTAGGAGCGGCAGGTATAGCTGCAAAATTCATGGGACTTTTTTTCAGGTGGCCCCTGCAAATGCTTATTGGAGATGAAGGTGTAGGTTATTATCAAATGTCATTTCCATTGTATATGTTTTTTATTGCTGCTGCCTCGGGAATCCCTATTGCTATATCAAAAATGGTTTCAGAAAGAAATGCTGTAAATGATAAGCAGGGTGCAATATTGGTTTTAAGAAAAGCCATGCTGCTTATGGCAATTATGGGCATGGCATTTACTGCATGCCTGCTTTTATTTTCTAATCAGATAATAAGTTTTTTGAGCTGGGACAAAAAATCTTACTACTCTTTGGTTGGTATAGCCTTTGCACCCTTGTTTATTTCTATCATGAGTGCTTTTAGAGGCTTTTTTCAGGGATTGCAGAATATGAGCTACACCGCAGTGTCACAGTTGATTGAACAGCTTGGGAGAGTGATTATCGGAGTATCCCTTGCGTATTTATTACTTCCAATGGGGATTGAATATTCAGCGGGAGGAGCTGCTATAGGTGCTTCTGCTGGTGGAATAGCAGGGGGGATATATCTATTTTTAAAGTACATTAAGGTAAGAAAAGAATATAAATATCAAAAAATTAAAAGTGACAAGAATATTTTAGGACAACTATTGCAAATTGCCGTACCTGTATCTGTTGGAGCGGCAGTTAGTACTATTATGAATTTAATAGATTCGGTGATAGTTCCTAAAAAGCTTCTTGAGGCAGGTTTCACCTATAAACAATCAACGATTTTATACGGGCAGCTGACTGGAAAAGCATTTATTTTGACCAATCTTCCATTAACAATATCTGCAGCTCTTTGTGCAGCACTTATCCCTATAATAGCAGAAGCTTATATACTTAATAGAAAGATTCAAGTGATTCAGAAGGTGGAAATGGCAGTAAGAATATCCATGGTAATTTCAATTCCTTCATTTTTAGGCCTTTATTACTTGTCCTTTCCAATCTTAAATCTTATTTTTCCAGGGCAGGCAGCTGGTTATCAAATATTAAGGTATCTGTCCATATCAATTCCATTTATTATTATTGCTCAAACCTCAACTGCAATACTGCAGGGGATTGGCATTTACACAATGCCTGTAATTAACCTTGCAGCAGGCTGCATAGTAAAAATACTCTTAACAGTATTTCTTGTACCTATACCTGAAATTAATATTTATGGAGCAGTTTTGGGCACTATTTTAGGATATGCAGGTGCATCAATTTTAAATATGATGCTGCTTAAACGGAGACTTAATATAACAATAAATTTTTATAATGTTATTGTAAAACCCGCCTTTGCTTCCCTTATCATGATAATTGCTGTTGTTTTAATATATGAAAATGTCTATAATTATACCATAAACAGCAATATTTCCTGTGTAGTTTCAATATTTACAGGTGCTTTAATTTATGGATTTTTAATTTTTATATTTAAGGTATTTGACTATAGATATTTAGGAAACAAGATAAGGAAAAAATGGAGGAGGAAATTAATTTGATTAATATAGTGGGGCTTGGGCCTGGGTCTAAAGAAGCAATAACATTAGGAGCATATGAATTGCTAAAGACCAGTGAGAATATATTTCTTAGGACTGTAAAACACCCTACAGTGGATTATCTTGCTGAGCTTGGAGTGAAATTTAAATCCTATGACCAGCGATATGAGGATGCTGAGAACTTTGATGAAATATACAAGTACATAGCTGAAGATATAATCAAGCAGTATGAAAACTTTGGGAATATCTTATATGCAGTTCCAGGACACCCACTGGTAGCTGAAAAATCGGTTACTCTTATTATAAAATTATGTGATGAAAAAGATATTCCATATACGATATATCCTGCAGTTAGTTTTATAGATGCCTTGATAGATGCCTTGAAAATAGATCCGGTGGAAGGACTAAAAATAATAGATGCCTTTGATATGAATAACCAGCTGTTAGACAGAAGATGCGGCATCGTAGTAACCCAGGTATATGACAACTATATAGCTTCAGAGGTTAAGCTTAAGCTGATGGAGTATTATAATGACGATGCCGAAATAATCTTTATCAGGGCTGCAGGAATTAAAGGCCATCAGAGTTTAAGGAAAATAAAGATATATGAAATAGACAGACAGAAGGATATAGATTATCTAACTTCATTATATATTCCTAAAAATACGGAGAGTGTTAAGGATATCTATGACCTCTTAGGTGTAATGGATGATTTAAGAGGGGAAGGAGGCTGCCCATGGGATAAGGAACAGACTCATGAATCTTTAAAGAGATATTTGATTGAAGAGTGCTATGAAGTGTTGGAAGCGGTGGATAATGAAGATTACGACATGCTGGCGGAAGAACTAGGAGATGTCCTTTTTCAAGTAGTTTTCCATGCTAGACTGGGCAGAGAAAATGAAATGTTTGATATGAATGATATAATTAATACCATTTATAACAAAATGGTTTCTAGACATCCTCATGTATTTTCAACAGCAGCCACTGATACATCTGAAGAAGTTTTGGTTAATTGGGATAAAATCAAAAGAAAAGAGCAGGGCCTAAACAGTTTTACAGATGAACTTAAACATGTAGCTAAAAGCTTACCTTCACTGATAAGAGCTGAAAAAATACAAAAAAAAGCTGCAAAAGCAGGTTTTGATTGGGAAACAATAGAAGGAGCATTAGATAAGGTTCTTGAAGAGTATAATGAAATAAAAAATGTATATAAATGTAATGATAGGAAAAAAATAGGGGAGGAAATAGGAGATATTTTGTTTGCAGCAGTAAATGTTGCCAGATTCCTTGACATTGACCCGGATTTTGCATTAAATTATACTATAGAGAAATTCATCTGCCGTTTTCAATATATCGAAGATAAGGCTATTTCTAGAGGAATGTCTTTTACTGAATTATCCTTAGAAGAAATGGATAAGTTATGGAATGAGGCAAAAAGTAAATAAATTTTAATCTTTTATAAAATTTCTAGAAAAAAAGAAGGATTTTTCCTAACACATGAAGAATATGCTTATATGCGAATGTGTGAAGCATACTCATTATTTAAGGAGGTAACAAAGGTGAACAAATCAGATTTAATTTCAAGCATGGCTGAAAAAAGCAAATCAACTAAAAAAGAAGCTGAAGCTGCTTTAAAAGCATTCATTGAAAGTGTTGAAGAGGCTCTTGAAAAGGGTGAAAAAGTACAGTTAGTTGGATTTGGAACATTTGAAACAAGAAAGAGAGCTGCTAGAGTAGGCAGAAATCCTAGAACTAAAGAAGAAATTAATATACCAGAATCAACAGTACCAGTATTCAAAGCTGGAAAAGAATTCAAGGATAAAGTAAATAAATAATTTCATTCAGAAAACCTAGGTTTAAATCTAGGTTTTCTTGTTTAATCAGGAGGAAATAATGAGACTCGATAAATATTTAAAGGTTTCTAGAATTATTAAGAGAAGAACTGTAGCAAAAGAAGCTTGCGATGGGGGCAGGGTAAGCATAAATGGAAAAACTGCCAAGGCTGGTACTGAGGTTAAAGAAGGGGACATAATTGAAATAAGATTTGCCAGCAAAATTCTTCAGGCAAAAATAGTTAATATCATGGAGCATGTTAAAAAGGAAAATGCAGGGGCAATGTATTTGATAATATCCGGAGAGGAAGATACTGAATAAAAGTAATATGAGCTGAAATCTGTGCATATATTATTACAGGTGGAGGCGATGATATGGAAAAAAAGGAGATAAGGTCGGAAGAAAAAAAAGGCATTATGACTTTAGAAAATAGAAAGAGGCTCTCTTTAAACGGGGTAATGGAAGTTATTAGCTTTAATGATGAAAAAATAATTTTAAAAAGCAGTCTTGGAAGTTTAACGGTAAAGGGTACCGATCTCAAAATGAATAAGCTTGACGTCCAAAACGGAGATATGATTATTATGGGCTCCATTGATGGATTCTCCTATAATAATGAACTAATGAAGCCAAATAAAGAAAATATGCTTAAAAAACTTTTTAAATAGGGGTATATATGGTGATTTCCATAAGCCAGCAGGCAATGCTGGTTTTGCTCTGTTTTATCTCCGGTATGGCAACAGGGGTATTATTTGACTTGTACAGACTTTTTCGAGGCATACAAGAACCTAATAGGCTGATAACCCTTATACAGGATATATTATTTTGGATATTTACTTCGTTGCTGGTTTTCATTTTTTTATCCATTAACGATTATGCGTATATTGGATTATACTCATATCTTTGTATGGCCTTAGGGCTTGTCTTTTACTTTTTATTTTTGAGCAAATTTAACATTGCTGTTTTCTATTGCATTATTAATATTTCAGGTATATTTCTACGAACTTTAAAGAATATATTATGTTTTCCCTTTGGAATTATTATTGAATATTTAAGAAACCTCAAAGAAATTAAAAAAAAACCTTGAAGAAAACCGAAAATCAATTTAGAATATAATTATGGTTTAAGCTGGATTTCCTTGAAAGGATAATGATTATATGAGAAGAAAACAAAAAGTAAAATTTATTGTTTTATTATTGATTTTTGGGAACATATGTTATATATTTATTTCACAGCAGATTACCATGTACAGCATAGGTAAAGAAATAAAAGTTAAGCAGCAGGAAGAGCAGCTTGCAAAGGACAAAAATCAGAAGTTACAGGATGAAATTAAGATGTCAAAATCTGATGCATACATTGAGAAACTTGCAAGAGAAAGGCTTGGTCTTATTAAGGAAGGTGAGACTCCTGTAATTGACTCGAAAAATTAAACAATATAATGTGCATAATTAAATTTTTATAAACATTTTTTAAGGAGGAGTCTTTTTAATATGACCTTAGTGGCAGGAAGCATAATTGAAGGTACAGTGGTAAATATTACAAATTTCGGTGCATTTATAGAAATTGAAGGAAAAACAGGGTTGGTTCACATATCTGAGGTATCAGATACTTATGTAAAAAACATAAGGGACCACCTAAAAGAAAAAGATAAAATTATGGTTAAGGTTATTTCAATTGATGAAAATGGCAAAATAAGTCTTTCCATCAAACAAGCTATTCCAGAAAAGAAACCAACTGTAAGACCAAGTGATATTGATTGGTCCAAAGAAAAATCAAAATCTCCGCAAGGAAATTTTGAAGACAGATTAAGCAAGTTCTTAAAGGATAGCGAGGAAAGATTTCAGGATCTAAAAAAACACCAGGATTCAAAATGCCGTGGATATAGAAAAAGTTCAAATTACTAATTAGAGGGCTTTGTTAAGCCCTTTTGTTTTTTTAAAAGATGTTTAAATTAATCATTGACATCTAACACTTTATCTATTATAATAAACTATGTTGTCGTTAAGTAATAACGATTCACGTGCTGGAGTGGCGGAACTGGCAGACGCACAGGACTTAAAATCCTGCGGGACTTACCTCCCGTACCGGTTCGATTCCGGTCTTCAGCACCAAATTTTTTTTGTCATCGCGGGGTGGAGCAGTTGGTAGCTCGTCGGGCTCATAACCCGAAGGTCGTAGGTTCAAGTCCTGCCCCCGCAACCAAAAGTTAATATGGCGGAATAGCTCAGCTGGCTAGAGCATTCGGTTCATACCCGAAGTGTCGTAGGTTCAAGTCCTATTTCCGCTACCATAGTAAAGAGACCAAGTTTTGGTCTCTTTTGTTTTTGTATTCTTTTAAAGAATTCTAGAGTTATATGTCCTAAAAAAAATAAGCAGCTGCATCACTAAATGACAATATTTACCATGCTATTTTGTTATACTTTAAAAGTAGTTAATAATAAGGCGGTGATAAAATGCAGTTTGATGCAGAGGTTTTTCCATATCAAAGGGTAAAAAAGGCTGGGAAAGATGAAAAAAACAAAAATGAATTAAATATGTATAAGGTAATCCAGGGAATTTCATATTTTACTTTGGGGATTTTGATAAGCAGGGTGATGTTAATTAATCTCATGGCCCCCTTTGGCTTGGCATTTCTTATCGCAGTATGTCTTAAAGAGGAAGATAAAATTTCTGTTATTACAGCTTGCGGGGTATTGATTGGATATATTACACTAAACGGAAACATGAATAATCTGCCTGCATACATAGCATCCACAGGAGCTGTAATTGGTATAAGTTACATATTGAAAAGCAAAGGTTATATAATTAAGCTGGTTTCTGTATTTATATCCATATTTATTATTATGGCTATTAATAAAATTTCCTCATCTTCGATTGAAATATACATATGCATAATAACATCTTTATTTGAAGCTTTAAGCATATTTCCTATTTTTTATATAATTGAAAATTCCATTAGGGCATTTAAGGATATCAGCACAAGACACTTATTTAGAAACGAGGAAATAATGTGTATGGCAGTAACTGCGTCTCTTGCAATAGCAGGTACTTGGGGCGTAAGTATTCATGGAATCACATTTAGAAATATTGCAGCTCTTAGTTTTATTTTGATTATTGGTTATATTAAGGGGAGTACTTCCGGGGCAGCCGCTGGTGTTGCCATGGGAATGATACTTGGAATTACATCAAGTAGCATGACTGCCTACGTTGGTTTTTTTGGTTTATGCGGCATGCTTTCAGGAGTGTTCAGAGAAGGGGGGAAGTGGATTAGTGGAATAACATTTCTTTTAACCTTTGGAATAATCAAGATGTATTCAAACATGGGTACAGAACTCAGTATTATGGAATGTCTATTAAGTTGTCTCATATTTTATGTCATTCCAGGAAGGGTATTTTACTGGTTTGAATTGGAACTTGATTTTGGAAAAAAGCAGGATACCTTAAGGGATAATTATACTATAAAGGTAAAAGATATTTTATTAAGTAAACTTGAAAATTTTTCAGACGTGCTTTTTAATATGTCAGATGTTTTAGATAGACTTGTGGATAATGACAAGCTTGCTATGAAGGGTAAGTCCTGTGCTTTGGTAGAAAATCTAGGTGACAGGGTTTGCAGCACATGCAACATGAAGTCAATATGCTGGAAAAGGGAGTACTACAATACATACAGTGCTTTCTATGAAATGCTCCAAAATTTTCAGGAAAAGAAAAATATTGTACCTGAGGAGTTAGATAGAAAGTGTGTTAAAAGAACTGCTCTTGTAAAAAGTGCTGAGGATATAGTTAATAGTTTTATAATGAATGAGATGTGGAATAAACGTTTAAGCGAAAGCAGAGAGGTTCTAGCAGGGCAGATTGGCAGTATTGCTGAATCAATAAAGGTTATTGCTGAGGATTTTGACTGTGAAATTAATTTTAATAACACTGCTGAAGATTGTATAAGAAGAGCATTGAACAAAAGCAGTATAAAATTCAGGGATATACTATGCTACAATAATAAAAACGGAAGACTTACTATAAAGCTGGACATGATACACTGCGGTGGAAAGCAACTTTGTATTAAGGCCGTTCTGCCTATTATAAACCAAGTTACAGGAAAATGTATGTGTGCATGTGATGAAGGATGCATTGTGGATGCTGAATCTAAGAGTTGCAGCATATTGTTTCAAGAAACACCAAAATACCTTGTGGCTACTTGTGCAAAGGGTTTCTGCAAGGATGGAGAAAAGTATAGCGGAGACAGCTATTTAAGCGCCAAGCTTGATGGTGGAAATTACATGACTATTTTAAGCGATGGTATGGGCTCAGGACCTGATGCAAGAAAAGAAAGCAGTGCCGCTGTAGAGTTACTGCATAAGTTTTCAAAGTCAGGCTTTGACAAAATAAAGGCTATTAATATGGTTAATTCAATAATGAGCATTAAATTTTCAGAAAGTGAAAAATTCTCCACAGTTGATATAAATAATATTGATTTATACACAGGGGAAGTAGATTTTATAAAGGTTGGAGCCGCAGCAAGTTTTATAAAGTCAAATCATGAGGTTATCCCTATTAAATCCAGGACCCTTCCTATGGGGGTACTGGATAAAGTTGATATTGATGTTTACAGGAATAAGGTAAGAAATGGGGATTTTATTGTTATGCTAAGTGATGGCATTTTGGACTCGGATGGTGACATCAGTGGCAGGGCTGATTGGCTTACTGATTTTCTTAAAAATAATGACTATAACAGTCCAAGTGATCTTTGCGATGGGATTATTACTAAAGCAAAGGAGCTTGGGGGTGGAAAAGTAAGAGATGATATGACAGTAATAGTGGAGAAGGTTTACAACCTTTATTAAAAATAATTGAGATGGAAAACAACTTTCCAATCTCAATTATTTTTATGTTATAATATAATGATTAAATTTACTTAGGGTGTGATGTTTTGTTAAATAAGGTTATTGAAACCATAGAAAGTAATAACATGATTAACAAGGGGGATAAAGTTATAGTAGGGGTTTCGGGGGGGCCGGATTCCATGTGTCTGCTTCATCTTCTTATGACATTGAAAGGTTACTATTCACTAGAAATCATTGCTTCCCACATAAATCATGGGTTAAGAGGCAATGAATCAGATGAGGATGAAAAGTACGTTGAGAAATTTTGCTTGGAAAACAATATTAAATTCACATCAATAAAGGAAGATGTTCATAAAATTTCAGTAGAAAGAAATATTTCCTGCGAAAGTGCAGGGCGAGATTTACGTTATGAATTTTTCAATAAGATTAAGGTTGAATATAAAGCAGATAAAATTGCTGTTGCACACAATTTAAACGACCAGGCGGAAACTGTACTAATGAGAATGATAAGAGGTGCAGCCCTGGAGGGTCTTGGCGGCATTAAGCCTGTGAGAGATAAACTGTACATAAGACCACTCTTGTTTTGTACTAGAAACGAAATTGAAGAATACTGTGAAAAGAACCGTCTTAATCCAAGGATAGACCACACAAATTTTCAAAATATTTATGCCAGAAACAAAATAAGGCTTGAACTGATACCATACATCGAAAACAATTTTAATAAGGATATAATAAATACATTAAGCAGGTTATCTGAAAATTTAAGATTAGACAGTGATTATATGGACCATGAGGCTGAAAAAAAATACAAAACATATTGTACCAACAAAGAAGATAGGGTTATAATATCTAAAGAAGGCTTCCTTGAGCATGAAGCTATTGTTTCAAGAGTAATCAGGAAGGCATTTCTTTGTCTTTTAGGGCACCTTAATAATTTCGAAAAAAAGCACATTTATCAGGTAATAGAGCTTCAGAAAAGCAGTACAGGAAAATCTACTATGCTGCCGAACCAGCTTATTGCATTTAATAATTATGGAAGCATTAACATATACCCAAAGGGAAATAGCCCATTAGTACCAATTCAGTGCAAGGAATATAAGCTTAATGTTGGTGAAAACCTTATTAATGAATTGGGAATTAGAATATGTATTGATGAGATGGAGTCTAAACAAGCATCATATGAAAATCTGGAAGATGTGAAATATTTTGATATGGACAAAGTTCAGGGAGATATATTGCTAAGATTTCGGAAAAATGGTGACAAGTTTAGTCCTTTAGGTATTAGTGGACATAAAAAACTTAAAGATGTTTTCATTGATATGAAAGTGCCAAGAGAGGAAAGGGACCGTATACCACTTATATGCTTTGGCGATGAAATAGCTTGGATAGTGGGATACAAAATAAGTAACAAATTTAAAATTGATAAAAGCACTAAAAGGGTGTTAAGAATGAAATTGGAAAGAGAGGAAAAACGATGACGGCATTAAAGGACGATGTTAAGGAAATTCTATATAATGAGGAACAACTAAGAATAAGAATAAAGGAAATTGGCGAAGAGGTTAGCAGGGATTACGAAGGAAAAGATTTGATGCTTGTTGGTATACTAAAGGGTTCGGTTCCATTTATGGCAGACCTTATTAAAGAAATTCCAATTCCATGCACAATGGATTTTATGGCAGTTTCAAGCTATGGAAATTCCACAAGTACCTCCGGGGTAGTTAGAATATTAAAGGACCTTGATTTTGAGATTGAAAACAAGGATGTACTCATAGTTGAGGATATAATTGATTCAGGAGTAACTTTATCTTATTTACTGGATTACTTAAAACGAAGAAAACCAGCAAGTATTAATATTGCCTGCCTTCTGAACAAACCAGACAGACGAAAAGTTGAAATATCAGCAAGGTACATAGGGTTTAATGTTCCAGATTACTTTTTGGTGGGTTATGGACTTGATTATGCAGAAAAGTATAGGAATCTTCCATTTATAGGGATTTTAAAGGAAGAAATATATAGCTGATGTGGGTTATTTTTATTGTAAAGGAAAATTAGTTATGATACAATTTTACAGTATAAATGAGAAAGAGAGGTGGGCCTGTTAATGAAAAAAGTATCAAGCGCAACGGCCTGGGTGGTAGTTTTTATTTTTGTTCTTCTGGCAGCAGTTTGGCTGTCAAGTAAAAATGAAACCTCCACTGCAATTAATTTTAGTGATTTTCAGAAAAATTGGATAAATGATACAATTAAGAGTTTCCAGGTTAGAGAAGACAATATGACTATTACAGGTACTTTAAAGGATGGTACCCAGTATGAAACAGTAGTGCCTACAGAAAGATTATTTCAATTTATAGGGCAGCATCCAAAAACCGATGTAATAGAGACCTATGCAAAACAGACTACAATGCCGGTGTGGGTTCAATATCTTCCTACAATTGTATTGATTTTGATGCTGGTGGGCTTCTGGTTCATGTTCATGCAGCAATCTCAAGGCGGTGGAGGAAACCGAGGGGTAATGAATTTTGGAAAGAGCCGTGCAAAAATGGCTAATCCAGAAAAGAAAAAAGTTACCTTTAAGGATGTAGCAGGAGCAGATGAGGAAAAAGCCGAGCTGGCGGAAATCGTTGATTTTTTAAAGCAACCTAAAAGATACATCGAAATGGGAGCCAGAATACCTAAGGGAGTTCTCTTAGTAGGGCCTCCAGGAACTGGTAAAACTCTTTTAGCAAAAGCAATTTCTGGAGAAGCAGGTGTACCATTTTTCAGCATATCCGGATCAGACTTTGTTGAAATGTTCGTAGGTGTTGGTGCTTCCAGAGTTAGAGATCTTTTTGATCAAGCGAAGAAAAATTCACCTTGTATAATATTTATAGATGAAATAGATGCGGTTGGAAGACAAAGAGGAGCAGGACTTGGTGGTGGCCATGATGAAAGAGAACAAACCTTGAATCAGCTGCTGGTTGAAATGGATGGTTTTGGTGTTAATGAAGGTATTATAATGATAGCAGCAACAAACAGACCTGACATATTAGACCCTGCACTCCTTAGAGCTGGAAGATTTGACAGACAGATACTTGTAGGCGCACCAGATGTTAAGGGAAGAGAAGAAATATTAAAGGTACATTCAAAGAATAAACATCTAGAAGAAGATATAAAGCTTGATGTATTGGCGAAAAGAACACCTGGATTTACAGGCGCAGATTTAGAAAATCTTATGAATGAAGCTGCATTGCTTGCTGTACGTGCTAATAAGAATCTTATAGGAATGGAAGAACTTGAGGAAGCTGTAACAAGAGTTGTTGCCGGACCTGAAAAGAAGAGCAGAGTAATTGATGATGAAGATAAAAAGCTTACTGCTTATCATGAAGCAGGTCACGCAGTAGTTATGAAGCTTCTCCCTCACTCAGACCCTGTTCATCAGATAAGCATTATTCCAAGAGGAATGGCTGGGGGATACACTATGCATCTTCCTGAAAAAGACAGATCTTATATGTCTAAATCTAAACTTGAGGATGAAATAGTAGGACTTCTTGGCGGAAGAGTTGCTGAAAAACTTGTGCTTGGTGATATAAGCACAGGCGCAAAAAATGATATAGAAAGAGCTACTACCATTGCAAGAAAGATGGTAATGGATTATGGAATGAGTGAAACTATGGGCCCTATAGCTTTTGGGTCCGGGCACGATGAAGTATTCCTTGGAAGGGACTTTGGAAAAAGTAAGAATTACAGTGAGGAAGTTGCATTTAGAATCGACGAGGAAGTTAAAACCCTTATTGATACAGGTTACAACAAGGCTCAGCAGCTCCTTTCTGAAAATATATCTAAACTCCACGCAGTAGCCAATGCTCTATTAGAAAAGGAAAAACTGGAATCCGCAGAATTTGAACAATTGTTTTCAATAAGCTAAAAAAAGGAGAAGTTTATAACTTCTCTTTTTATATGCTATAATATATTCACGTTATTATATATTAGGAGAGTGTGTTATGGAATTTATGATTAAAGAAGGCTTACAAGCTGTAAATGAAATTATTGTTACTGAAAATGATACCGCAAGTAAATTAGGTTCAGGGGATTTAGATGTATTTGCTACACCATCTATGATTGCCTTAATGGAAAACACCTCAAAGAAAGTAGTAGAAGAAATGCTTCCAAAAGGATACTCAACTGTTGGAATTGAAGTTTCAATTAAACATATTAAAGCAACCCCTCTTGGTATGAAGGTTAAGTGCCAGGCTGTACTCGAAAAGGTTGATGGGAAAAAGCTTACCTTTAATGTGGAGGCTTGGGATGAAAAGGGGAAAATTGGAGAAGGAACCCATGAAAGGTTTATTATAAACATAGAGTCTTTTATGAACAAAATTAAGGGTTGATTTTAACTTGACAAAACCTGTAATATTGATACAATTATATTGTTTAAATCACATTGTGTAAACTTGGGGCAGCTTTAAGGCTGCTCTTTGCTTGTTTAATATTTAAGATTAGCAAGGGGGTGGAAGTTTTGATTTTAGTAATGGACGCGGGGAATACTGAAATAGTTTTAGGCGTATTCAGGGACAAAGAGCTTGTAGCAGACTGGAGATTATCTACTGATGCAAAGAGGACTGCAGATGAATACGGAGTTCAGGTAACTGACCTTTTTTACGAAAACAATTTGGAACCTTCCATGGTTGAGGGTGTAATAATATCCTCTGTAGTACCAAATATAATGTATTCAGTGGAACATATGGTTAAAAAATATTTTAAAATAAATCCAATAATCGTAGGACCAGGTGTAAAAACAGGCATAAACATAAAATACGACAATCCAAGGGAAGTTGGTGCAGATAGAATTGTCAATGCAGCGGCTGCTCATGAAATATATAAGAAACCATTAATTATTATTGACTTTGGAACCGCAACTACCTTTTGTGCAATAACTGCAAAAGCAGATTATCTTGGAGGTTCCATATGTCCTGGAATGAAAATATCTGCAGAAGCTTTATTTGAAAAAGCTGCAAAGCTTCCAAGAATTGAACTAGTTAAAACTCCATCCATTATATGCAAAAATACAGTTTCAAGCATGCAGGCCGGAGTTGTATATGGTTATATTGGACAAGTTGATTATATTATAAGTAAAATGAAGGATGAGTTCAAAGCACTTGGTGAAGATGATCCGCTTATAGTTGCTACAGGGGGATTGGCAAAACTTATAAAACAAGATTCAAATCAAATAGACATTATAGATCCTTTCCTTACATTAAGGGGATTAAGAATAATATATGAAAAAAACAAGGAACAAAAATAATATGATAATTTCAAATCTGGAATTTAAAAACAATGCCTTTTTAGCTCCACTAGCCGGAGTAACAGACACAGCCTTTAGAAGTATTTGCAAGGAAATGGGCTGTGGACTTGTATATACTGAAATGATTAGTGCAAAAGGACTTTACTATGAAAATGAAAATACTGTAAACATGTTGATGCTGTCAGAAATTGAAAAGCCGGTAGCAGTACAAATTTTTGGGAAAGAACCTGAAATAATGGCAGCGGCAGCAGAGAGTTTCAATATCAATAAGGACATATGCCTTATTGATATTAATATGGGGTGCCCTGCTCCTAAAATAGTAAAGAATGGTGAAGGCTCTGCTTTGATGATGGAACCAAAGCTTGCAGGTGAAATAGTTAAGTCAGTTAAGAAAAAATCAAATAAACCTGTTACTGTTAAATTCCGAAAAGGATTTGACAGCAGTAATATTAACGGAGTTGAGTTTGCAAAAACAATACAGGATGCGGGGGCAGATGCTGTTACTATTCATGGCCGAACAAGAGCACAGATGTATGAAGGTAAAGCTGACTGGAATATAATAAAGGATATAAAAAATGCAGTACAAATTCCTGTTATAGGCAATGGGGATATATTCACACCTTGGGACGCTGAAAAAATGCTAGAAGAAACAGGGTGCGACGGCATAATGATAGCCAGAGGAGCAATGGGGAATCCTTGGATATTTAATCAGATAAATCAGATGAATTCAGGGGAAGAGGTGACTGTTCCAACACCTGAAGAAAAAATCAATGTTGCGATAGAACACTACAAAAGAGCTGTCCTTTATCTAGGTGAAACTAAGGCGGTAAGGGAAATGAGAAAACATTTAGCCTGGTATATAAAAGGTCTTAAGAATTGTACTGAACTTAAGAATAAAATCAATTATGAAAACAATGTAGAAAGAGTTTTTGAATTATTATTAGAATACAAAAAGTCCTTTTAGAATAATATATAACATAATAATATATATCAGGATGAAAAAATGAATTCTGTTGCATTTGCAATATCTGATTTTACAAGTATATATGATAGCTTTAATATGTTTTCACGAATAAGAGACAGGCTAAAGATTCATTATGATGGTGAGGAGTATATAAAAGAACTTGACTTAAACATTTTCAAAGTATTTCTTCCGCCGAATATAAATGATAGAGCATACATGAATAATATAAGAAAAATTGAAAAACATATAGGAGCTGGGAAAACAAATTTTGCTCCTAAAACATTTAGGTTTTTAGACTTCAATGTATATAGTAATTTTCAAAAGAATTTAATGGGTTACTCTGTAGTAAATAGTTCAAAGCTAATACTTAGAGCTAACCATAAAAGCATAAGGGAAAGCTGTATTGTTCTCTATGATGCAGCCCACTTTATAAGTAAACCTATAATAGATTACCTTGCCAGAGAAGCCAGGTATATAATATTAGTTTCAAACAACAAAGCTGAACTTAAAAGGCTTTGGGAATATATATCTGCAAATTTTGGCATATCAGTTATTACCTCTATAGAATTAGATAATGCTGTTAAATCAGCAGACATTATTATTACAACAGAAAACATTGATGTCAAAGACAATACTCCTGTTTGGTACTTGAACAATTTATACAGGCCGCAAAAGATGAACAATTACAAAGTAAATGATATATCCCTAAAAGTACCCTGGAGCATATATCATAATGAAATGCCACTTGAAATAGTAGGTGCAGTCCTTAGTCAGATGGAAGAAAAAGATGTGGAAAAATCCTTAAGTGAGAATGATATTTTTATAAACAATTCAATTTTCGAGATTGGCACACATCTGCATTATAATTGACAATAACTGTAGGCTGTTTTATAATAACTTAAATGATTACAGGGTGATTTAATAATCTGGGAAATCCATTTCATAGGATTAGCCTTAAATTTATTATGCAATATTAAAGGAGAGAATAATATTATGAGCGAAATAAAAAAGCATGTGATGACTTATGAAGGTGTTAGAAAATTAGAGGAAGAACTTGAAGTTTTAAAAACAGTTAAAAGAAAAGAAATCACCGAAAAAATAAAAGTTGCGTTGTCCTTTGGGGATTTAAGCGAAAATTCAGAGTATGATGAAGCTAAAAATGAACAAGCCTTCGTAGAGGGAAGAATAATTCAACTTGAAAATATGCTTAAGAATGCAACAGTAGTGGATGAATCTGATATACCTTCAGATGTAGTAAGCGTAGGAAGCATAGTAAAAGTAAAAGATTATGAATTTGATGAAGAAGTAGAGTATTCAATTGTTGGTTCTGCTGAAGCAGATCCATTAGAAAATAAAATATCAAACGAATCTCCGGTTGGAAGCGGTCTTATTGGCAAAAAAGTTGGAGATGTGGTTGAAATATCAGTACCTGATGGAGTCAGCAAATATGAAGTACTAAATATTAGAAGAGCTTAGTGGAGGGATTTGGATGTCAAAAGATGAAAAGAACAGTAACCTAAATCAAGAAGAAGACTTTAACGAACTAATTAAAGTAAGAAGACAGAAATTTGCTAAATTGCAGGACGAAGGGAAAGACCCTTTTGATGTTTATAAAGTAAACAGAACTCATACTTCAACTGAAATTAAAGAAAATTATGATGAACTTGAAGGAAAACAAGTAACAATAGCTGGAAGGCTTATGTCAAAACGTGTACAAGGAAAAGCAGGCTTTTCTGATGTTTTTGATAGATATGGGAAAATTCAGCTTTATATAAAAATAGATGATGTTGGAGAAGAAAAGCTTAAAGAATATAAAGCCTTCGACATCGGGGACTGGGTTTCCGTTACAGGTATAGTATTCAAATCAAAAACAGGGGAAGTATCAGTTCATATAACCGATTTTGAATTAATAGCTAAATCTTTAAAGCCACTACCAGAAAAATGGCATGGCTTAAAGGATACTGACCTTAGATACAGACAGAGATACGTAGATTTGATTATGAATGCGGATGTAAAGGATACATTCCTTAAGAGAACTGCAATAATTAGAGCAATAAGAGAGTTTTTAGATAATAAGGACTATCTTGAGGTTGAAACACCTGTGCTTTCATCCATTGCAGGAGGAGCTGCTGCAAAACCATTTGTTACTCACCACAATGCATTAGATATAGACATGTACCTTAGAATAGCCACAGAATTATATCTTAAGAGACTTATAGTAGGTGGATTCGAAAAGGTATATGAAATAGGTAAAAACTTCAGAAATGAAGGAATAGATATAAGACACAATCCAGAATTTACTATGATTGAATTGTACGAAGCATTTGCAGATTACAATGATATGATGGAAATAACAGAAAACATGCTTGCTTTTGTTTGCCAAAAAGTTCTTGGTACTACAAAGGTTGATTACCAGGGAACTGAAATTGACTTTACTCCACCTTGGAGAAGAATAACCATGGTAGATGCAGTAAAAGAATACTCAGGAGTGGATTTCAACGAAGTTAAAACTCTTGAAGCTGCGCATGCTATTGCAAAGGAAAAACACCTTGAACTGAAAAAGGCATTAAAGGACTGCACTATTGGTGATATTTTGAATGCTATGTTTGAAGAGTTTGCAGAGGATAAATTGATACAACCTACTTTTGTATGCGACTATCCTGTGGAAATTTCACCTTTAACAAAGAAAAAGAGGGGAAATCCTGAATTTACTGAAAGATTTGAAGGATTTATTTATGGAAGAGAGGTATGTAATGCTTACTCCGAATTAAATGACCCTATAGTTCAAAAAGATAGATTCATTCAGCAGTTAAAAGAAAGAGAACTTGGGGATGACGAAGCTTATATGATGGACGATGACTTCATTAATTCCCTTGAGATAGGGATGCCTCCAACAGGTGGACTGGGTATAGGAGTGGACAGAATCATAATGTTCCTTACAAACTCATATTCAATTAGGGACGTTATACTATTCCCAACAATGAAACTAGCACCATCAAATCAATAATATATTCTCCTTTTTCATGACTAAAAGTCATGAAAAAGGAGTTTTTTTTACAAAAAACATATTGATTTTTTATACTATCCTGCTATAATATAACATGTAAGTCGTTCCGCGATAGCTCAACGGTGGAGCACTCGGCTGTTAACCGATAGGTTGAAGGTTCGAATCCTTTTCGCGGAGCCATTTTATTTATTTGAAAAACATGTTGACAATTGAAAAATATATGATATCATATATTTAAATTAAATAAGTCACAATGATGAAGAAAAGTAACAATAAGTTTTTTTAAGAGAAGCTGTGTTTGGTGGAAACAGCTAAAGATTTATTGCGAAGGGAGCTTCTGAGTGGAGTTATGAGAGCTGGGCTTGTGCCAAGAAGGGTGGAACCGCGGAATATAATTTCGTCCCTTTCATGGTATAGGTTTTTTTTATTTATAACAGAATAATCGCTATGATAAAGAAGAGTAGTATTATATTTTTTTAAGAGAGGCTGCACATGGTGGAAGCAGCTAAAGGTTTAATATGAAGGGAGCTTTTGAGTGAATTTAGTAAAGCTGGGCTTATGCCAAGAAGGGTGGACCCGCGGAATATAATTTCGTCCCTTTTATGGTATAGGCTCTTTATTTATAAAAATATAAAAATGGAGGTATTAATTATGGCAGTGGAAAAAACAATGGACAAAGTGGTTGCGTTAGCTAAAAACAGAGGATTTGTATATCCTGGTTCAGAAATATATGGAGGACTTGCAAATTCATGGGATTACGGCCCACTGGGAGTTGAGTTTAAAAACAATGTTAAAAAGGCTTGGTGGAAAAAATTTATTCATGAAAGTAAGTACAATGTTGGTATAGACTGTGCAATTATAATGAACAGAGATGTATGGGTGGCTTCAGGCCATGTTGGAAATTTTTCAGATCCTCTAATGGACTGTAAGGAATGCAAGGGCAGAATAAGAGCTGACAAACTAGTTGAAGAACATCTTACAGCAACAGGTGTTGAAAAGGCAAGTGCAGATGGCTGGAGCAATGAAAAATTAAAACAATATATTGATGACAACAACATTGTTTGTCCTACATGTGGAAAGAAAAACTTCACAGATATAAGAAAATTCAACTTAATGTTTAAAACATATCAGGGAGTAACTGAGGACAACAAGGCGGAATTGTTCTTAAGACCAGAAACAGCTCAAGGTATATTTGTAAACTTCAAAAATGTTCAAAGAACTTCAAGAAAGAAGCTCCCATTTGGTATTGGACAGATAGGTAAAGCTTTTAGAAATGAAATAACTCCAGGTAACTTTACTTTTAGAACAAGAGAATTTGAACAAATGGAACTTGAGTTCTTCTGCAAACCAGGCACAGACCTTGAGTGGCACAGCTACTGGAAGGAATATTGCTGGAACTTCCTAATAAATCTAGGAATTAACGAAAACAACATTAGATTCAGAGATCATCAGAAGGAAGAATTATCACATTACAGCAGTGCAACCTCAGACATAGAATTCTTATTCCCGTTTGGATGGGGTGAACTTTGGGGTATAGCAGACAGAACTGACTTTGATGTTAAACAACATCAGGAACATTCAGGAAAAGACATGACATATCTTGATACTGAAACAAATGAAAGATATATACCATTCTGTATTGAACCATCTCTTGGAGCTGACAGAGCTGCCCTTGCATTCTTAGTAGATGCGTATGATGAAGAAGAAATAGCAGAAGGTGACGTAAGAACAGTATTAAGATTCCATCCTGCTTTAGCACCATTTAAAGCAGCAATTCTTCCTTTAAGCAAAAAACTTTCCGAAAAGGCAGAAGAAGTATATGATATACTTAGAAAAGACTTCAACGTAGATTACGATGAAGCAGGAAGCATAGGAAAGAGATATAGAAGAGAAGATGAAATAGGAACTCCATACTGCATAACAATAGACTTTGATACCCTAGAAGATAATACTGTTACTGTTAGAGACAGAGATACAATGGATCAGTTCAGAATTAAAATAGAAGAACTTAAAGCATTTTTAGAGGAAAAGATAGAATTTTAACCATTATCATGAGTGCAGGTGCCTATTAAGTACTTGCACTCAATTTTCAAGTATTATAATATGAAAATTGGATAAATTTATAATATAACTTATTTGGGGGCAATTTTATGAAAAGAGATTTTAGTGAATTTAAGCATTTTATTAAGGGTAAAAAAACAGCAGTAGTAGGTCTTGGGGTAAGCAATATGCCCTTAATAGATTTTCTCCTTAATCTAGGTGCTGAAGTTACTGGCTTTGACAAAAAAAGTGAAGACATGTTCTCAGATACTGCAGCTGAACTGAGAAATAAGGGCGTTGAATTAATCTTAGGCGAAAACTATCTGGATAATCTCCTTGGCTTTGATGTTATTTTTAAAACTCCATCTATGAGAATAGATTGTGAAGCTCTAAAGAGAGCTGCACAAGAAGGGGCTTACATTACTTCAGAAATGGAAGAATTCATCAGATACTGTCCGGCAAAGGTTTTTGGAATAACTGGAAGCGATGGAAAAACAACTACTACAACCTTAATATATAATATGCTTAAAAATGAAGGGTATACCACCTGGGTTGGAGGAAATATAGGGACACCGCTTTTCACTAAAATAGAAGAAATCGAAAGTAGTCATAAAGTGGTTCTGGAACTTTCCAGTTTTCAGCTTATGACAATGAATGTTTCTCCAGAGGTTTCAATTATAACTAATTTAAGTCCAAATCATCTTGATATGCATAAAGGAATGGAAGAGTATATTAGTGCTAAAGAAAATATCTACAAATATCAAAGTGAGGATGGATTACTTGTTTTAAATAAAGATAATGAAATTACAAATTCTATGGTTAAAAAAGCAAATGGCAGGGTTCTTCAATTTAGTGTAAAAGAAACCCTATCAAAGGGAGCATATTATAAAGAGGGTATTTTATATTTAAACGGACAGGAAGTTTGTAAAAAAAGTGAAATAAAGATAAAAGGTATGCACAATGTGGAAAACTATCTTGCTGCTTTCTGTGGATTATTTGAAGATGTTAAAATTGAGAATATGAAGAAGGTTGCAGAAACGTTTACCGGGGTTGCGCATAGATGCGAATATATAAGAACAATTGAAGGAGTTGAGTATTATAATGACTCAATAGCCTCCAGCCCCTCAAGGACACTGGCTGGATTGCTTGCCTTTGAAAAACCTGTTATATTAATAGCCGGTGGATACGATAAAAAGATTCCTTTTGAACCATTGGCCGAATTTGGGTTGGAACATATAAAAACATTGGTACTTGTTGGAGCAACTAAATACAAGATAAAAGAAGCTTTTGAAAAAGAGTTTGAAAAAACGGGAAATTATATACCTTTGTATTTAGCGGATACTTTTGAAGATGCTGTGAAAAAAGCAAAAGAAGCAGCAACTCAGGGTGACATTGTTACCTTGTCTCCTGCCTGTGCAAGTTTTGATTTGTTTCCTAACTTTGAAAAAAGGGGAAATACATTTAAGGAAATAGTAAATAATTTATAATCAATAGAGCAGGTATTTCAATAGAAAAATGCCTGCTTTTTTAATTAAATTACCGCTAACCTACCCTAGTGTATCAATATATGAAATTTAAAGAAAATAGGAGAATTAATTAGATATTTAAATTTATTTAAACGATAATGATATTCATTACTTAAACTATGTTTTATTATGTGGTAAAATAATTTTCGTTGTTCCGAGTGAACAAAAACACCTTAAAAAAAGTTGTTGACAGTGTTAAATATAAGTGATATTATATAAAAGCTGTCAGAAAACAGCATGGTCTTTGAAAATTAAACAGAGAATGAAATATCAACCAGCAAATTTATATTGAACAATATGTTCAACGTCAAATTACTTTAAGTA
>JBLNDT010000053.1:0-20908 GCA_050261915.1 Solirubrobacterales bacterium
TATTGTCCTGGGCATTTTTAATCTCATGTTCAGCAGCTGTAATTTGGACTTTTGTTTTATTCATTTCGTTTTTATTAGTTTCAATTTTATTTAGAGTATCTTCAATTTTTACATCCAGTTCCTCGATGTTCATCTCCATATTTTCATAGTTCTGGGTTTGGTTTGGTGCTGCTATTACCTTATTGTTGAAAGCCAACATTAAAACCAGTACCAAACAAAAATACTTTGTTAGATTCCGCAATAGTTCTCCCCCTGCCTCTGTTGTATTATAATGTTATTTTCAATGACCTATTGTAATTCCTCCTTTAACTTATTTTAAAATAAAATATAACATAAAGTTGTGTAGAACATATGTAGATGAAATAATCAGAAAATTAATGGAGTCCTCAGTTAAGTTATACCAATGGCTCTATCCTATTTAATAATTGTTTATGGTGGCTTATACCACCGCCGCAAAAGCTGCTGGATCTGACTTCAGGGTCATTATCTTCGTTTGTGTTTGAGTGTCAACTCCATAGCTACTCGCCTTTAATCATCATTTATGTTACTTTTATCAAAAATGCCCTATAGAGCAGACTTAATTTTTTCTCCGCTCTATATGGTTCATCCACAATTTAGACTGGTCTAACTATCTGCTTAACTTATTGGGCTTAAAGTAGGCATAAAAAGCAATGGCTAAATATGTCCAATATGCGACAAATTGAACTAAATTCGGACTGTCAGTATAGCCAAAGATGGCTTTCATTAGACCCCCTGCCATTGAGTTTTCATCCAATAGTGCTTTAGTACTCCAAACTTGTTCTATTCCAATCGGAAGCATATGGAGTTCTTGAAATTCATGTATTCCTCCAGACAAAAGACCTGCTGCCATAATAATAATCAACACACTCATGGTTGAAAAGAAAGTTTTAAGTGGAAGACGATGTGCTCCTCGATAAATTATACATCCCAATATAGCGGATATACCAAATCCTAATATACTACCATATACCGTAATAAGTGTTGAGCTCCCCTGTGTAGATCCTACGATAAAAAGCACTGTCTCAATGCCTTCTCTTATTACTGATATAAATGCTAAAGAGGCTAATGTCCATACTGAACCATAACTTAGAGCAACCTGTATCTGTCGTTTTAACTCTCTGCCCACACTTCCCCCTTGTTGTTTCATCCAAATTGTCATCCATGTGAGCATCATAACTGCAACAATTTTAAGCGTACCTTCCAACACAGCTTGAAATCCTTCTACTTCTGTTGTTCCTAATATGAAGAAAATACCTATAGCTGACAATACACTAATCAATGCGGCCGCCCCCGCCCCCAACCATACTTTAACCGATTCTTTAGCCTGGCCTAATTGTTTAATATATGCCAAAATAACTGCAAGAACTACCGCAATTTCAACCCCTTCACGCAATGTAATGATAAATACACTAATCATATTCTTTTTCCTTTCTATATGTATTGTTTGATAATGATTATCACTATCAAACAATAACACATCTTCCCGTGAGTGTCAATAATTCGAATTTTATATCATTAGAAACTGTCAGTAATCCTTTATTACTCTTTAGTGATTAGCTGAAACTTTCTTAATAATTTATTTAAATCTTTACTATCAATTGTTTTTTTGGTATTCTTCTTCAGTTGTTTCTTCTAAACCAGTTTTAAATCGTTATGTAGAATATATGTAAGCTATATTAATAAATAATTTTAGAAAATAAATGGAGTCATTGGTTAGGTTACCCAATGACTCTAATAGAATAATATTTATATTTTAAAACTTTGAACTAAAGTTTTTAATTCCTCTGCCTGCTTAGCTTGTATTTGAGCAGATTTCACCACATTTTTAATAACATCAACAGCATCTTCAACACTGTTGAAAATCCCCTCTGAGTTAACCGCCGCCTGCTGAGCAGTTGCTGCAACATTTTCCACTGCAGAATTTGTTTGCTCAATTGACTTTAGTATAATTACTGTATTAGTTGCAATTTCCTCGGACATTTTCTTAATAAATACTGAATCTAGTTGATATTTCTCTGCTGTTTCAAGGAACATCTCATAATCAGGATTTACATTATGATCAATAAATTCTAAAATATCTTGCGTATTTACTGATAGGTTATCAAAAGCAATATTAACCTGACTTATTATGTTCTGTATATTTGAAACATTTTCTTTTGACTGTTCCGCCAGCTTTCTTATTTCGTCTGCAACTACAGCAAAGCCTTTTCCAGATTCTCCAGCCCTTGCTGATTCAATTGCTGCATTAAGAGCTAATAGATTAGTTTGGGATGCAATTTGGGCTATAGAATCTGCCATAATTCTTATCTCGTCAACAACCTTCCCAGCCTCTATAGCTTTTAGTATTCCTTCCTGTTTTTCCATGAATAATTTCTTACTTGCACCAATGGACTTGGATCCCTTATCCTTAATATTCAGGGCTCGTGTTTGAATTTCATTTGATGCGGTGTCTCCATCTTTGGCTTTCATCGAAAGCCCTTCCGTATTAGATGTGATTTCCTGAATTGATGCACTTACTTCCTGTGATGTGGCACTTAACTCCTCCGTACCTGAAGTTATTTCTTTTGTTGCGTGATTTATGCTATTCATTTTTTTGGATATTTCTTCAATAGAACACGATATTTCTTCACTTGAATTTGTCATGTTCCTTGTATTTATAAGTATTGAAGAAATTAATTCTCTAGTATTTTGTGATGCTTTATTTAGTGCATCTGAAAGACCTGAAATCTCGTCTTTTCCACTTACTTTTATACTTTTAGTTAAATCCCCTTGTCTTAAATCATTGGCAAAATTTAGTACTTTGTTAATATCTTTTGATAATGAGGTAGATATTAATAGGCCCAACACTATTGCAAAAATAAAACCAGCTGCAATTATAATTAGTAATGTATTTAATACTGTCTTATAAATATTGTTATTAGTGTCATTGGCAGTCTTTGCATTTTTTAAGTTGTAATTTATAAGGTCATTTATACTATCAAATGTTTTTTGTCTCGCCGCTAACACCATATCAAAGGACATCTGAGCCTCATCATATTTGTTTGTATCAATCAGTGTAATTAAGTCTTTTCTTGCCATCATATACTCTTCATGGTTTTCATTAAACTTGGTTAACAAGGTTTTTTCTTCACCAGCAGCATTTGTTTTTTTGAATTCATCGGAAATAGTCATATCTTCATCAGTTAATTTTTGAATTTCAGCCTCTATAGATTGTTTTTTTAAAGAATCTTTAATAGTTAAGAGTGATTGAAGGTCTGAGTGTATCAATAAAAAATTTTCTTTCAGCTCCCCTACTCTTCTTATATGTAAGAGATTATCATTGTACATTTTAGAGGAATTATTATTTATCTTTCTAATCTCCAAAATGCCAATAGCGCCAACCACACCCATAATAAGAGAAATTAATAGGAAGCAGATGATAAGCTTTGGTGCTATCTTTAAATTTTTGAATATTTTCATTATGTATCCCCCCAAATTTATAAATGGAGCAAATTATATTCTTAATTTATTAATTCAAGAAATGAGTCTGAAGTTCACCATATATGAACTTCAGACTTTCAGCCCTAAATTTTAATTATTTATTGTGGCTTCCACCGCCGCAACACCCGCCACTAGACTTACCATCTGGGTTATTGTTATTGCTTGAATTTGAATGCCCAACTCCACAGCAGCCACCGCCTTTTATCATCATATATGCCATAATCCCTAAAGCCACAAAATACAGCCAATTCTCAGTAACAAATTTCATATAAAACATCTCCTTTATTTTAAAAATCATTGTTTGTTATTTCTTATTGCTTGATTATATTATAAAAAAATGTTATGTAGATAAAATAAAGATTAACGGTATATTTTACTTTATTCCGTGAAAAATATTGTTGGAGGTGTTTACAATTATGAATGAGATAAATATGAAGGAAAATGCAAATATTAAAGATGATCCTGGTGAAGCTTACCTGGAATCATTGGTAGGTACTGTTAAGACAGAGGGTGAAAACATAAATACTAAACAAAATAAAAATCAACCTAATGTCGATGAATTTAAAAAACATCATGACGATTGCAGAAAAAAGGATGTTAAATAAATTCCCCTTATTCAATAATAGGCTCCTGAATTAATGACGAATTAATTCAAGAGCCTTTATATTAGCCTTAACCTTTTAATATCATTTGTTTTCTTTTTTGATACTCTTCTTCAGTTATTTCACCAGAAGCAAGTTTTGAATCTAATATTTCCAAAGCTTTATTATTTTGGTCTGAGGTTTTGTGATTACCCATTGATCTCATTACCAATACCACAATTAGAACCACAATGGCAATGCATATCAGCATGAACGGCATCATCCAAAATCCTCCGAAGCCATATCTGTACATCATAAAAACCCCTCCTTTAATCTTATAACTATATTACTTCAATTCTTACAACATCATAGCCAACATCTTCTATAGCATCATTGATAATTTCATCTGCTATATTGCTATCGAAGCTTATAACAGCTGTTTTTGTATCCAAATCAACATCAGCTGTTTGAACACCTTTTAATTCCATTAACGCCTCTTTAACATGGTTAACACAGTGGCCGCAGCTCATGCCTTCAATAATTATTTTCTTTTTCATTTTCCATTCCTCCTAAATTTATATTTAATATTATTGTTATCAATATTCTGGTTTAAATCCCTTCAATCTCAATGCATTCAGCAGTACTGATACAGAACTGAAGCTCATGGCTGCTGCTGCTATAATTGGATTAAGCAATGGTCCTCCAAACAAATATAGTATTCCCATAGCAACTGGTATTCCTAAAATGTTATAACCAAAAGCCCAGAACAAGTTTTGTTTTATATTGTTTATTGTTTTTTTACTTAGCTCTATTGCAGTTGGAACATCCATAAGATCACTTCTCATCAATACAATATCCGCAGATTCCATGGCTACATCAGTTCCTGATCCGATTGCTATTCCTATATCAGCCTGTGCCAGCGCTGGAGCATCGTTAATTCCATCTCCAACCATAGCTACTTTTTTACCCTTCTCCTGCAGCTTTTTAACTTCATTAGCCTTATCCTGAGGCAATACCTCTGCTAGAACCACATCTATTCCAACTTGTTTTGCAATAGCTTCTGCTGTCCTTTTATTATCACCAGTTATCATTGCAACTTCAATACCAATGCTGTGAAGCTTATCAATTGCTTTTTTACTATTTTCCTTTACGGTATCTGCCACAGCGATTATTCCAGCCAGATTCCCCTGAGATGTTATATACATTGGGGTTTTTCCTTCACTGGCAAGCTTATCGGATGTAGCTTCAACCTTTGTTAAATCAATGTTATTTTCAACCATGAGTTTTTTATTTCCAAGCAGCATAGTTTTACCTTCAATAACAACTTCTATACCGTGACCTGCAATTGCTTTAAATTGCTCTAATGGTTTTAGTACCAGTGATTTTTCCTCTGCACCTTTTACAATTGCCTCACCAAGTGGATGTTCTGAACCTTTTTCAGCTGATGCAGCCAACTGCAGTAAAGTGCTTTCATCCATTATTCCTGTTGATATAATATCAGTAACTTTAGGCTTTCCCTCAGTTATAGTGCCCGTTTTATCAAATACAACAGTCTTAATCCTATGAGCAGTTTCCAGGGCCACTCCACTTTTTATCAACACTCCATACTCAGCACCCTTTCCAGTTCCAACCATGATTGCTGTTGGGGTAGCAAGACCAAGTGCACATGGACATGCTATTACCAGCACAGATATGAAAATTGTCAGTGCAAATACTGCTGGTTTTCCAGAGAAATACCATGCAGCTGATGTAATTACTGCAATGCTCATAACTGTAGGTACAAAATATCCTGAAATTACATCTGCAAGTTTTGCTATAGGTGCTTTGGACCCCTGTGCTTCCTCAACCAATTTTATAATCTGGGCTAATGCGGTATCCTTCCCTACCTTAGTAGCTTTATATTTTATATATCCACTTTTATTTATGCTTGCACCAATAACTTTATCTCCCTTTGTCTTTTCTACCGGGATACTTTCACCAGTTAACATTGACTCATCGATAGATGTTAAACCTTCAATAACTTCCCCATCTACAGGCAGCTTTTCCCCAGGTTTAACCACTATAATATCTCCTGTCTCAACTTCATCTATTGGAATTATTACTTCTTTGTCATCCCTTATAATTGTGGCTGTTTTAGGGGCAAGTCCCATGAGCTTTTTTATAGCCTCGGAGGTCTTACCTTTTGATACAGCCTCAAGATACTTTCCTAATGTTATCAGAGTTAGTATTACACCTGCAGATTCAAAATACAAGTCATATGCATACTGCTTATTTCCCATAAATATCTGGTAAACTGCAAATATGCCGTAAAGATAGGCTGCAGAGGTTCCAAGTGAAATCAATGAATCCATATTGGGGCTTCTTCTGATCAGTGCAGGGTAACCAACTTTAAAAAACTTGAAGCCAGTAACAATTACCACTGTTGCTAATGCAAGCTGTATAACTGCAAAGTTCTCTGGATTCATCATTGGATCAATTATTTCAGGAAGCATATAACCAAGCATGTGTCCCATTGATATCATCAATAGGGGTACGGTAAATACAGCTGATATTATGAACCTTTTCCACAGGGTTTTTATTTCCTTTTCCTTATTCTGCTTATCAACATCAATTCCAACTTCTTCTTCAAGAGCCTTGTATCCAGCTTTCTCAACTGCCTTCTTAATTTCCTGGATTCTAATCTTGTCAGACTCATAGCTTATATTTAAATTTTCTGTGGCAAAGTTTACATTTGCTTCTAGTACTCCTGGAACCTTTTTCACAGCTCTTTCTACAGCCTTGGCGCATGCCGCGCAGGTCATACCTTGGATTTTTAACGTCTTATTTGCCGAGTCTATTAGGCCTTTGTATCCCGCTTTACTTATAGCTTCCTGAATATTTGAAATTTCCACTTTCGTCTCATCGTAACTTATGTTCAATTTTTCAGTTGCAAAGTTCACATTTGCATCAGTTACCCCTGGAAGTTTTTTAGCTGCACGTTCCACTGCTTTGGCGCATGCTGCACAGGTCATTCCTTGGATTTTTAACGTTTTATTTACCATATTGTATCCCCCTCTATTTATCTGTTAGTTTTTGTATTATTGAAATAATTTCATCAATCTTTTCTTCACCATTACCATTTATCATGGCTGTTTTTACACAGTGGTCCAGATGCTGCTTTAGAATTAACATGTTAGCTTTTCTCAATAGAGATTGAACCGCCATAATTTGATTTGAAATATCAAGACAATAACGCTCATCATCTATCATTTTTATTATGCCATCAATCTGTCCCTTTGCAGTTTTTAAGGATTGCAAAGCCTTTTTTCTTTCATCATTCATGTTTTACCTCCCCCCTACGTGGGGTGTTTTTATATATTAATAGTATCAATAACTTGTGTAGATTTTATGTAGATTATATCATAAAAAAACTCATTCCCTCTACTTGGAATGAGTTTTAAAATTATTATGCTAATTTAAATTGAATTCCGAAGCCTCCCCTTGGATATGACCATTCAATATTGTTATGACAACAGCCTATTCGGCAGGCACCACATTCGAGACATCCTTCATAACTCACTGTTATATGACCTTCAGTCCACTCATAAACATGTGCCGGACATATGTTGACGCATGTTTTTTTCGAGCATTTTTCACACACAGCGGGATCCTTAATTGATAAATGAGGTATAGAATCCACATCATAACTATTCATATATAATTTTTCATCAATATTTACTTTTCCCTTTTGATCTTCCATTATTTCATAGCCCTCCAAATTTTAAATATATCCTTGGCAAATCCAAGCTTTGAGCTACCTTCAGTGAAATATTCAAAAACCGACTTTTGTTTGTCAGCTTTAGATACCCCATCTACAGTTAGCATTTCATTAATAAACTTATTTGCTGCTGGTATATAGTTATTGAAAAACCGTGGGTTCTCCTCCATAGTAGCAGATGCATCCTTATATTTATAAAGATCCTTCATAACGTAACTATTCTTTATCATTGTTTCATATTTTGAAAGAGTATTTTCGTCAAATCCACCCGACTTTTTCGCATTAATGATTGTTTCTGCTGCCAATCTCCCAGAAGTCATTCCCATGTTGGAACCTTCACGATGAATTCCATTAACAAATTGTGCAGCATCACCAACCACTAACACACCATCTCCAACCAGCTTAGGTATGCTTTTATAACCGCCTTCTGGTATTAAATGGGCATAATACTCGCAGGGTTCCCCTCCTTCTATTAGAGGTTTTATTACAGGGTGCTTTTTTATATATTCTAATAACTCATAGGGTGGTATGCCCTTTTTAGTCATCTGTGAAAGTAAAGCTCCACAACCAATGGATATATGCTCCTTATTGGTATATATAAAAGCTGTACCTACCATACCCTGTGTTCCATCACCAAATATCTCTATAGTAGCACCCATGCCTTTATCAAGATTAAAGCGATCCTCTATCTTTCCAGAAGGCATTTTAATTTCTTCCATTACAGCAAGTGCCACCTGATCTTTTCTCCATTCCTGATGAAATCCAAGGTTTTTTGCAAGTAATGAATTTACCCCATCTGCCAGTACTACCACGTCCGCATAGATATCTCCCTCTGGCCTGTCTGTTCTAACTCCAACCACCTTGTTATTTTCTGTAATGCATTCTGTTACAGTTGTCTCGTTGACTAGCAATGCACCTGCATCAATACATTTTTGGGCAAACCATTTATCAAATTTCCCTCTGAAAACTGTAAAATTATTATATGGTGGTATCCCCCACTCCACTCCCCTATAGCCCGTTTTAACTGCAGATCCCTTGTCTAGAAGCCAAAGGTTCTGCTCTATGATAGGCCGTTCCAAGGGTGCTTCTTTCCAAAATTCAGGTATGATTTCTTCCATCATATGGCGGTAAATAACCCCACCCATTACATTTTTAGCTCCTGGATACTTGCCTTTTTCAATTATTATTACATTTAGACCTTCCTTCGCCATTATATATGCTGCAGATAGCCCCGCAACCCCTGCTCCTACAACAATGGCATCAAATTTCTCCGTCAATTATGTCTCCTCCTTTGTTAATAAAGTTTGCTGCTTCCTTAATCTCCTTAACTAGTTTAGGCACTATTTCAAACACATCACCAACGATTCCATAAGTGGCAAGTTTCATCATTGGACACTCCGCATCAGTATTAATTGCAATTATTTGATCAGCTCCCTGTATTCCTACTGTATGCTGGATAGCACCTGAAATACCAATTGCAAAGTATATCTTTGGAGATACAGTTTGTCCAGTTTGACCAATCTGCCGTTTTGGATCTACCAAGCCTTTTTCAACAGCACCACGGCTTCCAGCTACAACTCCTCCAAGAACCTTTGATAATTCGCTTATTAATTTAAACCCTTGTTCATTTTGTATTCCTCGTCCACCGCAAACAATTATTTCAGCATCATCTAATTTTACATTTTCAGCTTTTTCCTTAATAATCTGTAACACTTTAGTCTTTAAAGCTTTTTCATTAATTTCTACGTTTTCCCTTATTACCTCTCCTATTCTACCTGGCTCTTGTATTGGCATCTTCATAACCCTAGGACGTACCGTAGCCATTTGGGGTCGATGGTTCTCACAAACTATGGTTGCCATAATGTTCCCTCCAAAGGCCGGCCTGCTGGCTAGCAATATTTTTTTATCCAAATCTATATCTAATTGTGTGCAGTCAGCAGTTAAGCCAGTTTTTAGTGATGTTGCTACTGCTCCAGCTAGATCTCTTCCTGTTGTGGTTGCCCCCATTAACAATATCTCAGGGTTATATTTATTTATCAAATATTTAAAAGCTATGTTATAGGTTTCACATCTGTAATAGTGGTATACTGAATGATCCATCACAAAAACCTTATCTGCACCATGCTCAAATAATATTGGAATAATACATTCCACAGATTCACCTAAAAGAACTGCACTTACAGATGTATTAAGTTTTGAAGCAAGTTTTTTTGCTTCGCCAATCAGTTCCAGGGTAACAGATGATAATTCCCCCTGAAGCTGTTCTGCAAAGACCCAAACCCCACCATTATGTTTATATATATTATCAGCTGTTATTGCTGGCATAAGAATAACCCTCCTTTTAATTTTTCCACCAATACTTTAACCACTTCATTTGTATTTCCCTTAAGCAGCTCTCCCCCTGGTCTTTGTAATGGAGGGAAGATTTTTCTAACCGATGTGGCAGAACCTTTTAAACCTAATTGGTCCATATCAGCATTAAAATCATTAATTCCCCATATCTTTGCCTTGTAACGTGCAGCTTTTATCATGTTAGGCAAGGAAGAATAACTTAACTCATTTATATCTTTTTCTACAGTAATTAAACATGGAATACTAGCTTGGACAACTTCATGCCCAGCATCATTCTTCCTATGCACAATAATATTTCTATTTTTAACATCTAAGTCTTGAATTTTTTCTACATAAGTTAATTGATCCATACCAAGCCTTGATGCAATTCCTGGACCAACCTGAGCAGTGTCCCCGTCAATTGCTTGCTTTCCACAAAACACTATATCTACAGCTTCTTCCTGAACTATTTTATCTATTCCCATTGCCAGTATGTAACTGGTTGCTAATGTATCTGACCCTGAAAAGGCACGATCTGAAAGAAGATATCCATCATCAGCCCCCATTTCGATGCACTTTTTTATTACTTCCTGAGCTTGTGGCGGCCCCATAGATAACACAGTTACCCTACCCCCATACTTATTTTTTATTCTAACTGCTTCCTCTACAGCATGGGCATCATAGGGATTAATAATAGTAGATGCACTGGATCTATCCAATGTATTTGTTTTTGGGTTCATTTTAATTTCTGTTGTATCTGGCACTTGTTTTACACAAACTAACATATGCATGCTTAAATCAGCTCCTTATTACTAATTAATAAGTTCATTATATGGATTGCATATGTAGAAATAATAAAGAAATAAAAAAACTAACACTTTTTTTAATTAAAGTGTTAGTTTTTTTACATGCTATAGGCTGATATAAGCAATAACAATTATTTAATATCATATCGTGACTTTATTGCATCCTCGACCTTCTTTTCTATTTTCCATTTAATTTTTTCACTTAATGGTATATTGTTAAGTTTATTGATTAAATCTTCAACGTTAATTTTATGGACAGCAGCAGCTTCTTCTATACTTTCATTTATGGATGAAGGGCACCTGATACACCCCATATTAAAACTTTCTAATATTTCTACTGCTTTCGGTCCTAAGTCCAACACATCCTTTATTAATGTTTTTCTATCAACTTTCATAATAGGTACCTCCTTATTATCTGTATATTAATATTTTAAAACATTACTGTAACAAAGAAAACATTTAATTGCAGTATATTTCTTTATTGAAAATCATATGATATTATGTATTTAATTTTTTGAGGGGAACTATGCCAGGAGATATATCAATGCACACTAAATACTCTGTTCACTTATCATATCCAGAACCAATGATAGAGACCCGAGACATACAAAATGCTAATATTCTATTAGAGGACTACGCTGGAGCCGTTAGTGAATTCACAGCAGTGAGTTTATATGTATATCAACACTTTGTTAGTGAAGGACAATTTAAGGATTATGCAGAGCTCATTGGCGGAATAGCTATGGTGGAAATGAAACACTTAGAACTTTTAGGTGAGACGATCAAATTGGAAGGAATTAAACCAATGTTCATTGATAACATTCGTCCACTTGGAAAGCCATGGAGCCCAATGTATGTAAACTATGCAACCTGCATAAAAGAAATGCTCATGGAGGATATTCAATCTGAGCACAAAGCAATAGAAAATTATAAGTATCATATAACTTTAATACAGGATAAATATATTCAAAAATTACTTCAAAGAATTATTCTTGATGAAGAACTTCATGTTAAATTATTTACACAATTATATGAAAAGTATTTTAGAACAGTAACGCTATGAAATCACATAGCGTTATGCTTTTTATCTATAATAATTGGTTTACTTCCATAATGAATAGATGCGGCACCGCATGTTAGTGAAATGTAATCTGAATTAATAAACCCACACTTCTCAAATTCTGTCTTAAGCTCACCTTTAGTCATAAAGTTATTCACCGAATCTCTCAGATAATAATATGCTTTCTTATCTCTGGTTCCTAAATATCCAATGAGTGGTAGAACATTATTAAAATATGAATTATAAAAATTCTTTAATATTGGCATCTCTGGTTTTGATAGTTCCAGGCATACAAGTCTCCCCCCTGGCTTTAGTACCCTATGCATTTCTAATAATGCTTTACTTTTGTCTTGAACATTTCTTAGTCCAAATGCTATGGTAACGCTGTTGAAGCTGTTATCTTCGAAAGGCAGCTCAGTTGCATCACCTATCATAAGTTTATATTTATATTCCTTTATTGATTTATCAAGTTGGCTGTACCCTACATTGATCATTTCCTGGTTAAAGTCCAAGCCTACTACTTCTGTATCTTTTCCGACTTTTTTGCACTCATATTCCATCATCTTACCAGTGCCGCAGCATAGATCCAGCACCTTAGAATTTTTCTCAATGTTACATAGTTCAATTGCTTTTCGTCTCCACAGCCCGTCTATATTTAATGTAAGTATAGAATTTAATGAATCATATTTACAAGCTATAGAAGTAAATATATCATGTATATCAATTGCTGATGTTGTCATTGTTACCCTCCTTACATTAAAGGGAATAAAAGAAATATTCCAATATCCCATAAGGCATGAGATATAATTATTGGAATAAGGCCTTTTTCTCTTTTATACAGCCATCCCCAGAATAAACCACAAACAAGGGCTGCAATTACCAGCATAATATTTCCTGTGGTTATGTGAACACCTGCGTATAATAGTACTGCAAAAATATAACCTTTATTTTCTCCGAATTTTGCAACCAGGGTATTTTGAATAAATCCCCTCCAAAATATTTCTTCACCAGGTCCTATAATAAATAAAAGGAGCATGCCTATCAAAATGGGGTTGCTTTGCGTCTTATTACTGTATACAGACAAAACCTGTGCATCTTTAAAAGGAAATATCCAACCCGAAACTATATTTCCAGCATAAAAGACAAAATAAAGTATTATTGCTGAGATTACCCCAATTACAATATGCCTCAGCTGGATTTTTTTAAACTTAAGCAAGTCTTTATCCTTTAATAGACTTAATAATACCAGTACTGATATTGAAAGGCTCATTTCAATCCAGAAATTCATTGGTTTTATAGCAAACATTATAAACCAGAGAATGGAGGCTATAAGCAATGTGGCTATAGTATAGATATTGCTGATTGTTTTCTTATTTCTTTGCAAGAATATTCCTCCTTGATTAAATAAAAGCTATTAGCATAGATAAGATGAACATCATTCCAAATTGAGTTCCCAATTTAGCTGTTTCTTTATCCAGCTCTATAATATCTGAAAATGTACCAAGCCTGCCCAAATTCTTATATGCAGTCGGTAATGTTAAAAGGCATATGAGACTCCAAATTGGTATGATTTTATTTACGACCAAAGCTAAAAGTAAAACATAAGAAATTATAATCAGTAGGCCATATATTCTTTCAGCATTATTTACTCCCACAATAATAGATAATGTTTTGATACCTGCTTTTTTATCCTGATCCATATCTCTAATATCGTTAGCATGTAATATTGCGGTTGTTAACAAGCCTAAAGGTATAGATACAAGGATAGCTGTAATGGATACAGATTGAGTTTGAACATAGTATGATCCAATTACCATTAATGGACCAAATAGTAGAAATACTAATGGTGCTCCCAAGCCCCTGTACTTTAACCTGAGGGGCCTGCCAGTATATGAATATCCTCCCATAGCACCAATAAACTCAAGTATTAAAATAAACCAACCTCTTTTATAGGTTAAAAATAATCCAATTAAACATCCAATGGTTAGAAGCACCATTCCGCCTATATAAAGCTCTTTAGAACTTAATAGGCCTTGAAATATAACCCCGCTGGAGCCAAAGGAATCCTCCGTATCCACCTTGTTTTCAAAATCATCATGGTCACTTAGGAGGTTTACACCAGCCTGAAGCATAACAATAGCTATTACAGTTAATATAAAATATCCAAAGTGGAATTTATCAGTGCCAAGAGCTAAAACTGCTCCTAAAATAACTGGAATAGCGGAGCCAGGCAGGGAAAAAGGCCTAGAGCCTTGTACCCAAGCCTTTATTTTGTTTTTTTCCATAATTTTTGCCTCCTAAAATTTTCATTACATACGCATTGCCATTGGCATTGAAAATAATATAATATTTAATATGCCAAGCAGAATAATAAGAACAGAATACACAATAGTGGTTCCTTTTGTCTTTTCCTTTTGAACATAATTACTCTTTGCTATCCTATAGGCAGTATAAATAGAACCAAAAGTTCCTAAAGCAATCAATATATATTGCAGAATCTGAATAGTTGGATCACTTATTATATTAGTGGATGCATTTTCTATATGCATTCCAAACAGCCCCATGAAGGTATAAAAAACTGATTTTCCTTCCGCCAAAAGGTGGAAGAGGTTATGTGCAATGTGTCCCGCCATATCTAAAGGGATTATTGCATATCCAAACTTTGCAAAATTCTGTTTCACAGAATCTCCATTAAATTTCTTAGCTGCCATACCAGTTATTGCTAAAAGTAATATTGGTATTAGCATAGACACTATAAATGTGATAGTAAAAGTTACAAAATAGCTTGTGGTACCTGTAGTGTTTTCAAGCCATCTTAGAATATCATTCCAGATATCAATCATGGTTATATTTTGCACAAATACAATACCCATAATTACTATTGCAAGGAATGATTCCTCCAGCTTAGGCTTCCTTATAAACCATAGTTCTTTAGTTGGAGTACGCCATGTAACCTGAATTGAACTATTTGGACAATTCTTTACACAGTTTCCACAGAAATTGCACATGGAGTTGTTTTCCATAGTCTTTGGAAACTCAAACATTGGACATCCTGGTACTTTTTCAGTACCTTTATAACAAGCTGCAACAGTACACTTTGAACACTTATCCGGGGTTCCACGTAATTGAAGCATTCCTGCCCTTGAATAATTTCCTGATAAACCTCCAAGGAAGCAAAGATACCTGCACCAAGTCCTGCGTTCCCATAATGCACCTGACAATACAACAGCTGTAGTTATCATAAGAAGCAATACCCCAGAACCTCGTGGGGATTCTACAATTCCCCAAACATGGTCACTCCAGGTTATAGCTATAAACATTGCATCTATTAACCAAATTCCATATTTTCTTAAGAACTTTGGTACTGGTTTCTTACTTCCTACAAACTTTTGGACTAAATCATTTAGTGCTCCAAAGGGACATATTGCACACCAAAACCTGCCAAAGAAGAACAGTAGTATAGGAAGTATAGGCCACCATAGAACCCAGGTTCCAGCAGTTCCAAAATTATCATGTGCTTCTGAAGGTCCTATTATTAGTTGAAGAACAATAAATGCAAATACAATTCCTACAAATATTTGAAATCCTAATGGATACCATTTGCTCTTCACAAAGTTGTCAAACTTTTTATTATTTAAAAGGTTTTTTCCTGATGACTCACTAGCACTACTATGTGTTTGATGTTTAGCCTTACTCATAACTTAATCGCCTCTTTTCTTAAGCTTTAACTGACTTTTTCTTACCAATAGCTGCAAGTACAATTATTAGAGCTATTACTCCTGTAAACCCGCCTATTATCATCATATTTGGACCAGCGTCTACAACATCAGCATTAAAATCCATTTCTTTTTGTTGTCCTTGTACATCAGCTGTTACTTTTACAATCCATTTACCTTTATCTGTAAAGTTTACTTTTCCCATATATTGTCCATTAGCATCTCCTTTTTCAAAGTCAATTGCTACTGGTTTTGATTTATCCATATTCATATCCATGTTCTTATCCATTACAGCAGATGCAGTTACTGATGCATTGGATATAGGTTGTCCATTAGAATCATTTAAAGTCACCATAATTTCATTGTCACCAGTTTTTGCTTTATTGTCCTTAAATGACATAGCAATTGAAATACCATCAACCTTTTTTTCAACACCCTTATCCATATTCATTTCATCTGCTAAGACCATAGTGGATAATCCTAATACAAATATCAAACTTACTATTAAACTTTTTATAATCCTTTTTTTCATTAAAGTTCACTCCTTTTCTCTAATTTTTATTAAACAGCTATACTTGCATCTGAAGTTCTAGATTTCTTTCTAAGTGAAGGCATTATAAATCTATCAAGACCTATCCACCTTTCTTTTATAGCTTTAAAATGTATTCTATTAGGTTTACCAGTTCTGTCTTATAGATAGAGTCATTAAAAAATTCAAGCAAACGTTTTGATTCCAAAGCCAAGTTTTCAGCATCCTTCAAAGTAACATACTTAAGTGCTATGGAATCCTTATCAATGCAATCATCAACTATCTGATATATCATTCCTAAATTTAAACCGTACCGCTCAAAATTTGACATTCCTTTTTCATCAGCACCTGCTAATGCAGCACCTAGCTTACAGCAAGCACTCATAAATGAAGCTGTCTTTCCTTTTATTATTTGAAAATATTCCTGCTTAGATATCTCTATTTCTCTTGCCTGTGTAATTTCGGCAGCACACATGCTTTCAATAACCTGTGTTATGACATTCTCTATTTCTCTTGGAAGGGATTTCGAAAGAATAGAAAATGCTTTAGCATATAACGCATCACCTGCAAGTACAGCTGTCTTTTTTCCATACACATTGTTTAAGGTTTTTTGACCACGCCGCATTAAATCGCCATCAATTATATCATCATGGATTAAACTGGCACTGTGGATTAATTCAACTGCCACTGATAATTTAATAATCTTATCTATTTGTTCATCCGTTAAATTTGGATTAACGGTATATGCGGAAAGTAATATCAATGTTGGCCGCAGGTATTTCCCCTGAACTTTAAAAAAGTGATTAAACACCACCTGCATAGAATCACCATTTAAGTTCGCTGCACCTCTTAACATCATATCTACCTTTTTAAGATCTTCCCTAATGGAATCATTAATATTAATGGGCTTTGTCATAAGTATCACCACCTCTCCTAACTTCTAATAAAATTTCTATTATTCGCAATTCTCAACCTCTCTTTAAATATAATATTGCAAAGTTGTGTAGATAGTATAAAGATTAAAATGTTATATTTTAGTTGTAACTAGAGTTCTTAACAATAAAGAAGCCTAAACTTAAATAATAAGCTTAGGCTTCTTTTCTACGTTTATAATTTCAATTTTCAAAAATGAATCTACCACTTTAGGATCAAATTGTTTTCCCCTTTGACTAACTATTTCCTCTATAGCAATCTTATGTATTTTATCATCTTTCATATGATTATATATAAATACTGATAATACTGTCCCCGTGACTATAAATGTAATCAAACTAAATATGGTAAATGATTTAAAAAGAGACCCCTTTATAACCATAATAATTTTGCTCCCCTTTAATAGTTCTATATAAAATGCATCAAACCCGGTTTCAATCAGGCTTAATGCACTTTTTAACATATTAATCTCTTTGCATTTTAGATGCTTTACTAAATCGCAGCTTTAAACAAGTTCCTTTTCCCTCTTCACTTTCCACATTTATCTCTGCATTGTGCTGCATCATTAATTCTTTAACTATTGTTAAACCTATACCGCTGCCCTCAATTTCATTTCGACTTTTATCTCCTCTATATAACCTTTCAAAAATATAAGGCAGGTCCCCTTTTTTTATACCAATTCCATTATCCTTAACAGTTACTGAAACATATTCTTTATCAACATCCATTGATACTTGTATCATACCTCCTGGATTTGAAAACTTAAAAGAATTTGATAAAATATTAAAGAATACTTGTCTTAATTTATCTTTATCTCCATAAATTGAATAATCCCTATTTTTATCATAAGAGAGCTTTAAATCTACATTATTATTCCTTGAATTAATTAAGAAATCATTATAAACATTATCTAGCACTTCGTCTAAATGGATATTTTCAATATTTAATTCATCTTTATGCTCTTCAATTTCTTTCAAGCTATTTAAGTTTGATAAAAGTTTTCCAAACCTTATAACTTCTTCATTTAAACTTGTAAGCCTTTCATTTGTTACTGGAAATACACCATCCACCATTGCCTCCAAATTGTTTTGAAGTACATTTAGTGGTGTGCGAACTTCATGGGATATATCTGATATTAATCTTTTTCTTAGAGTATCCTGATGCTTTAACCTTTCACCTAATATGTTAATACTGTTTATTAAATTATTTATTTCTACAACATTGCTCCTAATATCAGACTTGGAATCATAATTTCCTTGAGATAAATCTACTGAGGTTTCCGATACAGTTTTTATAGGTCTAGAGAACTGCCTTGAAAATATAATACTCACTATTATACAGAATAAAATGGTAATAAGAGTACTTACTGCAACGTAAACATTGATAGAATTCTTGAAGTTTATATCTGTTTCGGACAATAGCAGTGGTTGGAATTGGCCAATGACAATATATCCTACTATTTGATCATTGTTTTTGATAGGTAATGTATTAGTAATATACTCCCCATTATTACTGCCCATTTTAAAGTAATTAGGATTCATTTTCGCTATTTCATTGGGGTTCATGCCCCAAATCTGCTTTTTACCAGCATCAAGTAAAGTTAAACAGTAATTGCTCATATAACCTTCATGCTGCATTTCCTCTCCGGAAGTATCAGTCCATTTTTTATCTCTATTGTAAACTTGCGTAAAATAATCAACTATACGTTCATTTCTTTTTTCCTGATTATCTGCCACGTATTTATTGAAGGTATTATCAATAGCAAAATTTACGAATAAAGCTGAAATTATAACAGCTGTAACAGTACACACAATCAAAATTGTAGCCAAGCTTCTTCTAATGCTATACATTAACTTTCACCACCAAATTTATAACCTAATTTAGTCACCGTTATAATATATCTCGGTTCTCTTGAATCATCCTCTATTTTTTTTCGTATGTTTTTAATGTGAACATCTATTGTTCTATCGGAGCCTTCAAAGTCAATTCCAAATACTTGCTCTATTAATTGCTCCCGGCTTAACACATTCCCCTTATGTTTTGCAATGGTATATAAAATATCGAACTCATTCGGCGTCATTGGAATATCTTCACCATCTATTTTTACTAATCTTTTATCGGGATAAATTATTAGCTTTCCATTACTTGATGTAATCTTTTCTTCATCTGTATTGTTTAATCTTCTAAACAGTGCATTGACTCTTGCTGTGAGTTCCCTAGGACTGCATGGTTTTGTAATATATTCGTCGGCACCTGCGTTTAGTCCCTCTATTTTATCATTTAATGTTACCTTTGCTGTCAACATAAAGACATAAACATCTGAAATCTTCCGTAAAGTTCTGCATACCTCTTCCCCTTCAATATCGGGGAGCATTAAGTCCAAGATTACTAATTTAAAATTTCCTATCTTACTGAATATATCAATGCCTTCCAATCCTCTTGCAGCACAATAAACATTATACCCTTCCCTTTCTAGGTAGGCTTTAATAACCTCTGAAACCTGTTTTTCGTCTTCAATTAACAATATATTAAACATAATTACCTCCTATTTGTTCAGCTACTATTATTATTGCTTTTATTCATTTCTATAGCAAGTTTTTTTAAAGTACCCATAATAAAAAACCCCCTATTATTTGTAAATCCGTTTAATAATAAGAGGCGTTTTTTATTATATTCAAGCTGTAATTCCATTAATACCAAATTTAGGTTCCATAAATGGGAACTTAAACTTTTGATAAACATTAATGTCTCCAGTAACCTTTAAGCTCTTTAATACAAAAACTTTAGTCCCTTGGTACTCGAAAATGTCATATAGGAATTTGTCCAATACTTCTGTTTCAAATAATACCTTGATTTTTAAAGTCTGAACATTTGAATTACAGCCGCCGCAATCACAGTTTACTTGAGTCTTTTTTACTCCGGCAACAAAACACAAATTTTTTCCTTTAACAAAATTTAAAGCCTTCTCATCCATCATTACCATGATGCATACCCCCTTATCTTTTATACAACAATTATAAGTAATCAATATGTAGATTTTATGAAGAATAATCTACACGGTGCAGCTTTAATTATTCAAAAATTCTGATCTAATACTATTTAAATCTGTGGTATTTAAATTATCTACCACATCTATTACTGATAATAGACTGCCGTCCTTTATAATTAGATATACTCCGGTCTCATGAGTGTCAAAGGTTACATTAACCACCCCTTTTTTTCCATCAAAAGAAGTTAAGGTTTGATTTGTTTTACTATCTATTATTTGAAATTTGCCCTCTGGATTGTCAAAGGAATTTAAGTCTAAGGTGATTTTTGTAGTATAATTCTTGTTTGCTGCTATGATAAGTGGTTCAAATTCATAACCGATTCCTTTTACGGATATAATCTGGTTCCTTCCTGAAATAGATGCTTTTTTAATTAACCTATCTGTTGGAACCTGGCTTAAATCATTCCCGTAAATGCTTGGCTTAGCTGAAGCAGCTCCTGTTCCTGTGCAGCATGGCATTCCACTAGATGGTGCTGGAATTGAAGAATCACTCTTTGATGTGTCTACAGAATCAAGGTTGTCGGAAACTTTTATTACACCTCGTATCATTCCCATCCAACAGCTAAATGCTATATCTTTATCCCCTGGAGTAAATTCAATAATATTGTCTCCTGGCTTTATTGTTTTCTGTATATTAAGAGAAGG
>JBLNDT010000054.1:0-12151 GCA_050261915.1 Solirubrobacterales bacterium
TGGTACAATTCCCAGGATGTAACTTTAGGTGGATAAAAAGAACTGCTCCAAATTTGAGCAGTTCTTTTAAATTTATACAATATCTTTTATAATATCTTTTATTACTTCTCCAGCAATAATCATCCCAGCCACAGGTGGTACAAAGGATATACTACCAGGGGTCTGTCTTTTTACCTTGCATTTTTTACTGCTGCCATCGCCACATATACAATTGTCTTTACATACATTCATTTCATCAGCATCAGGCTTAAGAGGTTCTTCTGGTGAATAAAGTACCTTAAGCTTTTCAACCCCTCTTTTTTTAAGTTCCCGCCTCATTACCTTAGCTAATGGACAGATCTTAGTCTTATATATGTCTGTTATTTTGAATTGGGTTGGATCAAGCTTATTTCCAGTACCCATACTGCTTATGAGAGAAATCCCCTTATCCCTGCACCAAACTGCCAAAGCTATTTTTGAGGTTATGGTATCTATTGCATCTACCACATAATCCACATTCTCTGTAATTATTTCAGGTATATTTTCTCCTGTAATAAAGGTCTTATGGGTTGTTACTTTGCATTTTGGATTTATAGCTAGTATTCTTTCTTTCATAACATCCACTTTGTTTTTATTAATGGTATTGTAATCTGCAATTATCTGCCTGTTGATATTTGTTAAACATACCGTATCATCATCTACAAGTACTAAACTTCCAACTCCAGACCTGGCTAAAGCCTCTGTTGCAAAACTGCCAACCCCGCCTACTCCTAATACTACTACTTTACTATTTTTTAATCTTTCTAACGCTTCTTTTCCTATCAATAATTCCGTTCTAGATAATGAATGTTGTGCCATAATATTAAACCAAGTTTTCCTTCCAGCCCTTTGCATATTCAATTGCAGAAAACAAAGAATGATCCTTGTAGTTTCCGCACTGAATTGGATTCACAGCCGGCACCTCTGTAGTTACTATTACCTTGCCAAGTGCATTTATCAATGCCTTTTTGAGCTCTTCTTCACTTCTGTCTCCCCATATTGTCAAGTAGAAACCTGTTCTGCAGCCCATTGGTGACAGGTCTATTATTCCATCCACTTCCTCCCTAAGATATCCTGCCAAGAGATGCTCTAAAGTATGAATTGCTGCTGATGGAAGTGTTTCTAAATTTGGCTGGGTTACTCTAAAATCAAATTTTGTTACACTGTCTCCTTTTGGTCCATTGTAAACCCCTGCTTTCCTTACATATGGTGCCTTTACTTTTGTATGGTCAAGTTCAAAGCTTTCTATTTTCATTATGTATCCTCCCTTTCAAAAAGGCGCCAGTATACTGACTGACACCTAATAATTAATATTATTTTACCTCATAATTACTTTTTTTAACAGAATTATTTCAAACTATTCTATTGTTTTATTTAGTGCCTGATCAAGGTCTGCTATAAGGTCTTCTGCATCCTCAATACCTATTGAAAGTCTTATTAAGTCAGGACCTACCCCCGCTGCTATAAGGTCACTTTCTGAAAGCTGACTGTGGGTTGTGCTGGCAGGGTGAATTACAAGGGATTTTGTATCCCCCACATTTGCTAACAGTGAGAATATTTCAAGGGAGTCACTGAATTTTTTACCTGCTGAAACTCCTCCTTTTATTCCAAAGGTAAATATTGAACCTGCTCCCTTTGGAAGGTATTTCTTTGAAAGCTCATAATATTTGCTGTCTTCTAATTCAGGATAGTTAACCCATGCCACCAATGGATGGTTTTTTAGAAATTCAACTATCTTTCTTGTATTTTCAACATGTCTTTGAACTCTTATTGACAGCGTTTCTATTCCTTGAATTAGAAGGAATGCACTTAAAGGGCTTAGGGCTGCTCCTGTATCTCTTAATAATCCTGTTCTAACCTTTGTTATATATGCCAATGGTCCTAATGCTTCATAGTAATTAAGTCCATGATAGCTTTCATCTGGAGTTGTAAGCCCTGGGAATTTTCCGCTTGTTCCCCAGTCAAATTTACCTGAATCTACAATAACCCCAGCTAAGGTATTTCCGTGCCCTCCTATAAATTTAGATGCTGAATGAACTATAATATCTGCACCAAACTCAATTGGTCTTAATAGGTATGGTGATGGGAATGTGTTGTCTACTATTAGTGGAATTCCATTTTCGTGTGCTATGTCTGCAATTGCCTGAATGTCTGCCACGTTTATTCCAGGATTCCCAAGAGACTCTACATATAATGCCTTAGTGTTTTCATTTATTGCTTTTCTGAAGTTTTCAGGATCATCTGCATCAACAAAGGTTGTTTTAACGCCATATTTTGGTAGTGTATTCTGAAAAAGGGTGAAGGATCCTCCATAAATTGTGGTAGATGCTACTATTTCATCTCCAGCCTCAGTTATATTCAATACAGCATAGGTTATCGCAGCCATTCCTGATGCTGTAGCCAAAGCGCCAACCCCTCCTTCTAATGCAGCAATTCTCTGTTCAAAAACATCTACTGTTGGGTTTCCAAGTCTGCTATATATAGGACCTGCGGTCTTAAGTGCAAATAGGTCAGCAGCATGCTCGGAATCATTAAATACATATGCTGTAGTCTGATAAATAGGCACTGCTCTTGAACCTGTGGTTGGATCGGGATCGTATCCTGCATGCTGTTGAAGTGTATCGAATTTCAAATTTTTCTTTGTCATAATTATCTCTCCTCTTATATATTAATATTTTTTAATTTTTACAAAGCTAAAAGTCCTTTCCACGTGAAATGAAAAGGACTTTATATCAATTAGAAAGCAATTGATTTTCCTCTCATCTCCCGCCAATATTTGACGCTGGATTTGGCACCTTTACAGATAGATGAACCTGTTAGGTTGCCGAGGTTTCATTGGGCCAGTCCCTCCACCTCTCTTCATGAGAATTTTATTTAATTTTATACTTTTGAAAAATAAAAGCTGCCTCGATAAGGAAGCAGCAAATAAGCTTATTTTTGTCCTTATCTCTCAGATTTTTCAACCTGCAGGAATTGACACCAATACATTCCAATGATGAATGCTGGTTGTCGGGCTTCATAGGGCCAGTCCCTCCACCGCTCTGGATAAATTATTTAATTTCTACCTATTTTATACTAGGGAATTCAGTATGTCAATACCAAGTTTTCCTTAATTGGATAATATATATGTTAAGTTTTTATTAATATAAGCTTAAGACTAGCATTATGCTATTGAATTATTGGTAAAAAAAATATATGATTTTAATAGTTGAAAAAAAATGGAATGATTAGTTAATACAAAATATATGCCAAGGCTATTTTAGAATTGGCTGATTTAGAGAGTTGAAGTGATTAATATGGCAATAATAAATAATAACTATGATTTTATAATAGCAGGCTCAGGCTTTGCAGGAGCAGTTTGTGCCAGGGAACTTGCCCAAAGGGGAGGAAAAAAGGTTCTTTTAGTTGAGAAGCGTGATCATATTGGTGGAAATGCATATGATATAAATGATGAATCAGGTGTTTTAATCCATAAATATGGCCCTCATATATTCCATACAAATGATAAAAGGGCTTATGACTATTTGTGCCGCTTTACTTCCTGGAGAGATTATATGCACGAAGTTGCCGGAAGCATATACGGAAATCTTATCCCAATACCATTTAACCTTAATTCCCTCCATATGGTATACGATACTGAAAAAGCTGAAAGATTAGAAAAAAAGCTTATTGATTGTTATGGCATTGATAAAAAGGTAACGATCCTTGAATTGATGAAAAACAAGGACAAAGAACTTTCTGAACTTGCAGAATATGTGTACAACAATGTTTTTCTTTATTACACTCAAAAACAATGGGGAACCTCACCAGATGAAATTGATCCGGGAGTAACTGCCAGAGTTCCAGTTTTTATATCAAGAGATAATAGATATTTTCAAGATTTGTATCAGGGAATCCCAAGTAATGGATACACTGAACTTTTCAATAACATATTGAACCATGAAAATATAGACATACTTTTATCCACAGATATAAATGAAATACTTACATTTTCCACAGATAGTATAATGTTAAATGGTGAGCCTTATAGAGGCTCGGTTATATATACCGGAGCTCTAGATGAACTATTCCAGTGCAGATATGGCAGGCTTCCATACAGAACCCTTGATTTCATTTTTGAAACATACGATATGGATTGGTTCCAAAACTACGGAACTGTAAATTATACAGTTGATGAACCATATACCAGGATAACTGAGTTTAAACACTTAAGCGGACAAATAATGGAAAATAAAACTACTATAGTAAAGGAATATTCAAGAGCATATACAGGTGCTGTTGATGAAACCCCCTACTATGCAGTTAATAATATTGAAAATGATTCACTTTACAATAAATATAAAGATTTAACCTCTATATATTCAAATTTTTATCTAATCGGAAGACTAGCCGAATATAAATATTATAATATGGATGCAATTGTATCCAGATCTTTGGAACTTTCTGACATACTCGTAAAAACGGAGGGATTTTAATTGAAATTAATAACTTTTGCCGTACCATGTTATAACTCTGCGGCTTATATGGGAAAATGCATAGACACCCTGCTTATGGGTGGTGATGATTTAGAGATAATACTGGTAAACGATGGTTCTTCTGATGATACCGGCAAAATTGCTGATTCCTATGCTGAACGATATCCAGATGTTATTAGGGTTATCCATCAGGAAAACGGCGGTCATGGAGAAGGGGTTAATCAAGGACTTAGAAATGCAGAAGGGTTGTATTATAAGGTTGTAGATTCTGATGACTGGGTGGATGTTCCTAGTCTCCTAAAGGTAATGGATAAGATCAGAGAATTTTCGAAAATGGAAAACCCGGTAGATCTCATTATAACTAACTATGTTTATGAACATGTGGAGGATAACACTCGCTTTACAGTGCAGTACCACAATATTTTCCCTGAGGATATAATTTTCACTTGGGAGGATATTGGTCGTTTCAAGTTATCCCAGTATCTGCTTATGCATTCAGTTATTTACCGTACAGATATGCTTAGAGAAAGCGGCATAGAACTTCCAAAGCATACCTTTTATGTAGACAACGTTTTTGTATACCAGCCACTGCCTCAAACTGAAAGCCTTTATTATATGAATCTAGATTTTTACAGATATTTTATTGGACGAACAGATCAATCTGTAAATGAATCAGTTATGGTTAAAAGAGCAGATCAGCAGCTAAGGGTAACTAAAATGATGATTGAATCCCATGACCTTGAAGAACTGAAGAAAAGTCAGCCTAAGCTTTCAAACTATATGTTCAGGTATCTTTCCATGATGATGGCTATTTCAACCATCCTGTTGTCAATAGACGGAAGTGATACAGCAATAAGAAAACAGAAGGACCTTTGGGCATTTTTGAAAAACAGTGATGCCTCCCTTTATAGAAAAATAAAGTATACCTCTTTAGGAGGAATGACCTTCCTTCCTGGAAAACTTGGCAGAAAATTTACTGTGGATGTTTACAGACTTGCTAGACGAATTTATAAATTTAATTAAAAAAACGGGTGCTGACTTGCACCCGTTTTCTATTTACTTATTAAGTTCTTTCCATTCCTTTACGTACTCTTCAAGTACTTCGTAAAGTACAGAGCCTATTTTTGAATAGCTCTCGTCATTCAAGTTTGCAAGGGATATCCTTATGGACCATTCAGGGCCGCTGAAGCCGCTTCCGCTTAAAAGAACTATTGAGCTTTGTTCTGCAAGTCTTATTAGAATATCCACAGGCTTGTAGTTTTCCTGGAGATAATTTGCAAAGTCATCATTATAGTTTTGAGCTGCCCATTCAAGAAGATCGAACTGGGTATAGTATGCTGCACTTAAAGCATCTTCTTTAATTTCAAGTGCCAAACCGTCAAACAACAGCTTTTGTCTTCTTCTGCATATATTCTTTGTCTGTTTCTTATATCTGTTTTCCTTATCTGTTATAGCAAACAGTGAAAAGAATGCCATCTGAACCTGTTGTGGAGTGGATAGACCTGCAGTATGATTTAAAGCAACCTGACGACTGTCTGCAACGATTCTATCTACAAAAGGAATACTGTCCGGATTAGTTGATAAACCAGAGTAACGTTTTCTAGCTCTTCCCTTCCTGTCTTCATCCTGCTCCCTTAATAGCTTGTCAAATACATTTTTTTCATATAATGCTATAGTTCCAAGTCTCCAGCCTGTAACTCCAAAATATTTTGAGTAGGAATATACCCCTAGAGTATTGTATGGAAGATCTGCCATAATTGATCTGAAACCGTCCACAAAGGTACTGTAAACATCATCTGAAATAATCATTAAGTCAGGGTTGTTTTTTTCAACAATATCCTTAAGCTGAGCTACTGTTTCAGGTCTCATTGCAACAGATGGAGGATTGCTTGGATTAACAATAAACAAAGCCTTTATTGATGGATCCCTTAATTTATCAACTTCCTCTATTGGGTACTGCCAGGTGTGGTTACCCTGATTATCCATTTCATTGGCGGATATATTTACAACCTCAAAATTATATCTAGGCAGATGAGGCACCTCAAGGTAAGGAGTGAATATAGGCGTCATAAGGGCAATTCTATCTCCCTTTGACAATATATTATTTGCAATTAGTGAATCAAACACATAACACATGGCTGCAGTAGCACCTTCCACTGCAAAAGTCTTGAATTTTCCTTCTAAGGGCTCATTATAGCATAATTCCTGGATTAGATAGTCGTTTACTACTGCTTCAACATGAGTAAGCATTCTGTCTGGCTGTGGGTAATTGTCTCCAATTATTCCATCTGCAAGCTCATAAATCCAATTGTCTGGATTAAACCCTTTTACAGTAACTCCATAGCTTATCATTTTTTTCAAAAGACCTATTCCCGGAGCATCAGGATTATTTTTAACGTATTCCATGAAACGTTCCGCTATTCCCTCTTTTTTAGGCATACCAGCAAGATCATTTTCATTCCACACTCTTCTGCTTTCTGAAACAGCAAACTGACCAAAGGTAAAAAATGCTTCTCTTGGAGTGGCTGCTATCCAGTTAGGATTTCCTCTTCCAGCATCAAGCAGTGTGTGTGTTCCCATTTGTATTGACTCTGCAGCAAGATTTATAAGCTTATCCTTCAACTCGAAAGGACTTATTTTCCCGTATACTTTTTCTATTTCTTCTCTTTGAAGACTTAATTTATCCATTGTTTTCCTCCATTAAATGTTTTTTATTACGCATTCCTTTTCAACTGAAGACATAATAATAAAAGTCTCAGTATTTCCAAACATCTGTATCTTTCCAATGAGCTTTTCAAGGCTCTCAATATCATCAAGTCTCGCCTTTAATATTTTACAGTGAGGTCCGGTTACGTGATGGCACTCAATTATAGAATCCTCGTCCTTTATAAACTCCATAAATTTTTCTGTCTTTTGGACATTAATATCCACATTAATAAGCACATTGATTTTTTTGCCAAGTTTATCATAATTAATTACAGCCTTATAACCTTTAATTATATTATCTTCTTCAAGTCTCTTAACCCTTTCTGCAGCAGCAGGGGCGCTAAGCATAACTCTCTGAGCAAGTTCCTTCATTGGGATTCTTCCCTCTTCCAGCAGTATCTGAAGAATTTTATAATCTGTAATATCCATGAACCTGCCCCCCTTAATAAAAATCTTTTTCAAATATATCTTTAATAGAAGATATATCATTTGTATAACTTAAGGCTGCAATAAGTTTTATTCTTGCCTTTTGTCCATTTAAGTTATCTCCACGGAGCACTCCTTTTTCAACCAAATCCCGTCCTGCCCCTTCATATCCATAGTCATCCATTACCTTACCTTTTGGACATCGAGATACTAATACCACAACGATGCCTTTGGCTATGGCATATTCAACACCTGGTACCATTCTAGGAGGTATGTTTCCTCTGCCCATACCTTCTATAACTATACCTTTGCTTCCTGAATCTGCACAAAATCTTATTAGCCTGTCATCCATTCCACATCCGCATTTAATTATATCCACATTACATTTAATTTTGTCCACAGGTATGTATTGTCTCTTGTTGTAGTTACAATAAAAATATGCCCGATCATTATCTACCAGTCCTATAGGACCGAAGTCAAGACTCTTAAATGTTTCAAGAGCATGTGTACTGGTTTTTGTCACCTGGGAAGCAGAATGAATTTCCCCATTCATCACTACCATAACCCCTCTGAACTTAGCATTTTCATTTACTGCTGCAATTACAGAGTCCCTTAAATTAGCTGCTCCGTCAAAGCCTGGTTCAGAATTGTTTTTCATAGCCCCAGTAACAATAACAGGCTTTGAACCATTGTAAGTCAGGTCAATAAAAAATGCTGTTTCCTCCATGGAGTCTGTTCCATGAGTAATAATAACCCCGTCAAAACCTTCTTCTTCAAGCTTGATATTGACTATCTTAGATAATTCCAGCATATTTTCCAGTGTAATATGAGGACTTGGTAACATTCCAAAATCCATAAAGCTTATATGAACTTTATTAGCTAATTCCGGAACAAACTCAAGAATATCGCTGCCGCTCATAGCTGGCACTGCAGCACCAGTCTCTTCATCCTTCTTCATACATATTGTTCCACCAGTAAAAATAATTATGATTTTCTTCATAAACAAAACTCCTAACATTTTATACTCCAGAGTAACTTCATACTAGCACAGCTTAAACTCAATTAACATATATTATATAACGTAAATATATGTATTATACTTATTTTAATACTTATTTTCTATTTATTCATTATTTTATTAGTTTTAAATCAATAATTTCATTATAAAATAAATACCACAAAATGAATGGTTTTGTGGGTTTATTTTATATTGTGCATATTAAAAAATATATAAATTATGTATAATTAAAATATATATTTTATCTGGAGGTTTAAATGGATAATATAATATCAATTGTTGGGGCTGGGGGCAAAACCACCTTAATGTTTAAAACAGCAGAAGAACTCAGAAAAAACAATAAGGTTCTTGTTACCACCACCACGAAAATATATCTTCCAGATAGAAGTCAGTATGATTATATTGGATTAAATATTGATGAAATTGCAAAGTTAAACAAGCAAAAGGAAAATGGAATTTATGTTTATGGAGAAAGTGTAACAAGTGAAAATAAAGTAATAGGTCTTTCCCCTGATTTTCTTGAATCCATTACTAAATATTTTGATTACGTTATTATTGAAAGCGATGGAGCAAAAAGAAAGCTTATAAAGGGTTGGAATGAAACTGAACCTGTTATAATAAACAACACTACCTTCACCTTTGGGGTATTAAATGTTAAATCATTAGGCATGGAAATAAATGATGAAAATGTGCATAGGGTTCATGAATTTATTAAAATAACCAAAGCTTCAATGAATGAAAAAACAAATATTAACCATCTGGTATCTATGGTTTATAATATTAATGGCCTTTTTAAAAATTCAAAGGGAAGAAAAATATTATATATTATTGGAGATAATGAAGAGCTTATAGCGTCAATAAAAAAATTCAATTATAACTATATTGATGAAATAAGGTGTATAAAATGATATGCGCAATTATTATGGCCTCAGGATCCAGCAAAAGGATGGGTAAAAACAAATTGCTCCTGCCATTTTTGGGTAAGTCTTTAATTGAAAATATCATAGATATAATTCTGGAAAGTAAATTTTCAAAGATAGTACTTGTGGCAGCCTCAGAAGAAATTATAGAAATAGGACAAAACAAAAATATAGTATCCTTATATAATAAAAATGCTGAATATGGTCAAAGTGAATCAATAAAAATTGGACTAGGCACTTCTCCTGATTTTGACGGCTACATGTTTTTCACCGGAGATCAGCCCCTCCTTGATGGCGATACTATAAGAACCTTGATCAATGCCTTTGAAAATAACAAAAATAAAATTATAATACCTTCCTTTGAAGGAAAATCAGGAAACCCTGTTATTTTTCCTGTAAAGTTTTATAATGAACTTATGAACCTATCTGGAGATGTGGGTGGCAGAATTATAATAAATAAATATAATGATGAAGTTTTAAAGGTGGAAGTAAATAATAAATATGTACTTTTTGATGTGGACACCCCGGAGGAATACAGTAAAATAATTGATTTGCAAAAGGATGAATTTAAATGAATTTAAATAAAAACATAATAATAATTAGAGGTGCAGGAGATATCGCCTCAGGGACTATACACAAGCTCCATAGATGCGGTTTTAAAGTACTTGCATTAGAAACAGAAGCTCCAACCTCTGTAAGAAGGAAGGTTAGCTTCAGTGAAGCTGTATATGAAGGAACCTGTGTTGTTGAAAACGTTAAAGCAGTTAAGGTAAATAATGTTGACGAAATAAAACGTTGTTTTAAAGAAGGTTCTGTACCGGTTTTAGTTGACCCAAAAGCAGACATACTTACAAAAATGAAGCCTCTGGTAATAGTTGATGCAATTCTTGCCAAGAAAAACCTTGGAACAAATAAGAATATGGCCGAAATCACTATAGGTCTTGGACCAGGTTTTTCAGCAGGAAAAGATGTGGATATTGTTATTGAAACTAAAAGAGGCCATAATCTAGGAAGTCTTATATTTGAAGGCTGTGCACATGAAAACACTGGAATACCAGGAAACATTAATGGATATACAAAGGAAAGAGTTGCCTACAGCAGCATTGCTGGGATAATAGAAGTTTATAAAGACATAGGCAGCATAGTAAAAAAAGGTGATTTAATAGCCAGGATAGATTCTGAAAATATAACTGCAGATATTGATGGAGTGCTTAGGGGTATATTAAGAAATAATACTTATGTAAAAAAAGGAATAAAAATCCTTGATATTGATCCAAGAATAGATGAAATTGAAAACTGCTTTACAATTTCCGAAAAGGCAAGAAACATTGCCGGCGGAGTTCTTGAAGCTGTTTTATATATGATAAACAAAGGGGAGGAATAGTATGTTTACATTGAATAATTTAGTTCAACCAGAAACTATTGAGGAAGCCTATAAAATACTTGTGGAAAAAAAGAATAATACTGTTTTGGGGGGCTGCTGCTTTTTAAGAATGGGTGCTAAAAGAATCAGCACTGCAGTTGAGCTTTCAAAACTCAATTTGAATTATATAAAGGAAGATAATGAATATATTGAAATAGGTGCCTACACAACCTTTCGTGATTTAGAGACAAGCCCCTTGCTAAAAGAATACTTTAATGGAATAATTCCAAAATCCGTTTCAGATATTATAGGGGTACAATTTAGAAATGTAGTTACTGTAGGTGCATCTGTTTTCTCTAAATATGGTTTTTCAGATTTTCTTCCTGCACTTTTAGTATTGGATTGTGAGGTTGAATTATATAAAATGGGAAGAATGCCTCTTTCGGAATTCCTGGCTAAACCTTACGAAAAAGATATATTAACAAGAATATTTATCAGGAAAACCAATAAAAAAGCTGTTTATATTAACTTTAGAAATGCTAAAAGCGATTTTTCAATTTTAAACGCAGCGGTTTCTCTTATAGATGGTAAGTATTCCATTGCACTTGGAGCCAGACCAAGGGGTGCTGAAATTGCAAAAAAAGCCTCAGAATATATGAGCAATACAGAGTTAACAGCTAGTGCTATTGAAGAAGCTGCTTTAATTGCATCAGAGGAGCTGGCCTTTGGTTCAAACATGAGAGCTAATAAAGAATACAGAAAAGCACTTAGCAAAGTCCTTGTTAAAAAGGCTTTAAAGGAGGTATCGGAATGGAAATAGATTTAATAATAAACGGTAAAAACACAATATGTAATATATATCCAGAGGAATTTCTCGGAGAAACTCTAAGAAAATATGGATTTTTAAGCATTAGAAAAGGCTGTGATACATCCTGCTGCGGCCTTTGCACAGTTTGGGTGGAAGGCACACCAGTTTTATCTTGTTCCCTTCTTACAATAAAAGCTGCTGGAAAAAACATTACAACTATGGAAGGTGTACAAGATGAAGCTGAAAAATTTGCTGAAATTCTTGTTGCAGATGGAGCCGAACAGTGCGGTTTCTGCAGTCCTGGTTTTATAATGACAGTACTTGCCCTTAAAAATGAACTCATTAACCCTACTGAAGAAGATGTTATCCACTACCTTTCAGGTAATCTCTGCAGATGCACAGGTTATATGGGACAGC
>JBLNDT010000055.1:0-12032 GCA_050261915.1 Solirubrobacterales bacterium
GGTCAGATAAAAACAGGAGCTCCAGCAAGGAGTGAAAGGGTTGCAAAATACAATCAGCTCTTGAGGATAGAGGAAGAGCTTGGAGATATGGGAGAATTTAGAGGACTTAAATCATTTTACAACTTGAAACACGAAAATTACTAATAGCTATTTAACTATTGGAAGATATGTGTTAAAATAGGTAGGATAAATAAGTTCTGCTTATAAATCGGGAGGTAAAAAATGAGTTTAAGTATAGTATTAACCGTATGTCAGGTTATTGTTTCTATAATTCTAATAGTTGTAGTGTTAATGCAGCCAGGTAAAACAAACGGCTTCAGCGGCATTATGTCCTCAGGAGGAGCTTCAGAGTCCTTTTATTCAAAGAATAAATCAAGAACTTCAGAAGCACGTCTAATTAGAATAACTATAGTATGTGCAATAATATTTGCAGGTCTTTCACTTGCACAAAACTTTATCGGTAAGTAATTTTTTATGCAGAGCTCTAATTATTTAGCGCTCTGTTTATTTTTTTGCATAATTAAGTTGTTTAAATATAAAAATATAAAGAGGTTAGGAGGGATTTTATGAACATAAGCGAAACGCTGGTAGATTTTATGAAGGAGCAGGCTTATAAGCCTATGACAAGCCAGGAGCTTGCAAGGGTTTTTGGAATATCTAAACAAGACAGGGCGGACTTTGAAAAAATATTAAAATCCATGGAAAAAGACGGGTTAATACTGAAAACAAGAACAGAACATTACGGGATACCTGAAAAAATGGGTCTTGTAGTAGGTAAGCTTCAAGGGCACCAAAAGGGGTTTGCCTTTGTAATACCTGAAGCAGACCGGCAGGATGTGTTTGTAACATCTTCAAATTTAAATGGAGCCATGCACGGGGACAGAGTAGTTGTAAAGATAGTTAAGGAAGTTCCTGGGGGCAAGAAGTGTGAAGGTGAAATAATAAGAATCCTTGAAAGGGCAAATAAGGAAATAATAGGTTTGTTTGAAGACAATGGGAACTATGGTTTTGTGGTACCTGATGAAAAAAGAATATATCAGGATATATTCATACCAAAGGACTCAAGGGCAGGAGCTGAAACTGGTGATATTGTAATTGCAGAAATTACAGTATGGCCTGAAAAACGAAGAAATCCTGAAGGTAAAATAGTTGAGATATTAGGTAAAAAGGGAGAAAAGGGCATAGATATATTAACAATTATTAAAAAGCACGGACTCCCGGAGGAATTCCCGCCTAAGGTTGAAAACTATGCAGAAAATATATCTGAGGAAATTCCTGAAGCTGAATATGAAAACAGGAAGGACCTTAGAGACCTTAAAATTGTAACCATAGACGGTGAAGATGCAAAGGACCTTGACGATGCTATATCTATAAAGGTACTGCCAAATGGAAACTATTATCTTGGAGTTCATATAGCAGACGTATCAAATTATGTAAAGGAAAAAAATCCTTTAGATAAGGAAGCTTTAAACAGAGGAACTTCAGTTTATTTGATTGACAGGGTTATCCCAATGCTGCCAAAGAAGCTTTCAAATGGAATATGCAGCCTTAATCCTCAGGTTGACAGGTTGACACTAAGCTGCTTTATGGAAATAGACCACAGTGGCAAGGTGGTGGACCACAATATTGAGGAAACAATAATTAAAACCTCAGAAAGAATGACCTATACTGATGTTACTAAAATACTAAGAGATGGGGATCCTGAACTTATCAAAAGATATGATTATCTTGTGGATGAATTTAAAACTATGGAAGAGCTCTGCAAGATCTTGTATAATAAGAGGCTTTACAGAGGTGCTATAGACTTTGACTTTGATGAGTGCAAAATAATATTAAATGAATTTGGCAAGCCTGTAGATGTGGTGCCTTATGAAAGAGCAATAGCAAACAGAATAATTGAAGAATTTATGCTTGTTTGCAATGAAACCATAGCAGAGCATATGTACTGGGCAAACATTCCTTTTGTATACAGAACCCATGAAGAACCAGACGAGGAAAAACTCATGGTCTTCAATGAGTTTGTACACAATCTTGGATATGTAATTAAATGGAGCAAGGAGATTCATCCAAAAGCACTTCAAGAGGTAGTGGAAAAGGTAAAGGGTCATAAGGAGGAAACAGTAGTAAGTACACTATTATTAAGATCCTTGAAACAGGCAAGGTATACTCCTGACTGTATGGGCCATTTCGGCCTTGCAGCAAGATACTACTGCCACTTTACATCACCTATAAGAAGATATCCTGACCTTATAATACACAGAATAATAAAGGAATACATCCATGGCCGCATTGATGAAAAAAGAGTAAAACGTCTAACAGCAGAAGTTGAATATGCTGCTAAGCAGTCCTCAGAGACAGAAAGAATTGCAGAAGAAGCTGAAAGAGAAGTGGATGACCTAAAGAAGGCAGAGTACATGAGTGAGAGGATAGGCATGGAGTTTGATGGAATAATATCCTCCGTTACCAACTTCGGAATGTTTGTTGAGCTACCAAATACAATAGAGGGTCTTGTACACATAAGCACCATAAATGACGATTATTATGTATATGATGAAAAGCACTTAAGCCTTATTGGTGAGAAGACTAAAAACGTATATAAACTAGGTAATGAAGTGAAAATAAAGGTATCCAAAGTAGACACCTTTGCCCATGAAATATTCTTTGAATTAGTTTGATTTATGGAACTAGATGTTATATAATGGATATCTAGTGAAGATATAAAAAAGCAGGTGTTCATTATGAAGAAGGAATCACAAAATAAAACATTAGCTGAAAACAGAAAAGCAAGGCATGATTATTTCATTGAGGAAGCCATGGAGGCTGGAATTGAGTTGGTTGGTACTGAAGTAAAGTCAATCAGGGCAGGGAAGGCTAACTTAAAGGACAGCTATGCAGACATCAGGAATGGAGAAATATATGTTTATAACCTTCACATAAGCCCTTATGAAAAGGGAAACATCTTTAACAGAGATCCCTTAAGGCCAAGAAGACTCCTTTTGCATAAAAAGGAAATATTGAGGCTGGAAGGCTTCACTGCACAAAAGGGCTTTACTCTGATTCCGTTGTCTCTTTACCTTAAAAATGGTAGAATCAAGGTTAATCTTGCTGTAGCAAAAGGCAAGAAGGATTACGATAAACGTGATTCCATGCTAGAAAAAGATGCAAAGAGAGACATAGAAAGACAGATGAAAGACAAGTTTAGATAATATATTATATTTTTGTTAACACAACAAATACCTATTGAATAATAGAGAAATTTGTTGTAATATTAATTCAGGTTAAAGATTTGGATAAAATTTATCCAAAAAATAACATATACACGGGGGCGTACTTGGTTTCGACGGGGGTATGCTGTATTCAAGAAGCGAGCCGAAGGTCTCCTGGGCCTGCGTTAAAAAACTGGGAATCTAAATATAAACGCAAACGATAATTTAGCTTTAGCAGCTTAGTCTGCTACGTCCTACCTTTGAGTCCCGCGGCTTAGGATAGGGCGTCGACAGCGGGGAAACGCGTCTTACAAAGCTTTGAGTAAGAAACGGAATTTATGAAGCTACTGAAATCTGAAGCCTGTTCTTAGGCGTCAGACAGAGGGAATGTCAAAATAAGAACTGCGCTCGGAGATGCTTGGGTGCTGCTGCTTTCGGACAGGAGTTCGACACTCCTCGCCTCCACCATACATATGATTCACATGGTGCATTTAGCAACAAACAATCTCAAAAATAGTGCCGTATTAGTTGGAAAACTGATGCGGCATTTTTATTTATACAATAATCTTTTATGTAAAATATTCTATTATAGCATTTTTAAAATTATTATATATAAGTTGAGAGATATAGTCTTTAAGTTCAGAACTTTTATCTTTTGGATACACATATTTAAACTTTCCATAAGGACCCCATTTTAATAGTCTATTTTCTTCATTAAGATCTAGCTTTGTACTGGGAAATCTAGTAAGTATTAAGTCTTTAGCTGTAGAAGTAAATCTATGCTGAATAAGTTCAAATGTAAGTTCATCAGTATAATCTTTTAAATGACATTTTAATGTATTAAGTAATTCTTCGTATTCAAATTGCCAATTATCATAAATCATAATAGGAGCAATAATAAATCCTAAAGGATATCCTGCATTAGCAATTTTTTTAGCAGCCTTTATTCTTTCTTCAAAATTAGATGTACCATGTTCAAAATTGTTTATAACATATTTTGTATTAATGCTAAATCTGAATTTTGTATGCTTATTATGATTTATATTCAAAAATGAATCCATATTATCATATTTTGTAATAACTTTAAGTTTTCCATTCTCGCTATTTGCAAAAAATTCTATGCATCTTTTCAAATTCCCAGTCAAATGTTCGAGAGCAACAGGGTCAGTAATACTTCCAGATTCAAATGTGGTAATATTAGGTTTATTATTATTTATATGTTCATTTATAACATTTAATATGTCTTCTATATTAACGAAAACTTTCATATAAGGCTTTTCACCTTGAGTAGTTTGTAGATAGCAGTATTCACAATGACCAGGACATGAGCTTGATAAGTCAAATTGGTAATCAGCAGAAGGCTTACATGGCTTTAATTTTTTTTGTGAGTTTATAGTAATATAAATAATTTTTTTAGCTTTTGCATAATTTTCACTAGGTGACTTTCCTTCAATTATAACTTTTTTAGATTCTATTAAAGGTACGTTTTCTTTTTCTAAATATTTTCTTAAAGATATACCTACATGATATTTTAAAGCTTTAGCATCTATATATGCCATATCTGGCATGAATAATTTCATATATATCACCTCATAAATTAGTGTTTCAGAATTTATACTAAATATACCGGTGTAATTCAGCAAGTAATGATAGTTAACATACCTTGATTTAGAGAATTATAGAATTTATTGCTTTCGGACAGGGGACCACACTCCTCCCCTCCACTATACATATAGTATTATAAATTGTTTAAAGATTTTAATGATTAAGATTACTATTTCGATTCAGAAGAAATTCTTTTGTATTCGGGCAAAAAGTTAGTGGTACTAATTTAAAAGTAAATAATTTAGACATATATTAGGTAAAACGGTAATAGTTGTTATTTATTTTTCTATATGATACAATTAAATCGTTGGCTGGAAGTAATCAGCTGATTAGTATGGGCAACCACTGGCAGAAAGAATATCAAAAAAGATATCACCGATCCATGTTTGGGTGCCGATGCTTTCGGGCGGGAGGACAAACACTCCTAGTTTCCACCATACATATCATGTTTTGAGGCTTGTGTCTCATGATTTTTTATTATAGTAATATAATTAGAAAATTGAATATCTGAATTAGAAAAGGAAAACAAACATCTACATGATATTGTTGATTAACTGACTCGTAAGCTTTTTTCAAAGGCTATGAAAAGACACCGTCTTTTTTATTTGGGGAAGGTGTCTGTTTTTATGAAGTTTAAATTCTAGTGATTCTAAAAAGCACTTTAAAGAGATTGTGTTACCAGTGGAAGAAATTCAATAACTAATGGAGTTTTTAGCGGACAACTCTTGATGATGTTGGAGTGATCTTATGTTACTATTCATGGAAATATGAATGTATTTTGCACCAAAAGCGGAGAATCGTATATGAACCTATGATTACATATTTGGCAGCACTGCATTCAATAACTTCTAAATCCATGGTTAGATAGGCATTCAGGTAATGCACAATCTTTAAACAGAAGGCTGAGTCCATCCTATTGAATTGCGTCATAGAAAATGCTAATGGAAGAAGTTTTAAATCAGAAGTCACGTAATGATGACTTTCTTAAGTCTAGTAGCGCATTATGATGGAAAAAAACGCTATATTTTCAAATGTGAGGGGTTAGAAGTACATATACTAAATCTTCATATTTGATTTAACCTGAAAAAGTATCAAAAATTTATAAAATAAGAATGCAGGAATATTATACAAGTGATGGTTATAGAAAAGGGAGTTTTTGCTTTTTTTGCCAAAGTTGTATACTTTCGAGTGAGGAGGATGAAATATATAGATATAGTGCGTGATTAATGTCGTCAATGACATAAGTCAGCCCGTTACGGAAATGGATGTATTATTTTGCTCAAGTTTAAAACTTTGGTGATTTTCCAAAACAATATGCAAATTAACTTACCTTGCTAGGAAATAGATTTAGTGTTTTGTGAAAGGAGAATTTACCGTGAGATTTAATATTAAAGACATAATACTGTCATTTATATCTGCTGTAGCAATAGTAGTATCAATTTCCGGTTATAATGTAGAAGCGGCTGGTAATAACCTAATCCCAGCAGGGAATAAAACAACTTTAAATGTATTAGACATAAGTAAAATGTATGGATTAAAAACCGGACAAAAATTATATTATAGCAGCACAGCTAATAAAAATTATAATGACAGTAATTTTACTAAATCACCTCAACCTGTATCAGATATAATAAATAAGGCATTACTCGCCAATAAAGGAAAAAATGTTAATTTATTCATTCCAGCAGGTGAATACCTTTTGGACAAGCCCCTTATTCTTCAGGATGGAGTTACATTATCAGGTGTAACTGGTGAAACAAAACTAATTGCTGATGATTCATTCAAAACTAACCTTGATGATTATATAGTGTCAAATGCCAAGGGCGCAAATGTTTCCATAAACGGACTTTACATAGAGTATAGAAGCCATAAAAATCCTGTTTTCAGCAATTATGCTGTAAATCCAAATGGGATGGAAGGAATTATACTTAAACTTAAAGGCGTTACAAGTGCAAATATTAAAAACAGCAGTTTTATAGTGAAAAACAATGGTATAAAAACAACATGTACGCCAATATGGGTGCGAGATGGATATAAGAACATTGATATAAGTAACTGTTACATAGAAAATACAAGCGGCGGGCCAGTTGGTGGATGTTTGTGGTTCATGTGCAATAATGGACTTGTTGGTGATACTGTTAATGTATACAATAATACATTAGTCAAAAATGGAAATGATGAAGCAATTGCAATTTGGGGAGATAATAAAGGGGTACATAGAAATTACAATATATATAATAATACTATCAACTATACTAAGGGAGTAATTAATACTTCTTGTGACAAGCTAATAACGGTTTTTACAGGAACGGATGATATTTTTAATAATATAAAAATTTCAAGTAATCGCTTAAATTTATCAGGAACGGTAAGAAGAATAATGATGACTGAAATTAACCAAGGTACATTTGCAAATGTAGTATTTGAAAAAAACACAATTAAGGATAGTGTTGGTGATTCTACAGGCTGCACATTATTAACTGTATTCGAGATGTGGTCCAAACAGGGGGCGGGGGAATCAATAGATTCTGTTTATAATAGAGGAGATGTATCATTTAATTATAATAGCTATACAAATAATACTACTTCTGGAAGAAGATGCTTTTATTCAGCAGAAACATCCGCTGTTAAGCTCAAAGGAAATGTAATAAATTCTAATTTTGTATATGGTGTTTTCTTTGAGGAAGCTACTAATGCTAAAATAATATCATCTGGAAATGAATATAATTATTTAAAAACTGGAAAGACAATTTTTGCAACTGTGCGAGGTGCAAATGCAACAGCCTGCTTTACTGGAGATAAAATTGGATCCAAATCAACAGAACCAGGCACTTCAAGCAAACTGACCTATACTAATTGCATAATTCAATAAAGGTATAAAGGTATTAAGAACTTTCGGGGTAATCAAGAAGGGAGTATTGCAAAATAGCTTTTAATAAGCTATGAGCAATGCTCCTTTTTGAGTAAACTACCATATTAAATTAATATTGATCAGGACTACTTTTATTCTTAAACTTAGTATATACTTTATTTTAAGAGAATTAGATATATAAGAAAGAGAGAAAAAATGGAACGTTTTTTTAAAGCAATAGAAGGAAAAATAAGAAAATCAGGATATCCTGGAGTAGTCAGCGGTGCAGAGATCTACGCAGAAATAAGTGATGAGGCTGAGGAGCAAGAAGAAGGAAGCTACTTATTCATGAAGAAACAAAATGATAATATCATGTTTGAATACAGAGTTGACATTTTAAAGGACAATATTAATCTTGCCACCCTTACAATACATGCACCTGAGAGGAAGTATTTTATTGATTTTGATGCTGAATAGATTGTTTGGGGAGATTATAGATGGAGTCTTGGATAGAAGATATTTATTGTATTAGGGATAAACTCCCTGAATTACAGAAGAATTTGTTTTTAGTACTCTCACCAATGGAGAAAGTATGGCTGTTGCTAAGCCAGGATTCTACATATTATCCTCTTATATACAAAAAAAACAAGGGGGATTTTAACAACATAGGTTGTAAAAAGTTTAAATTAAGTATATTATCATAAATAGTAAATTATTTTGTTTTATTATGTATAATGATGAAATATAATCCAATCAACTATAAATATAGATAAGGAAGATAAAAATGCATAAATCAAATAAATTAGCTTTTTTTAATGTTTACTATTTAATCACAGATATTATTGGATTAATTCTGGCTTATGAGATGGCCTATATAGTAACTTCACAATTTACAACCCTATATAACATAAAGGTATATGCATGGGTAATTCTTGTATATATACCAACCTGGGTGTTTATGATGGGTGTTAATGGAATGTACAACAATACTACTTTTAAATACTATGACAGAATTTTTAAGAATGTTCTAGGAGCATCCACATTTACTTCAGTCTTAATAGCTGCATTAATGTATGCTGTAAAAGAGACAATGTTTAGCAGAATGTTATTTTTCAACTTTTTTTTAATTGCTTTTACAGTTTTGCTTATTATCAGATATCTAATGTCATATGTGTTGGTGTTCCCGGATGGTAAGAATACAAAGCAGGTTTTAGTTATCGGTACTCAAGAAATGTACGATAAGTTTAATTATTATGTAAAGAAAACAAATATTAGAATTAAGGTAGAAAAGTATATACATATTGACCAAAATGAAACTTTAAATACTCAATTATTAAATACTGCAATATTCAAGGAAGAACTTATGCAGCATGTAGTTGATGAAATTTATTTTGCATTACCAATAAAATATTTTAAGGAAATTCAAGAATATATTTTAATTGCTGAAGAAATGGGTATAACTTCAAGGGTTCTGCTTGATATAGTAGACAACAAGTTTTCCAGAGTTCACGTTGCTAGTTTAGGCACTTTCCCTATGGTTACCTTTCACTCAGTTTCTTTGAACAGCCTTCAACTATTTACTAAAAGGATTATTGATATTATAGGTGCATTAGTAGGGATTGTTTTATCCAGTCCTATATGGATTATTGCAGCTATTATAATTAAGCTTGATTCTCCAGGTCCAATTTTCTTCACCCAGGATAGAGTTGGCACAAACGGCAGGGTGTTTAAATTATATAAACTTAGATCAATGTGTATAAATGCAGATGAGAAAAAAAATGAGCTGCTTTCCCAAAATGAAATGTCTGGAAATTTAATGTTTAAAGTTAAGGATGATCCTAGAATAACTCGTTTTGGCAAGTTTATTAGAAGGACAAGTATAGATGAAATTCCTCAATTTATTAATGTTTTAAAAGGGGATATGAGTTTAGTTGGGACAAGACCTCCAACAGTTGAAGAAGTGAGCCATTATGATAGTTATCACAGGAGAAGAATAAGCATTAAGCCAGGGATAACAGGTATGTGGCAAGTTAGCGGCAGAAGTACTATAACTGCATTTGACGAAGTAGTGGCCCTAGATACAAATTATATTGACAAATGGTCAGTTTGGCTTGATATTAAGATAATATTAAAAACAATAATAGTTGTATTCCTTACAAAAAGAGGAGCATGTTAATCAATTTAGTTTATTAAAAAAGTATAGGCTATACCGGTAAAAATAACTGGTATAGCCTTTTTTTATTAATACAAGGATTTCTAGTAGATTTTATAGAATATATAATTATAACATTATTAAATGATGTTATTTAGTGATAAGGAGTAAGAATTATGAAGAAGACATTTATTTTTCTTTTATTAATATTAATAATATTTGGTGGATGTGACACCCCATTAGCAAGTACAGGTTACAATGGATGGGCATACTCAAACAACACTTGGCACTATTATCAAAATGGAGTCATGCTTAAAAGCGGCTGGGCTCGTGATTCACAAGGCTGGTGTTATCTTGATCTTAATGGTTCATGGTTAATAGAGGGCTGGACTCAGGATTCTGCTGGATGGTGCTATATTAAAAACGGCTATTGGAATGGACAGCCCCAGATGGCAGAGATACCCTCACAAACAACATTGCGTTTTGTAGTAATGGCAGATTCTCGTGGACAAATTGAAGGCACTATAAACATGGAAGCTGTTAAAAAAACTTTAGCCGAGTTAAAGAAATTATCTCCACAGCCTTCCTTTGCAATAATACCAGGAGATCTGGCATACTGTAAAAATACATATAATGATACAAAGGCTGAACTCTTAAGTTTCAAAAAATTAATAACAGAATATTATCCTATAGACTTCTATTATCCAGGATTTGGAAATCATGAAGCTGCTGCGGGGGCACTGGGGGAAAAGGCGTTTGGAGAAGTATTTTCAGAGTTTAATGCAAATTTTTTAAATGGATATAATAGAACAGTATATTATTTTGATAAAAATGACCTTAGGTTTTACATGCTAAACACTAACAATCCAGGCGAAGATCACACAATATCAGATATACAGCTAAATTGGGAAAAAAATAATACTAATTATACGAAAATACATAATTTTTATTTTTTTCATGAACCTGCATACCCAACAGGATCACATGTTGGCTCATCTCTTGATGCCAATAAACTCCAACGTGATAAATTATGGAAAGTAATTGACGCATCTATAAATCCAATGGTTTTTTGTGGTCATGAGCATATTTATACAAGGCGTCATATAAATTCAGATTTTAATGAAACTATTGAGGGAGAGGTCTTTAATTACAACAAAACGATTTATCAGGTTACTACTGGAACTTTTGGAGCACCAATAGCTTCACAAATATATGCTGATACTAAAGATGTAGATGTGACACCTGAATATGAGTACCATTATACAGTAGTTGATGTAATGGGCAGTCATGTGCAAGTTACGGTATTTAATCTTGATGGCGGAATCATAGATCAGTTTCAACAGTAACTATTTATATAAGTTTTATAAGAACAGCATGATAAGCTCATGCTGTTTTATTTTATCCGAGTAATGTAAAGATTTTATGTAAAATAATAAGGCATATTGCTAATACTAAGTACTGAAAATACATGAAAATTAATGAAGTAAAGGAGGAATAGACACTAGTACAACTAGTGATGATTATGATAGAAATTGTTCAAAGCAGAAAAACCCCAACGAGAGAAATTCAAATATCATGTAAAGCAAAAGTGGTAAAGGCAAATGAATTACTTAAATATATAAACAACAATCTTATTGTTAATAAATGCAGGAGTGGATGCCCCAATTATGAAAACAAATGGAGTTGTCCACCGTATGCCAAATCCTATGATGTAATTAGCTCCAGATATAAATATGCAATTATTATTTGTTTTAGCACAGCAATGGAACAATACACAGATATTAAAAATGGATACTTTTCTATGAAAGCTGCAAATTCTACATTGAAAAGTTTAACAGATAAGGTGGCTAGAGAAATAGAGAAAAAAGTGGAAGGGTATGCCTTGCTTTGTGGCAGCTGCAGGTTATGCAAATCGTGTGAATGCAAACAACAGAAGGACTGCAGGCATCCAGAAAGGATGAGATACAGTATGGAATCAACAGGCTTAGAGGAAGATGCTATAGCTAAGGAAGAGTTATTTCATAAAATTTTGAAATATAAAAATGGTATAGTACCAAAATACACTACATTTATGGGGGTAATATTATCAAATTGCCTGGTAAATAAAGAGCAATTAGCAAGATGTCTTGAATTCAAAGAAAAAAATTAATATTTATGCTTATATTAGCACATAATAAGTATTAATTTTATGCGGAAGGAAGTAAATTTATGGAGAACG
>JBLNDT010000056.1:0-3357 GCA_050261915.1 Solirubrobacterales bacterium
TACATTACTCAAGGAGGAAATTTCCTTCAGACCTTAAATTTTGCCCCAGAGGTTATAGATATTATAATAGCGGTAATTATCTATTTCAGCGCCTTTGCACTATATTTTAGAAAATTGCTGCCTTGGCTCTTTAAACGTGGAAGGGGTGATAAATAATGAATATACTTTATCTAGTAGTTCAGCAAACCATGTTTTTCTCAATACCACTTCTTATTGTTGCATTAGGTGGTGTATTTACTGAAAGAGGCGGCGTTACAAACATTGCTTTAGATGGAATGATGATAATGGGAGCTTTTACAGGAATATTTTTTATAAATCAGATGGAAGGACAAATGAGCGGTCAGCTGCTGCTTTTACTGGCCATACTAATATCTGTTTTAACAGGGATTGTATTTTCTCTTTTCCATGCTTATGCCTCTGTAAACATGAAGTCTGACCAGATAATCAGCGGTACTGCCCTTAATATGTTTGCCCCTGCCTTTGCAATTTTTACTGCCAGGATGATTCAGCCAAACGGGGTTCAACAGATTCAGTTTGAAAACACCTTCCGAATTCATTCTGTGCCGGTACTTGGGGATATTCCAATAATAGGAGGCATGTTCTTTCAAAATGCATATATAACTACTTATATTGGTTTTATCATTTTGATAATTTCAATAATTGTGCTTTATAAAACCAGATTTGGATTGCGTCTAAGAGCCTGTGGCGAGCATCCTCATGCAGCAGACTCTGTAGGTATAAATGTATATAAGATGCGTTATGCTGGTGTAATAATATCTGGTGCCTTGGCAGGACTTGGAGGTCTTGTATTCGTTATTCCAACATCCACAAACTTTAACGAAACTGTATCAGGTTATGGATTTTTAGCACTGGCGGTTATGATATTTGGTCAGTGGAAACCTTTAAGGGTGCTTTTTGCAGCATTTTTCTTTGGACTAATGAAAACTATAGCTGCTGCATACTCAGTCATCCCATTACTTGCAACAGCGCCTATACCAAGTGACGTATATAAAATGGTGCCATTTATAGCAACTTTAATAGTGCTTGCCTTCAGTTCCAAGTCATCTCAGGCTCCAAGAGCTGTAGCGGTGCCTTACGATAAGGGAAGCAGATAACTAAAAGAGAGCTTATTCAAGATGCCCGTGTGCACCTGGAATAAGCTCTTATTTTATATAAATTAATTTAAACTTTCGACTTCATAGATTTTGGATTATCAACATTCATTAGGTTATTCTCTTTAACATAGTCAATAATGTGATGAAACATTTTTACTGTAGCTGGGGCAAGCAGCTGTTTTTTATTTGTTAATAAGCCTATAACACGGTATTCCTCCGGTTTTATGGGATAAATATTTACATCGTTTTTCAACTTGCTCAGAACCAGTTCTGGAACTATACTGATGCCAAAACCGCTTTCAACCATAGCAATTATTGATTGATCATCTTCCATAAAGAATTGTGAGCGAACAGATAAGTCATATTTTTTAATGAATGCCATAATATCTGCATTAGTACCTTCTCTTTGTAAAACAAAGGTTTTGTTCCTTATGTCATCAATGGTGACATACTTTGACCTAGCCGGCTTATAATTATTCGGAGTGATACACACAAGCCGATCCTTGTGAAGCGGTGTTTCTACCAAATCACCAGAAACAGGAAGAATCCCAAATCCGATATCTATGATACCCATTTTACTCCAGCTGATAATGTCCTCATAACCACCCTGAAATATATTTACATTGATATTTGGATAGAGAATCTCAAAGGTCTTAATAATATCTGGAATCCAGTTAATACAAACACTATTAAAAGCACCAATTACTACTGTTCCTTTGTTTAATCCATTTATTTGTGCTACTTCCTGCATTAATTGTTCTTCACAATTTAGAATCGTTCTAACATGTATAATTAGACTTTCAGCCTCACTGGTAAGTTGTACACCTGTTCTTGTCCTTACAAACAATGGAAATCCCAACATGCTTTCCAAAGAAGCAATTGAATGGCTGACGGCTGATGGAGTTAAATTCATAACTTCTGCAGCCTTCAAAAAACTCTTTTGCTTTACCACAGCATCAAAGATATGGTATGAAAATAGGGACATATATAGCTACCTCCTGTAATAAGTAAATAAATTTCAGCTTATCAGCTAGTAACTTTCTATATTAATTTACTTATATTATAATAAATTTTTCGAATAATTTCAATTTATGTAAAAAATGTTTTATTTTTTTAACAACTTGTTAGAATTGTCTAACATAAATAAAATAGGAACTGTTTTACAGTCCCTATTTTTATATTTATATTACAATAAAGTTTCATTAGAACCACTTAAAATTTATTTATTTTTTAACCGGTTCTTTCTCAGTTTTATTATATCCTGCTCCGTAATAAGTAGCTGTTAGAATAATCAACCAGGTTACTCCTACTATCAAAGCAATTCTGTCATTTGGATTCATAGCCATTACTATTATTATAAACACGAAAAATGCTAATACAATCCAGTTTAAATATGGGAAACCTATAGTTGGAAATTTCAACTTTCTAACCTGTTCTGATGTGAGATTCTTTCTAAAGTTCAAATGACATAATACAATTATGCACCATACAAAAATTCCTGCGAATGTGGTAATGCTTGTTACATATCCAAAAACTTTTCCCGGCATAATATAGTTAAGTACAACTCCAATAAGCATTGCACCTGAGGAAAGCAGTATTGCTCTTGCAGGAACGGAAGTTTTGCTGAGTGCACTGAAATACGTTGGTGCTTTTCCCTGCAGAGAGAGATTATATAACATACGACCGCTTGTAAATATACCGCTGTTGCAGGATGATGCGGCTGCTGTTATAACAACAAAGTTAATTATACCTGCTGCTGCTGCAATACCCAGCTTAGCAAAGGTCATAACAAAAGGGCTTCCTGATGTTCCAAGTTCGTTCCAAGGATATATTGACAATATAACAAACAATGAACCTATATAAAATATTAAAACCCTCCACAAAACCTTGTTAATAGCTGAAGGAATTACTACATCAGGATTTTTTGCTTCCCCTGCAGTAACACCAATAAGCTCCATTCCTAAAAATGCAAATATAACCATGACCATAGCGCTTATAGGTCCTTGTATCCCATTAGGGAAAAAGCCTCCATGAGTCCATAAATTAGAAAATCCTATAGGCACTCCACCATTACCAAAACCTGTAAATATCATTACCAAACCACATATTATCATTACAATTATTGTAACAACCTTTATTAATGCAAACCAAAACTCAAATTCTCCGAAGGCCTTTACTGCTATTAAATTTACAATGGTTAAAAGAATTACACACACTAGGGCTGAAACCCATTGAGGAACAC